>DASVSP010000001.1:0-29912 GCA_036388065.1 Allosphingosinicella sp.
GTGCGCTTCGAATCCTCCGCGCCGGCCGAGGCCGGGTCGAACATCGCCCGCTCGATCTCCGTCTTGCGCTTCTCGAGCCTCGCGATCTCCGCCTCGGCGGCCTGGGCCGTCTTGCGCAGCGACTGGCCCTGGGCACGCGCCACGGCCTCGGCCCGGCGCTCGTCCTTTCGGCTTCGCTTCGCCGACTGCCGATCGCCGCCGCCGCCTTCCTGGTTCCGGCCGAGGATGAGGTCGGTATAGTCGTCGAGGCTTCCCGAATATTCGCGCGCCGTTCCGCCGTCGACGAGCACCAGCCGGTCGGTGGTGAGCTCGAGCATGTGGCGGTCGTGGCTGACCAGGACGACGGCGCCTCGATAGTCGTTGAGCGCCTGGACGAGGGCCTCGCGGGCGTCGACGTCGAGATGGTTGGTCGGCTCGTCGAGGATCAGCAGGTGCGGCGCGTCGCGGGTGATGAGGGCCAGCGCCAGCCGCGCCCGCTCCCCGCCCGACATGTCGCCGACCCGCATCACCGCCTTGAGCCCGGAGAAGCCGAACCGGCCGAGCTGGGCCCGCACCGCCGCCGGAGCCGCCTTGGGCATGAGCCGCGCCATGTGCTGGAGCGGTGTCTCGTCGCCGTTCAGCTCCTCGACCTGGTACTGGGTGAAATAGCCCACCTTGAGCTTGCCCGAGGCCCGGATCTCCCCTTCCATCGCGGGCAGCTGCGCCGCCAGCAGGCGCGCCAGGGTCGTCTTGCCGTTGCCGTTGCGGCCGAGCAAGGCGAGCCGGTCGTCCGGGTCGAGCCTCAGGTCGAGGCGCTGGAGCACCGGCTTGCCCGGAGAATAGCCGACCGCGGCCATGTCGAGCTGGACGAGAGGCGGCTTCAGTTCGGCCGGGCTCGGGAAGTCGAAGCTCAGGCTCGGATCCTCGGCGACCGCGGCGATCGGCGCCATCCGGGCAAGCGCCTTGACCCTCGACTGGGCCTGCTTGGCGGTGCTCGCCCGGGCAGAGTTGCGGGCGATGTAATCCTGCAGCCGGGCGCGCTGCGCCGCCTGGTTGGCACGCGCCGATTCGAGCTGGGCGAGACGCTCGGCGCGCTGGGTCTCGAACGCGTCGTAGCCGCCCGGATAGAGCGTGACCCTGCCCTGCTCGAGATGCAGGATGTGGTCGGCGACGTTGTTCAGGAGGTCGCGCTCGTGGCTGACGATGAGCATCGTCGCCCGGTAGCCCTTGAGGAAATTCTCGAGCCAGAGCGTGGCTTCGAGGTCGAGGTGGTTCGAGGGCTCGTCGAGGAGCAGCAGATCGGGCTCCGAGAAGAGCAGGGCGGCGAGCGCCACGCGCATCCGCCAGCCGCCCGAGAAGCTGTCGAGCGGCCTTTGCTGCATGTCCTCGTCGAAGCCGAGCCCGACGAGGATCCGGGCCGCCCGGGCCGGGGCCGCGTGGGCGCCGATGGCGTTCAGGCGCTCATGGATGTCGCCGAGACGGTGCGCGTCCTCGGTCTCCTCCGCCTCGTGGAGAAGCCTCGCCCGCTCGACGTCGGCTGCGAGCACGGTCTCGAACGGGGTCGCCGCTCCGGCCGGGGTTTCCTGCGCGATATAGCCGAGCCGGGCCGAGCGCGGCATCTCCGCCGCGCCGCCGTCGGGCTCGAGCAGCCCGGCGACGACCCGCATGAGCGTCGACTTCCCGGCCCCGTTCCGGCCGATCAGCCCGACCCGCCCGCCCGGCGGAAGCGAGGCGGAAGCGCCGTCAAGGATGGTCCGCCCACCGAGGCGGACCGTGATCGCGTTGAGGTTGAGCATAAGGGGGCTCTAGCAGGGGCGCCTGGCCGTGTCAGTTGCGATTTGCGGGGCGAAAGGGCTGTCCGCCTCCGGACGCCTTCGGGTCCGACGGCGACAACGGGCCGCGCTATTCGAATACCTCTTCATCGCGCTCGCCTTCGGCCTCGGCGAGCCGGCGTTCCATCCTCATGACGGCCTGCTCCCCCCAGCGCCGGACCACCGGATCCCCGTGCGACTTCAAAGCCAGCAGCAAGGAGTGCCGGCGAAGGTAATGGAAAAACGAGGTGCCGCCGTCGGGCCTTGCCATACGGCGCTCGAAGGTTTCGAGAACGGAAATGGGATCGGGCGCCGCCTTCAGCAGCTCCAGCGCAAGACCGGTCCATTCAGCGCTGTCCGGGTCCGAATCATCGGGCGGAGTACAATAGCGGATATGCTCGGCGAGGCGGAGGGACCGGATCTGCGGATTCCGCGACGCCCATCGAAGCAGTTCCTTCTCATGTGACGGCGGACCTTTGGAGCGGTTACGATCAAAGTCGTTGTCGAACCGGGACCCCAACACGAAATAAGAGAGATCGTCTTCCTCGGAAGTGGCCGATTCTCCCACCAGGCAATCCAGCGTGGCCTGAGGGCGGCATTCCATAAGGGCAGCGACCATGCCCCAATGGCCCCTGTCCGAATCCCACGATACCCATCGCGTTTGGCGGACGCACCGGCATATTTCGGTTGCCAGATCGTCCGAAGGATCCAGTGCGAACACCGCTCGGGCCAGGCCGGCAAGCATTGAGTCGGCCCGCTCAACGGGTGACAGATAGCAGTTGCGATGGACGAGAAGAGCCTTCGCCGTTTCGAGCAGATCGGGGCTCGAGAAGGCGTCTGCTCGCCCGAAGGCGCCGATGTGCCGCTCCATTATCCGAAGGAGGATGGCGCCGTCGCCGTCCACGGTCATGGCTTTGTCCAGCAGCCGCGCCATCGCCTGCTGATCCGCCTCTCCTTCCATCGGATGAAGCGGCGCCAGTGTCGCCCGGAGGTTCGGGCTGGGCCGATCGAGCGCGCGGCTCAGCCGGGCGAGATCGGCCGGAACGAGCCGTCTTCCCTGATGGAAGGCGCCGATCCACGGCCGCAGGAGTGGGTCCTTCTCGATCTCATCCAGGACCCGGTCCGTCCACGCCCGCCAGCCGGGCTTCGGGAAGCGATTGGCTTCGTGGATGATGCCGATCAAGAGCGACGGCGATCGCTTGTCAGGTTCGGCCTGGCGGAGGGCTCGCTTGGCGATCGTCCACAGGGAGTCCAGCGATTCGGCGGATCTCGCGAGACCGGCACCGAAAGCGAAAACGCTTTCGACGGTATTCGCCCGAACGGCGCGAGCGGCCAGGACTTCGATTTGCTGTCCTGCACGGACGGCCGCCCGGCCGACGGCTCTCGCAAGCAGCGCCGAGCTTCGAAACTTCCAATCCCGGCGCCCTGGCCGGGCATGATCGGTTTGGGAACCCAGGACGAAGGCTTCGAAGCACGCCTCGAAACTCCTCGGGGTGAGCTCCCGATAAAGCTGCGACAAGTCTTCGCGCAAGCCGTCGGGACCACCCCGCCCGACGGCATTGCAGGCGCGGCCCGAAGCGACCCAGCCCGCGTGCCAATAGCCTTGCGGGCGAACCTTCTTCATCGCGGCGATCACTTCGACGGCGTCCGGCGAGCGGGGAACAAGCCCGTCGGCGATGAGATTCCTTGCGCAATCCGACAGCGGGTCCTCGGAAAGTGCGAATTCCACGAGGCGATTGAGGCTGGCTTGGCCCCACTCCTCATGGGCAAACGACTCCCGCGACGCCACCACCGGGTTGTCCGCCGGAACCGCGTTGCCCGACTTGTGCATGCTTCCCGGAAGCGTCTGTCCGAGCGCCTCCAGGCCGAGTTCCCTGAGGCGGGAATCTTCCGCCTGGAGAAGCCCCTCGAGGAACTCGCGATGCATCGCTTCCGGGGCATGACTGAATTTCAAATCCGAATTGTATTTTGACAGGAACTCAAATCGCGCGCGGCAAATCCCCTGCGATTCCGGATCTTCGAGCGTTGCGAAGTGGGTTAGCGTAAGCATTCCCGCGCGAAAGGTTTCAGGCAGGGAGGCAATGAGGCCTACGAGCTCGATCAAGGCCGCATAGTCTGGTGAGGAGTGACGGATGGAGAGGGCGGGGATCCCGTCCAGCTCTCGCTCGGCCGCCCGAAGTGCGGCCTGGGGAGCCGCCGGAATGATGGCTTCGAACGCCTTGTGACGGTCGCTGTAGGAACGCCCGGGTTTGGACAAACAGCCGTCGGCCGCGAGCAGTCGCTCTGCCAGGTCCCTTGCCGGCTTGACGTTGGCGATCTGGCCAAGACGACGGGCGAAAGAGGCAAGGAGACGTTCCGGTCCGTTCGCGAAGATATCGATTAGAGCCGCCGAGTCGCTCCCCGCGAGAAATTGCGCAGCCAGATGATTGGCGATCGCGTCGGGCTTGACCGCGCGCTGAGGGCCGCGCTGCTGGGCGATCCCCCACTCCAGCATCGCGTTGATGGCGCGAAAGAAGCGCTCCGGTGCAAGTCCGGCGAGTTTAGCGAGGTGACGATATTCGGCCGCGTGCTCGCCCCATCGCTCGGCATAGAATGCGATGACGAGAGAGGCGGCGCCTGCCGCGAGGCGAACGTCGGATTCGTCCCGCCGACCGGTCTGGAACAGCCTGTCGACAAGCTCCCGGTCGTTGAGGGGCGCCAGGTCCGCGCCGTCCCCCGCGCTGTTTGCAATGGCCAGCGCCACGCGCGCATTCCCTCCCGCAAAGCCCGTCAGCCTCGCGCGTGCAGCGGCGGAGAGCTGCGGAAGCCTGCGCTTGAGCAGCGCGTCGATCAAGGCGTCGCTGCTCGGCTCGAGCCGGACGATCAAAGCGCCGTCCGCAGGATCGTCGGCCATGTCATAGTCTATGCTGAGCAGCCGCGTCGCGCTTCCCGGCCGCCGCACGATTTCCGCAAGGCGGCTGTGGAGCACGGCCGGGCAATTATCGACGACCAGCACGGCGTCTGTTCCCGCGAGCACGAGCTTCTCGGCGACCAATGACGTGCTCGCCGCGATTTCTCGGCCGAGGTCGCCGTAAACGGCGAAGTGAGGGGGAAGCGGAACGCCGCCCGGAACGTCCGGATCGAACAAGGCTTCCGCGAGCCGAGTCTTCCCCATTCCAGACCGTCCGATCAGCCGCACCACCCGCCGGGGTTGGGCGAGTTCGGTCCGAATTGCGGAGACGGCCAGGTAAATGTCGCCCGTGGCGCCGTTTGTTTCCGCGCGCGTCTCGTCGTCTGCCAGATAGGGCTCACGGCCGACGTCGGGTGCCGACCACGGTGCGTAGGGACGCCAGCCGGCCAGCGCCCGGCCGGAGCGATCCAGGAGCCACATTGCGACCCCGTTATGCTGGTTCACCCAGCGGGCGATGCGGTCTGCGGCGAGGAAGTCGAGAGCTATACGTTCGGCGGATTTGACGCCCGCCAATGCCTCTCGCATGGCCTTGCGCCGATTCTCGACCGCGCGGAAACCGGCGTCGGCGCTCGAGAACAGAATATAGGCGCCCCCGACGGCGGCCAACTCGTCGAAAATCGGCCGCGGCGAACCTCGGGGCCGCATTTCCCGGGCAATGGCCGCCGGCGGCATGGCTTGCGCCTTCGACTGGAAGATACACAAGCGGCGCGGCACCCAGCCTCGGGGTTCCGGTGCGCCTGACCAGCGCAGAACCGCATCGACCCCGCCATCCGGCGCGTCCTGATGACCCCCCAGATCGATCCCAGCGAAGGGAATGCCACGTGCCGCAGCCTCCGCCTCGATAAGCTTGCCAAGCAAGTCCCGAAGCGCCTCGTCTCCAAGCGCCGCCACCATGCCGCGGGTGACGGCAAAGGGGCCGGTGCTGAGACCCTGGCGATCGAAGGGGAGAGCCAAGCGTCGCTACGCGCCGCTGGCGGGAAACGCCGGGTCCTGAAACCGGTCCTGCGCATCGATCATGTCTTCCTCTACCTTTCGCGCAAACCCTTGCCGGTGGGCGAACTTCGCAAGCGGAGGGACGAAAGTGAAGAAGTCATTTTCAAGACGCGGATCGCCTTCAGCCGGAACAGCGCCGGCAGACCTATCGAAACCTCAGGCTCCGGACGATTCATCGCCTTCGGAATCGGTCCGTCGCTGGGACCGGGCGGTGGTCGGAATGTGGGGGCTCCGGCCGGGTCCTCCAAGAAAGGTCAGCGGGCCAAGAGTAAAATGGTCGGGGAGAGAGGATTCGAACCTCCGGCCCCTGCCTCCCGAAGACAGTGCTCTACCAGGCTGAGCTACTCCCCGACCGGATCCGGCTCGAAGGCCGCCCGGGAGACAGGAGGCGCTCAATAAGGGAGGCGTTCGGGGAGCGCAAGCGCCCTGTCCGCCGCGTAGCTTCGTCGTGCGGGGCCTGTTTCCGAGACCTCGAACCCCAAGGCGACGTGATTCCGAAACGGCTGGGCCGCCGCGGCAGGCCGGACCGGCGGGTCAGTGGCCGGCGGAACTGCCCCACAGCTGGGCAAGGCGGGCTTCGCGGCCGCAGCGCCAGCGGTAATATTTGTACTTGGTCGGGTTCTTCTTGTAATAATTCTGGTGATAATCCTCGGCCGCGTAGAAGCGGGCGGCGGGCAGGATCTGGGTCGCGACCGGTTTCTTGAGCAGGGCGGCGGCATTGCCCTTGGTCGCTTCGGCGATCCGGCGCTCGGCCGGGCCGGCAACGAAGATGGCGGAGCGATACTGGCTTCCGCGGTCGCAGAACTGGCCGCCGCCGTCGAGCGGATCGACGGTCCGGAAGAAGTGGGCGACGAGCTTCGAATAGCTGACCTTCGCCGGATCGTAGACCACCTTGACCACCTCGATATGGCCGGTGCCTCCTCCGGAGACCTGCTCGTAGCTGGGATTCGCGGTCCTTCCGCCGGAATAGCCGGAGACGGTCGAGACGACCCCGGGCACCTTGTCGAAATCGGATTCGGTGCACCAGAAGCAGCCGCCCGCGAAGACCGCCGAGGCGAGCCTGGAATTGGGCGCGGCTCCGGCCGGATGGGGCGACTGGAGCGCGATCGCGAAGCCGACGACCAGGAGCAGGGCGCCGAGCAGGGCCTGGACGGAGCGGGTCATGCCCGGCGGAACTTCAAGGCGAGGCCGTTCATGCAGAAGCGCTTGCCCGTCGGCCTCGGCCCGTCGTCGAAGACGTGGCCGAGATGGCCGCCGCAGCGCCGGCAATGGACCTCGGTGCGGACCCCGAGCAGCCCCCGGTCGGGCCGGGTGCGGACCGCATTGGGAAGCGGGGCGGTGAAGCTCGGCCAGCCGGTGCCGCTGTCGAACTTGGCGGCGGAGCTGTAGACCGGAAGGTCGCAGCCGGCGCACAGGAAGGTGCCGCGCCGCTTCTCACGGTCGAGCGGGCTAGACCCGGCCCGCTCGGTCGAGGCTTCGCGAAGGACGGCATAGCGCTGCGGCCCGAGCAGTCGGCGCCATTCGGCGGGAGCCTTCGTCACTTCGAATCGCTCGGCCGCCTCGGCGGGCGAGCCGTTGCGCCCGAAGAGGGCGAAGCCCGCGCCCGCCGCGACGGCGACCGCCGCCGCCGAGCCGATGAAGCCGCGCCTGGAAACTGGGGAGTCGCTCATTGGGGAGACCTTCCTGGGGCCCCCTAATGTAGGAAGTCGGAGCGGGTTCGCCACCCTGGGCCAAAGGAGGGGGTTCACTCCGTCATTGCGAGCGAAGCGAAGCAATCCGGCACTGCGCTGCCGCCCACGGGATTGCTTCGCCGCTTCGCTCCCCGCAATGACGGATCGACCCTCCTCCCCGAGGCGGTGTCGGGGAGGATTGTCGGCCTAGAAGTCGATCCCGACCCTTCCGTAGAGGAATCGGCCGTTGAAGCCGAAGGGCGAGAAGATCGAATAGCCGTTATATTGCTGATTCTGCGGAAACGTGCCGCCCCCCAGGGTCGCCGGCCGGGCGCCGAAGGGCAGCCGGTCGGGATAGACGTCCAGCACATTGTCCGCACCGACCGCCAGATGCACCCGGTCGTTGAAATCGAAGCGCACCTCGATGTCGGTGATCCACTTGGGCGAGAGCTGGACGTCGTCGGGCCCCAGCGCGTCGAAGCTCGCCTGGTTGGGCGCAAGCGGCGAAGTCGCGCCCGGCGCCAGTACCTTGCCGAAGCGAGTCGTTCGAAGAGTCAGCCCGAACGGCTTCACGTCGGCGTCGAGGCTGAACACGATCTTGTCGCGCGGCTGGCCGCGGGTGAAGCGAAGCGATTCCTGCCGGCCGAACAGGACGACGCCCGGAATCGCTGCGAGCGGGCCGAGCGTGTTGTTGCGGTCGAGGATGGTGGTCTTGTTGTAATTGTAGGCGGCGGTCAGGTTGAAGCGGCCGAAATCGACCGGCAGGCGCCAGTTGAGGACCGCGTCGATGCCCTGGGTGCGGCTGTCGAGGCCGTTGATGAAGAACCGGGCGGCCGTCGCCGGCAGCCCCTGCGACAGCAAAAAGGCGCGGATGGCGGCATCCGCCGCCGACAGCGTCGCCCCCAGATTCTCCGTCAGGACGATCCGATCCTTGATCTTGATATTGTAATAATCGACGGTCAGGGTCAGGCCCCTCAGCGGATTGGCGGTGATCCCGCCCCCGAAGTTCAGCGATTTTTCGGGCTCGAGCGGCTTTGCGCCGAGCGCCAGCGCGATCGGGCTCGACACCGGCGCGGTCAGCACGTCGACCGGAATGCCCGAGATGAAGTTGGTCGAAGTCGTCGTGAACACCTGCTGGTGAAGCGACGGCGCCCGGAAGCCGTTGGAGATCGAGCCGCGCACCGAAAATCCGGGGAGGATCTCGTAGCGGGCGGCGATCTTGCCCGCGAGTGCGTCGCCGAAGTCCGAATAATGCTCGTAACGTCCGGCCGCGGTCAGAGTGAGGCCGTCCATGATGTCCGTATCGAGCTCGACATAGGCGGCGAGGTTGTGGCGCGAGGCGTCGGTCGCCGCCGATGCCGGCAGGCCCGGAAAGCCTTGAGCGCCCGGTCCGCCCTGGCGCCCTGGGAAGGTGCAGGCATTGGTCACCGGGTTGAACACGCCCTGCTGGGTGGTGCAGTTGAGGAGTGTCGTGTTGTTGATCTGGGCCCGGAAGAACGGCCCGAGCGCGTAGGACTGAAAATCGCCGGGACGGATGTCGTAGGTCTCGCGCCGATACTCGCCGCCGAACGAAACCGTCAGCGGCTTGGCGAGGCCGAGCTCGTATTCGCGGCCGAAGTCGAGGTTGACCAGAGTCTGCGAATATTTGAGCCCGCCCGCGTCGAACCGCCGCTGGGTCGCCGAGCCGAACGAGGCGTTGACGGTGTTGTCGACCATATAGTCGAACTTGTTCTGGCCGTAGCCGACCGACAGGTCGGCGCGGAACGTGGCGATTTCGAAGCGCGCGCCGAGCGTCCCCGCCATGTCCGTAAGGTCGGACTTGATCAGCGGCAGGAAGCCGTCGGGAGTGAGCACGGGTCGGTTGACCGCCGGGGGCGTCTGGTTGGGTGCCAGCTGGGAATAGTCGACGTTGTTGGCGTTCGACTGCTGGCGATAGTTCGCCGCGCTCACCGAATCGCGCTGGTTGAAGCTTGCGAAGGCGTAGAGCTCGGCCCCGCCGATGGGCGCGCCGGCGTTGAGGAAGATGGAATAATCGTCGGCCTCGGGGTCGCCGAATCGGAACTCGCGGCGATCGAAGGTCAGTTCGCGCGGGTCGAATGTGGCGGGGCTCGGCCGGACGTAGTTCGGCCGCAGGTCGAAGCCGGTCCGGTTGGTCCGGCCGCGGTGCCGATATTCCAGCGTGAGGTTGAGGAACCCGTCCTCGACCCCGAAGAAGGGCATCCCGAAATTGCTTGCGAGGGTGTAGGTCTCGCCGTCCCGGACCTTGAGCTCGCCGTCCGTGTTGGCGAGGAAGTAGGTATTGTTGGTCGCCGGGTCGAGCGACGGCTGCCCGCCCGTGGTCTGCAGGCTGGTGACTCGCTGCACGTCCTCGAGGGTGGTGACGTACTTGCCGAAGCTGGCCACCGCGCGCCCGCTGTCGTTCGTGGTCTTGAGGCGGATGTTGATCACTCCGGCGATCGCGTCCGAGCCGTATTGCGAGGACGCGCCGTCGCGAAGCACCTCGATCCGGTCGATCGCGAGCGCTGGAATCGAGTTCATGTCGACCGCCGCCGCGCCCCGGCCGACGGTGCCGTTGATGTTGAGCAGGGCCGAGACGTGACGGCGCTTGCCATTGACGAGGACAAGGGTCTGGTCCGGACTGAGGCCGCGCAGGGTCGCGGGACGAAGCGCATCCGAGCCGTCGGAGATCGCCGGCTGCGGGAAGTTGAAGCTCGGCACCAGCTTGTTGAGGATCTTGTTGGTTTCGACCTGGCCGCCCTCGGTGATCGCTTCGGCAGAAAGCACGTCGACCGGAACCGGGGAGTTCTCGACGGTGCGGCCGGCGCTGCGGGTGCCGGTGACGACGATCGTCTCCTCGTCGGGAACCGCCGCCTCGTCGGCCCGGTCCTGGGCCGCCGCCGGCGCACCGCCCTGGGCCAAAGCGGGACCCGCGCTCAGCGCAAGCGCCGAAAGCCCCGTCAGAAGAGCGATACGCGTCGTACGAACCATTTGATTTCCCCCGAAAAGGCGACCCCCGCCGCCATCGGGACCCAATCTATGTCAATCGCGGCGGCAGGAAAGGGTTTTCCGCCGCAACGCAAAGATGGCCGCCCGACTGTGCCCGCCGCACCACAGCGCAAAAAGCCTTGGTCGAGGCCGCTCCGCGCCGCTAAGGGCGGTCGGATGACCACGCCCCTGACCGTCGACCTTCCCCACAAGCTCGGAGCCGAGGAGGCCCGGCGCCGGATCGAGCGCAACGTGGGCAAGCTGACCGATCACATTCCGGGCGGCGCCCAGGTCGGCTCGCGCTGGGCCGGCAACCGGCTCGACCTCGACGTCGGGGCGATGGGCCAGCAGGTCTCGGTGCAGATCGACATCCAGGAGGCCGTGGTTCGGATGACCGTGATGCTTCCGCCCGCCCTCACCTTCTTCCGGGGGATGATCGAGCCGCTCATCCGCAGCCAGGGCGCGTTGCTGCTCGAGGACAAGAGCAAGAAGGGCTGAATCTTCCTCTCCCGCTTTTCGCGGGAGAGGGGGGACCCAAGCCGAAGGCTTGGGGGGTGAGGGTCTTTTCCGAGTCCGGAGTACAGACCCTCACCTCCCACCCGCTGCGCGGGCGGGCCCCTCCTCTCCCGTTAGGACGGGAGAGGGTTTATCAGCCCCGCTTCGCCTTCTTCACCTTCCTCGGAGGTCCCTCGCTGTGCGTCAGCGAGACGATCGGGCAGCGCTGGCCGTCGACCAGGATCGCCCCGAAGCTGTCGAGATTGATCCCGCCGCGCGTGTCGTAGCCGATCGCATTGGCCCATTTGAGGCCGAAGCAAGGGCCGACGTCCGCCCGGTACCAGCGGCGCCGGCGGTCCTCGAGGTAGAGGGTGTCGTCGCTGGGCGCCTCGAAGTTTCGGATCGCATGGGCGTGGTTGGCGAACGGGATGCTGGCTTGCTCGGCCCTGGGCGCAGGCGCGGCGATCGCTGGGGCGGCGACGGCGGCCGCGGCGGCCGCGAGGACGGGGAGGCGTATCTTCATGTTCTTCCCATGCGCGCTCCACCCTGAACCGCCAATGACGAAGGCGGCTTGCCTCTCCCCGGCGCTGCGCTAGCATCGCCCGAACGGCGACGGAGGGCTCGGGCAGATGCGGCATGTGGCGATCATCGGCTCCGGCCCGGCGGGATATTACACCGCCGAAGCGCTCCAGAAGCTCTATGGCGACGAAGTCCAGATCGACATGATCGACCGGCTCCCGGTTCCCTACGGGCTGATCCGCTCCGGAGTCGCGCCCGACCACCAGTCGATCAAGGCGGTCTATCGCCGCTACGAGAAGGTCGCCTTGTCGGCCAACGTGCGCTTCGTCGGCAACGTCTGCGTCGGGCCCGACGTCACGGTGGCCGAGCTGACCGGCCTCTACGACGCGGTCGTCCTCGCCACCGGCGCTCCGAACGACCGGCCGCTCGACCTGCCGGGAAGCGACCTGCCCGGAGTGGTCGGCTCGGCGGCCTTCGTCGGCTGGTATAACGGCCATCCCGATTTCGCCGACCTCGACCCGCCGCTGGACGTCGCCGCAGCCGCGGTGATCGGCAACGGCAACGTCGCGCTCGACGTCGCTCGGATCCTGGCCAAGACGCGGGCCGAGTTCGCCGGCTCCGACATCGTGGGCCGGGCCCTCGACGCTCTGGAGCGCAGCTCGATCCGGACGGTCCACGTGCTCGGCCGCCGCGGACCTCACCAGATCGCGATGACTCCCAAGGAGCTCGGCGAGCTCGGCCATCTCGAGGCCGCGGCGCCCAGGGTCGACCTCGCCGATTTCACGCCGGCCGCCGACGACGCACTGCTCGAGCCGGGGATGCGCAAGTCGGTCACCCATCTGCGCGACTTCGCCAACCTCGCCCGGGACAAGACGAAGACGATCGACTTCGACTTCTTCGCGATGCCGGTTGCGGTCGAGGGCGAGGGGCGGGTCGAAAGGCTTGTCGTGGAGCGCACCAGGCTCACCGACGATCTGAGGTCCGTCGGCACCGGCGAGCGTTATTCGATCGAGTGCGGCCTGGTGATCAGCTGCATCGGCTACCAGACCCCGCCGATCGAGGGCGTGCCCTACGAGCACGGCCGCGGCCGGTTCGCCAACCGGGACGGAGTGATCGGTGGGGGCCTCTATGCCGTGGGCTGGGCCCGGCGCGGCCCGACGGGCACGATCGGAACCAACCGCCCCGACGGCTTCGAGGTCGCCGAGACGATCCGATCGGCCTTCCCGCCCGGCGACGGCGGAAGGACCGGCGGGCCGGGCCTCGACACCCTTCTCAGCGCCCGCGGAGTCGAGCCGGTCGCCTTCCGGGACTGGCAGCGGATCGAATCGGCGGAGACCGGCCGCGCCCGCGAGGGAAGCCCGCGCGAGAAGTTCACGAGCGTCGCGGAGATGATCGCGGCGCTCGGGCGATAGAGCATCGGGCCTTGGATCCGAGTCGTCATCCCGGACGACGAGCGATGAGAACTAAATGCCGGACGCGCCAGGTCGTCATCGCCTGCCCGCGCGACAAAACAGCCTGAATCCAGCGGTAACCATTGCGGTCAAGGAGTCCGCAATCCCGCGGGCCTAGTTCGGTCCCCTCTAGCTGCACTTTGCACCGACGAGGAACAGGACGATGAGGGCATTGAGCTGGCTTAAGGATCTGGTTTCGAGCGAGCGCGGGAACGTGTTCGTGGTCGCGGCGGCGGTGATGCCGCTGCTCCTGGGCTCCGCCGCCTTCGCGGTGGACACCATTCAGCTCAGCGTCTGGAAGCGCCAGCTTCAGCGGGCGGCCGATTCGAGCTCGATCGCCGGCGCCTATGCCGTGTCGCTGGGCGACAACGAGCACGACGCCATCCACCGCGACCTCGACAAGAACAAGTTCCCGGTCCTCACCGAGGAGGAGCAGATCGTCGTCGCGCCCAGGCCCGGCTACTCCCAGACCGTTCAGGTCACCCTGACGGCGACCCGCACCCTGCCGTTTCTGTCGATCTTCACCAAGACTCCGACCAAGATGGTCGCGTCGTCCACCGCCGCCCTCGTCCAGGACGGCCAGTATTGCATGATCTCGCTCTACAACGGCCCGGACGCCGGGATCGACGTCAACGGCAATGCCGACATCAATCTCGGCTGCGGGATGAAGAGCAATTGCACCGGGACTCAATGCGTCACCGCCGGCGGCGCGTCGTCGATCACCGCCACGCCGATCGCGGCGGTCGGCGGCCTCAACGGAAAATCGAACAATTTCGTCGAGCCGACGGTGCTCCAGCCCTATTCGGCGGCGCAGGCCGATCCGTACGCCTATTTGGCCAATCCGGCGCCGGACGTGTCGAAATGCACCGCTAACGGGACCCTGACGGAGTCGACGAACTTTGCCGGCCTGGGGCCGAACCCCTGCTTCCTCGCCGCGAGCATTCCGCCCAGCGCCTCCCTCAACATTCCGGATTCCGTCGAGTCGATCACGATCTACGGCGGCGATATCGACTTCAAGGGAGACGTCACCGGCAATCAGCTCACCTGGATCATGACCGGGCCGAACGGGGCGGCCGGCGATCTCGGCATGAACTCGCAGGCGAGCCTCAACCTCAGCGCGCCCGACAGCGGCGACCTGAAGGGAATCCTCTTCTATCGCGACCGGCGCGCCTCGAACATCGAGATCAAGATCAACGGCGGCTCCAGCTCGAACCTGACGGGAGCGATGTACTTCCCGACTTCCGACATCACCTACGCGGGAAATTCGACGATGGACGTAAATTGCCTGCAGATGGTCGGACAGAAGCTCAGGTTCCGCGGAGGCGCCAGCATCAGCAACCAGTGCGAGGGCACCGGCTCGTCGTCCATCCGGCAGACCGTCGTGAGGCTGATCGGATGAGACTATTTCCAGCCCTCGCCCGCGACGAGCGCGGCACGAGCCTGATCGAGTTCGGCTTCCTGGTGCCCTTCCTCGCGCTCCTCACCATGGGCGTGATCGACCTCAGCCGAGGCCTCGCCGACCGCTTCGCGCTCCAGCAGGCGGTGAATCGCGGCCTCGAGCTCATCCAGGCGCGCCCGGCCGTCGCCGCCGCGACCGGCAGCGACATCGACTATAGCTACGTCAAGACGGAGGTCGCCAAGGCCGCCGGCAACCTGCCCGAATCCCAGGTCACCCTCGAGCGCTGGCTCGAATGCAATGGCGGCGATCCGCTGCCGGTTACCGACAGCTGCACCGGGACCCAGGCCGCCGCTCGCTACATCCGGGTCAAGGTTACGAAAACTTTCACCGGTCAGTTCTATTACAAGTCCATTCCGATGGGTGCCAGCGGAACGCTGAGGACACAATGATGCTCGAACTTCCTCTCCATTGCGACGATCCGGTCATCGAGGACCGGGGGCTCGGAGCGACCAAGGCCGAGCTGTTCGGAACGACGATCCTGAAGCGGCTCGGCCGAAATATCAGCGGGATCGGAGCGGTCGAGTTCGCCTTGATCGCGCCGGTGCTGATCACGTTCGTGATCGGAATCGCTCAGATGGGTAAGTTGTTCTACGCCAATGCGGACATGAAGAACGCCGTCGCCGCCGGCGCGCGGGTCGCGTCGATCTGGCCGGTGCCCGGCGACTCGACGATCGAGGCCGCGGTCAAGGAGCGGATCTCGAGGACCAACGGACTCTCAGGGGCGAGTCTCGTCCTCACCCGGGGCCAGGACAAGGGCAACGATTTCGTCGACATCCAGATGGATACCCAGGTCCCGCTCGACTTCATCTTCTTCAAGGTCGGGCCCGTCACCATCCGCGAGACCCGCAGGGCCTACCTCCAGATGGACGGAGTGACGGCTCCGCCTCCGCCGCCGGGATCGTCTCCGCCGCCTTCCTCGCCGCCGCCTTCGTCGCCGCCGCCTTCATCGCCGCCGCCGCCTTCACCGCCGCCGCCGCCTCCTCCGCCGCCGCCGCCCCCGCCGCCGCCGCCCCCGCCGCCGTCCTCGGATCCGCCGGGCAACGGCAACGGCAACGGCAACGGACACGGCCACGGGAACTGCAACAAGAAATGTGACTGAGCCGCCCGAGCGCAGCCCCGCTGCGCTCGGAAAGCCGCAATCGCCCTCCCCGGACGTCCCCGACCGGCTCGAAGATAGCGCGCGGCGGCCTATCCCGCGGCGCATCCCAAACAGGCCGCAGCCTCAGCGCCGCCCCCCGCGCAATCCACCGCTTGACTCCGTACTATGGTACGGACGCTATAGGGCGATTCGCGGCCGGGGCACGAGGCTCCGGCCCGGACAGGAGAAAGACCATGACCGACAAGACCAGCACCCGCGGCGGCTGCCCCTGCAACCCCTGCACCTGCAAGCCCTGCAACTGCCGCTGACCGGCAAAGCCCCTCTCCCGCCGCCCGGGGGAGGGGCGATCCTTTCGCGAGAGCCCCCCAATGCCCGAAATGACCATCGCCAGGCTCGCCGCGGCCGGCTCGGTCGGAGTCGAGACCGTCCGCTACTATCAGCGCCGAGGCCTCCTCGACGAGCCGCCCCGCGCCGGCTCTGTCCGCCGCTACGGCGCCGCCGACCTTCGCCGGCTGCTCTTCATCCGCCGGGCCCAGGCGGCCGGCTTCACCCTCGACGAGATAGGCGAGCTCCTGGACCTCGATTCGGGCCACGACCGGCCCCGGGTCCGAGCCCTCGCCGCGGAGCGCCTCGCCGCCCTCGACTCGAAGATCGCCGAGCTCGAAGCCGCCCGGACCGCGCTCACCCGACTCACCCGTGCCTGCGCGGCCGGAAGCAAAGGCCCGTGCCCTATCCTCGAGGCGTTCGAAGGCTGAGCTTCCACTGCTCGCCCCCGGGCGCCGGCTCCTGTCGATTTTTCAACGCAAAGACGCAAAGACGCAAAGATTTCCGCGAAGCGGACAAACTCCCCGGCGAACGATAGCGCCGAGTGCCCGGAGGGGCTCCGGATCGGGGGGAGCGCTCCGCGCTCTTTGCGTCTTTGCGTCTTTGCGTTCAAAAAAATCCAGCCCGCACGGCAGATGCGAATCCGCCGCCGGACGCCCAGGAGTCACACCTCGTCGAAATACAAATGCCTCGGCCAGACGTCCCGGTCGCGCGCCGCCGCGATCTCCGCCTCGACGGCTTCGAGCTCGGCCTGCTCGGGCGGGTCGATGAGCAGCGGCAGGTCGCGATCGTCCGGCTCCTCGAGGTCGATCTCCGGATGGGCGTCCGCGAAATCCGCCCAGTAGCGGCCGAGCGCGACCCAAAGCTCGGTCATCCGCTCGAACCGCTCCGCAAGCCATTCGAGCCGCGCCTTGGCCCGCGCCTCCGCCCTTGCCGCCGCCGCCGCCGCGGTCTTCTCGGGCATTCCAAGGGCGACGTCGTCGGCGATCAGGTTGCGGCGGAACTGCGCCCAGTCCGCCTCCGTCATCCGGCTTTCGATGGTCATCCATTGCCTCCCATCCGCCGGTTGAATTCGGACAGCTTCTCCTCGATCCGCTTGCGAAGCGCCTCCCCTTCCTCGCGCAGGATCGGCCTCGGCCCGAGCTCGGAGCGAAGCTCGGCCTCGATCCTGGGCCTGAGCTCGCTCTCGATCTTGGCCCTGAGCGCCCTCACCTGAGGCCCGAAGCGCCCCGGATCGCCGCCTTCGAGAAGCATCTTGAACACCGAATCGGAGCGCTTGCGCCGGGTCCCGACCACCTTGCCGCCCTGGACCACCTCTTCCTCGATCCCGGTCACTCCCCGTTCCCAGGCCATGATCTCGAGCCCCACCGTCCCTGCCGACCGCGCCCGCGCCGCCCGGCACAGAGACGCGAATTCCGGATCCTTCTTCTCATGCTTGTAGAAGGTGGTCGGCGACATCCCCGCCTCCCGGCACGCCTCCGCAACCGACGCCCCGCGTCCAAGCGCTTCGAGGCACGCCGCCTTCTTCGCAGGCGTGAATCCGTCCTTCTTCCATCCCAGAGCCATCCTCGATCTCCCTTCCAAGCCGGCGAAAGGCCCCACCTCCCGCCGACCCGATTCGCCACCCGGCGATTGTCTCAAACCCTTTCCTACAATGAAAGTTCTTTTTTTGTTCCGCCAAGCGGGCCTCGGATAGCGAAGCCATCCGCGGACTCCGCGCAGGCCGGCCGGCGGGTCTGCCGGGCAAGCCGGCCGAACCCGTCCGACGTCACGGCCGCCCGTGACGCCTGAGGCGCCCTCGCTCAACTCCGCGATCGCAAAGCGATCGCGCCGCTGAGCGCGGAGTCGCCGAAGGCCGGCCGGCGGGTCGGCACTGCCGGCCGAACCCGTCCGACGTCACGGCCGCCCGTGACGTCTTCCGCCCCCTCGCCGCCCAAACGAACTTCGAATATCCAAATCCCGCGGTTGACAACCTTCGGCCTCAGGCGGAGTTTGTCCGCCGAGGAGACCAGGCGATGGACGCCCCCCGCAAGGAAAAGCCCAAGCACTCCCCGCTCGAGCCCAGGCCCACGGGTGAGAAGCCCGATGCCAAGGCCATGGCGGACTATGTTGGGAAGCGTTTCCCAAAGACGATGGCTCGTCTTGCCGAGTGAGCCGGTTTGGCTGGACGCCGACCTGGTCATCGAATTCAACGAGATCACGGTTGCTGAAACCGGCGAGCCCTTCTTCGTCCGCGACCGGGGCCTGCTCGAAAGCGCTTTGGCGCGGCCGCTGAACCACTGGAGCTATGGCGAGACCGATCTGGCGTTTCTCGCCGTCGCCCTGCTCCTCGGCATCGCTCGCAACCACCCCTTCGGCCAAGGCAACAAGCGCACGGCCTTCGCTGCGGCGGCCTATTTCCTCAAGCTCAATGGTTTCCATTTCTCCGCGCAGGACGGCTCCGACCTGGGCGACAGGGTCGTCGATGTCATCACCGGCGCGATGTCAGAAGCTGACTTCATCGACCTGATCAGGGAATATGCCCGACCGGTCTGATTGTCCTTAGCCCGCCCTGCGCCTTACTTCCTTCCGCCAACCGCCGAGCATCCGCCTCGAGCCAAGCCAGGCAGTCCTCCCCGCCGTCATTTTCCCAGACCCGATGCTCCGAGATCAGCGAGATCTTCACGACTAGCGCGTCCAAATCCGGCGCCCGCGCTTCGAGCAGAGCCAGCATCGCCGAATCCGCGACGCCTACGAAGACCCCATATTCATCGTCCAGCGCCTCCTGCTCATCGAACGACCGCCCCTCCGGCCCCACCGAAGCCGCGCAAGTCGCCGCCTCGAACTTCGCCCTGGCAGCGTCGGCCTCGCGATAGGCGGCGAGTACTAGTTCCCAACGTCGCTGCTTCTCCGTCATTGCGAGCGAAGCGCGGCAATCCACCACTGGATCGCCACGTCGCTGCGCTCCTCGCGATGACGAGGCGGTGGCGGCCACCGGCACCGCGACGGCGGCGCCCAGCACCGCCCGCCGGGTAAACCCGCCGGAGGCGGCGACACCGTCCTCACCACCGCGGCCGGCCTCGTCACCATCCACAGGTGGAAGTGAAGCACGCACGCCGCTATGCTCCCTGGAAGCCATGACCAAGGGTCTCCCGCCGATCGGGTTGGGGTTCTGCGATTATGGCACTGGTAGTGCCACACTCAAGGAGCAGGCGCAAGTGCTTTTTGCCCTGAGAGTGCCAGATTGAACATCATCCAATGCCGAATGGCGCGGACGGCGCTCGACTGGTCCCTCCAGGACCTCGCCGATGCCTCCGGGGTGAGTAGGCGAACGATTGCGCGTTTCGAAGCGGGAGAGTCCGTTCTGCCAACACGAGTCCAAGCGCTGCGCCATGCTTTTGAGGCGAAGGGTGTGTTGTTCGTCGACAGCGGCCCGCTTCTCGGCGGCGTTATACCGCCTAAGCAGTAGCACTGGCGAACCGCCCGCTGTGAAGTGTGAGGTGGACGAATGTTTTGAGTTGACTATCAAACTCGTCCACCGTAGAACATTCCGCTAACACAGAGAGCGAAGGCGACCGGCGTGCGCAAAGTGGGCGACAACAGCGGCATACTTGAATTATTCGTCCACTTGTCGCGGCTGAGCCTTACTGGGCGTCCCCAAGACGTGCAGGCGTTTCTCCGCAAATCCATACAGAAGCTCGCAATCTACGACAAAATGGCTGCGTCGCGAGTGTCTGAGCTGCTGGTAACGAGCCCGTCGGCCGCGGCTCCGTTTCGTGACGCCGGTTCAGCAACAGTCCCTGTAGATGCAGATAGCCGCATGTCGCTTGTGCGACATGAATACCCCGTCCAGCTGGAGGGCGAGCCGATACTTGCATCCTCAGTGGCCGATCGCTTGGGGCAGATTCTTCTGGAGCGCGCCAGAGCGAGCGAACTCTTGGCAGAAGGCATAGCTCCCACGCGGTCTCTTCTGCTCGTTGGCCCACCAGGCGTTGGAAAGACCTTCTCAGCGCGATGGGTGGCTCATCACCTAAACCTCCCACTGCTCACCCTTGATTTAGCCACCGTAATCAGCAGTTACTTGGGCAAAACGGGTTCAAACCTCCGAGCTGTATTAGATTACGCGAAAACGGTGGATTGTGTCCTCCTGCTAGATGAATTCGACGCCATCGCTAAACGCCGAGACGATGACGCCGACATCGGGGAGCTGAAGAGGCTGGTTAATGTGCTTCTACAGGAGATAGATGACTGGCCCCCGTCGGGTCTTTTAGTTGCTGCAACTAATCACGGCGAACTTCTAGATAGAGCTGTCTGGCGCCGCTTTGACGAAGTGGTTCTTTTCGATTTGCCATCTGTAGAGCTACTTCAGAAATCACTTCGCCAACAGCTGGACTCTTCCTCGGTGAGTAATGAGCTCACCTATATTCTTGCTCAGCTATGGGCTGGTCGGTCATTTAGCGAAGTGGCCACTACGATCCAGCGAGCGAGGCGCTCGGCAGCAGTCCATAACGTGCCCCCAGCCGAAGCGCTGCTCGATTTGGTGAGCGACGAACTCAAAAGGAGCTCGCCTAAGATGAAAAAGGCAGCGGCCGAGGTGCTTCGATGCGCGACTTTATCTGAGCGGCGGATCAGCGCGATAACTGGGTTAGCCCGTGATACGCTTCGAAAACAGAAGGAGCAGCCGACCGCTGTTTCGGACGACCCGCCTTCCTCGGAAGTTGGACAGGTGACTCATGGCTAGTCCGCGTTATTTGATAGGTGGTGGAGAGCGGTTGTCGGAGGTCATCGCACGTGCCCCTCGAGGCACTGGGGAGAAGGCTCATCCATATACCTTCGACGAGGCTCGAGCACGGCTTGCAGGGGAGTGGACCGCTGCAGTCGACCAACTCGAACAATTGCCGCAAGCAGCCTTGCCTCTCGGGCAAGCAGCCATCGCTTGGACCCTTCATCCGTCTTATCTTGCGAAGAGCTATTATCCGGCCAATCTAATCCGCGAGCTTCGTCTCACCCATCTGGGAAGTCGAGCTGTGCACGTGCATCCGGACACGATCGTGTCGGCACGAGACCAATCGGAAGATCGACCGCTGCCGGCCCCTCTCCTGTATCTCGGAGGACCGGCTAATCTGCTCCGACAGTTTGGCCGCGCAGTGGCAGATTGGTCGCCTGCCGACGAACATCTGAGAGACGATTTTCGGAAGCTTGAAAGTGTGGCCTTGCCCGGCCCTGATCGTGTCAAACTCGGCGCTGCCGGTGAGGGGCGGCGAGGAAGCATTCCCGTTGAAGTCGTGCTGCATCTCGGTGAGTTCGACGAAGGCCGATTAGTGACGTCTTTCGGACGTTATCTCGAGTCTCTAGACCTAGAGATCGGTGAGTTGCGAAGGCGGAGTGTCGGTGGACTATGTTTCGTTGGCATGCGCGCACCCGTGGCTCGTCTGCCCCAGATTGCCGAGTTTGCATTCCTACGGGCTCTGCGGCCAATGCCGCAGATAGGCCCGCTGGACCCGCCGCTGCGTATGATGGTGCCTGGGTTTCGCGTAACGTTGCTCGACCAAGAAGCAGCTGCCCCCGACCTTTCCGTTGCGATCTTCGACGGCGGCTTACCTGAAAACCATGGATTAGGGCGCTGGGTAACGGCCATCGACGCACCAGGTGTTGGACCGGCTTTTCCCGCTGCGGTCGCCCACGGCCTTGCTGTCACTTCTGCATTCCTCTTCGGCCCCCTCCAGCAGGGCACGACACCAGCCCGCCCTTTCGCCAACGTTGATCACTGGAGGGTGATTGGCGCTGAGACCGCTGCAGATGATTTTCAGATGTTTGAAGTTTTGAATCGGATCGAGGACGCAGTCTCGTCGCGCCGGTACGATTTCATCAATATCAGCCTCGGACCGCGCTGCTCTATCGATGATGACGACGTGAATGTCTGGACTTCTACCTTGGATGCTCTGCTCGCGAGCGGAGACACTGTAGCGACCATTGCATCTGGCAACGACGGTGAACTGGACGTGGACGCCGGGTTGCATCGAATCCAACCGCCCTCTGATGGGGTAAACATGATCGCGGTTGGGGCAGCTGACTGCATTCAGGACACGTGGGTGAGAGCTCCGTACAGCTCTTATGGTCCCGGACGGAGCCCCGGCTACGTCAAGCCGGATTTGGTAGCATTTGGGGGATCGCATGCCTCGCCATTCTTAGTGCTAACAAACGGGGCTGGCACACAAGGTGGGGGTACCGCCGGCACCAGCTTTTCGGCGCCTCTAGCCATGCGCTCGGCCGCGGGGGTTCGGGCTCAGTTCAATGATCCATTATGGGCACCCACGGTCAAAGCGCTTATGGTGCATCAAGCTAAGTGTGACGATCAGGACCGGTGCGAGGTCGGCTGGGGTCGGCTCTCGCACAACCTCGGAGATCTGGTCCTCTGCGACGACGGGGAAGCTCACGTAATCTATCAGCGGGCGATGCCGGATACAGGCACTGTTCGAATGTATCTGCCAGTGCCGCCGGGAATTCCTGGTCTTATAGAGATTCAGGCCACCTTCAGCTTCTACTGCGACATCAATCCGGAAGACGCCCTGAACTACACCACTGCGGGACTGGAAATTCAATTCCGTCCGGATCTAACGGATTTTCCGCCACCTTACATGAAAGATGGGAACCTGATCACGCCCACGGTTCCTAAATCCGACTCCTTCTTCACTTCCAAGGATTTTTACCTCCCTGAGTATCGCCGACGAGACGATGCGCAAAAATGGGAGACGACCCTGACACGAACGAAACGGAAGCGTGGTTCGTCACTCAACCAAGCCGCGTTTGATGTGTCTCGCGTAGTTCGAGAGCATGGCCACGTCAGCAGACCGACTGGCCAAATGATCTTCGCGATGGTCCTGTCCCTAAGGAGCCGACAGGTAGTTGACCTTTACGACCGGGTGGTGGCCTATTCCGCCGGACGGCTGCAGCCAATGCGGCCTCGCGCTGGGGTATTGGTGCCGACCCGTACCTAATCAAAGCGTTGCCCTTCCAACCTAGCCGCCTCGTTGCTAAGGCCCCCGCAACCGCGCCGGGCCTCCCTCCCTTTCCGCCCGGCTCGAAGTACCACTTCGAGACGAGGATTCTATGACCGCCGTCGGCAACGACAGCCTCAACACTCGGCCCTAAAAAGGCCTCTCCCCCGCCTTCGAAAACTCCTCGATAAAATAAGCCCGAGCCACGAAGCGCCGAGCATCGCCGCGCCCCACCTCGCCCGAAAACTCGACCATCACCGAGTTCTGCTTCGCATGCTTGCCGAAGCTGTGGATGAATCGGACGAGCCGGTCGAGGTTCGCCTCGAAGATCCGCTGCTCGCCGATGTACGAGTAAACGACGTGGGTCGGCTCCCAGGACTGGGTCGGTTGCCAATAGCCCTGGGCGACCGGGAGCCGGGTGGCGCCGCGGTTGATCTCGCCCAGCAGCCACATGGCGGCCTCGATCCACTTCTCGATGTCTGGAACCGGAGCGTTGTCGCGGTCGCGCTCGGGCAGATAGAGGCTGATCTTCTGGACGCTCGCCGGCTTGCCCGTGCCCAGCGCTTTTTCGAGATTCACGCTCGTCCCCCATGTCCAAGCGCCTCATGCATCGGCGCTACCCGGGAACCTAATCGTCGGGATCGAGCCCGGGAAGTCCCTCGTCCGAAAGGTCGATTCCTTCCAGCCCTTCATCTTCCAGCGTGATTCCGGAGCCTTCTTCGCCCGATTTCGCCGCCGCCGATACGTCGACGAACGGCGCGACGGCGTCGATCGAAGCGATGATCGCCTTGGCGCCCTCGCTCAGCGGCGGCAGCGAGTCGCGCGTGTAAGTTCCGGGTGCAATGCGGTGGACTTCGTCGCCGGGCTCCACAGGCTCCAGCACGATGACCCGGCCCTCACGCCGGACGCGCAGACTGTCGCCCTCGCCGAGCAGCGCTTCCGACAGGTCTATCACCACGCGCCGGCGGTTGTCGGTAATCTTGGCAAGGTCGTTCACGTCAGGCTCCTCGGGCCATCATAACTCAATCGAGGGCAAAACTCACGCTCTTACGACTATCGGCCGGTCGCGTGGGCCCCTGACCCTTTCCACCCCTTCACCACGTTGCTAAGGCCCAGCCGACCCGTGCCGGGCGGCTTACGGCTAAGCCCGGCGCCTGAAGCCTCATTAAGCGCAAGGGCCCCCTATGACCGCCGTCGGCAACAACTCCCTAGGCACCCGCACCAACCTCCAGGTCGGCCCCAAAACCTACGCCTATTACTCCCTCGAGAAGGCCTCCGCCGCCCTCGGCGACATCTCCCGCCTTCCCTTCTCGATGAAGGTCCTCCTCGAGAACCTCCTCCGCTTCGAGGACGGCAAGACCGTCACTCGCGCCGACATCCAGGCGCTGGTCGACTGGCAGAAGGAGAAGAGCTCCACCAAGGAGATCCAGTACCGCCCGGCTCGGGTTCTGATGCAGGATTTCACGGGTGTGCCGGCGGTCGTCGACCTCGCGGCGATGCGGGACGCGATGGCCCGGCTCGGCGGCAACGCCTCGCAGATCAACCCGCAGGTGCCCGTCCATCTCGTCATCGACCACTCGGTGATGGTCGACGCCTTCGGCACGCCGCAGAGCTTCGCCCAGAACGTCGAGCTCGAATATCATCGCAACATGGAGCGCTACGAGTTCCTGAAATGGGGCTCGAAGGCGTTCGACAATTTCGAGGTCGTGCCGCCCGGCACCGGGATCTGCCACCAGGTCAATCTCGAATATATCAGCCGCGGAGTATGGTCGTCCCCCGATCCTTCGGGCGAGACGGTGGCCTATCCCGACACCCTGGTCGGCACCGATTCCCACACCACCATGGTCAACGGCCTCGGGGTGCTCGGCTGGGGAGTCGGCGGGATCGAGGCGGAGGCGGCGATGCTCGGCCAGCCGGTCAGCATGCTGATCCCCGAGGTGGTCGGCTTCCACCTCACCGGAAGCCTTCAGGAGGGGATCACCGCCACCGACCTCGTCCTCACCGTCACCCAGATGCTCCGGACCCGGGGCGTGGTCGGGCGGTTCGTCGAATTCTACGGCGCCGGGGTCTCGGCCCTGTCGGTCGCCGACCGAGCGACGATCGCCAACATGGCGCCCGAATATGGAGCGACCTGCGGCTTCTTCCCGGTGGACGGCAAGACCCTCGACTATATGCGGCTCACCGGCCGCTCGGAGGAGCAGATCGCGCTCACCGAGGCCTATGCCCGGGCGCAGGGCCTTTGGCTCGAGCCGGGCGCCTATCACGAGCCGCTGTTCACCGACACGCTCGAGCTCGACATGGACAGCGTCGAGCCGTCGCTGGCCGGCCCCAAGCGGCCCCAGGACAAGGTCGTCCTGTCGCGGGTGGACGAGGAGTTCATCGCTAATTTCACCAAGGAATATGGCCACTCGCTCACCGAGCTCGAGCAGCGCCACCCCTGCCCGGGCGATCCCGCCGTGCCGGACCTCGGCCATGGCGACGTGGTCATCGCCGCGATCACGTCCTGCACCAACACGTCGAACCCGGCCGTCCTCATCGCCGCCGGCCTCGTCGCCCGCAAGGCGCGCGAGAAGGGCCTCGATTCCAAGCCCTGGGTGAAGACGTCGCTCGCTCCGGGAAGCCAGGTGGTCACCGACTATCTCGACCGTGCCGGACTTTCGGAGGATCTGAGCGCGCTCGGCTTCAACCTGGTCGGCTACGGCTGCACCACCTGCATCGGCAATTCCGGGCCCTTGCCCGAGCCGATCTCCGCGGCGATCGCAAGGCACGATCTGGTCGCCGCCTCGGTGCTCTCGGGCAACCGCAATTTCGAGGGCCGGGTGTCGCCGGACGTCCGGGCCAACTACCTCGCCTCGCCGCCGCTGGTCGTCGCCTATGCCCTCAAGGGCACGGTGGCCGGGGACATGATCGAGGAGCCCCTGGGCACCGGCTCGGACGGGCAGCCGGTCTATCTGAAGGACGTCTGGCCGACCAACGACGAAGTCCGCCGGCTGATCGACGCCCACGTCCACGGCGACATGTTCCGGGCCCGCTACGCCGACGTCTACAAGGGCGACGCGCAGTGGCGCTCGATCCCGGTCGCGGGGGGCGAGACCTATGCCTGGTCGGCGGGTTCGACCTACATCCAGAACCCGCCTTATTTCGAAGGCATGACGATGACCGCGGTTTCGCCCTCCGACATCGAGAATGCGCGTCCACTGGCGATATTCGGCGATTCCATCACCACCGATCACATCTCGCCGGCCGGAGCGATCAAGGTCGACAGCCCGGCGGGAAGCTACCTTTCCGAGCACCAGGTCAGCCGCGGCGACTTCAACTCCTACGGCGCCCGCCGGGGCAATCACGAAGTCATGATGCGCGGCACCTTCGCCAATATCCGAATAAAAAATCGAATGATTCCAGGCACCGAGGGCGGCCTCACCCGGCACATCCCGTCGGGCGAGACCCTTCCCATCTACGACGCCGCGATGCGCTACAAGGCGGAAGGCACCCCGCTCGTCGTCGTCGCCGGCAAGGAATATGGCACCGGATCCTCCCGCGACTGGGCCGCCAAGGGCACCAACCTGCTCGGGGTCCGAGCCGTCATCGCCGAGACCTACGAGCGTATCCACCGCTCCAACCTGGTCGGGATGGGAGTCGTCCCGCTCCAGTTCGTCGGCGACGTTCCGATCTTCGACGGCACGGAAACCTTTTCAATCAAAGGGATAGCGGACCTCCAACCGCGCCAGGAAATCGAGGTCCAGGTCGCGAAGGGGGACGGCTCGACCTTCGCCTTCACCGCCCGGGTCCGGATCGACACCCTGAACGAGCTCGAATATTTCCGCGCCGGCGGGATCCTCCACTACGTCCTTAGAAAGCTCGCGGCCTGAGCGGCGCCGAAATCGCGGTCGAGATCGCCGGCTGGGCGGGCGCCCTTCTGATCCTGCTCGCCTATGCTTTGCTGTCCTTGGGGAAGGTGACCGGCCAGTCCGCCCTCTACCAGGGGATCAACGTCGTCGGGGCGGCCGGCTTCATCGTCAACGGCTGGTGGCACGGAGCCATTCCGTCCGCCTCGCTCAACGTGGTATGGATGCTGATCGGCGGCTTCGCGCTCCTGCGCATCCTCAGGCGCCGCCGGACGCAGGGGGTGTTGCCGTGATCGAATTGCTTGTGCTCGCCGCGCTCGCCAAGGCGGGCTCACCCTACGAGCCGCCGCCGGCGGTCTTCTACCCCCAGGCGCTCGGGTGCGCGGCTTCGGCCTTCGTCGCCAAGGGCAAGGAGCCGAGCCCCGACGAGTTCGCCGACCTCATGACATGGGGAATGATCGTCGCCGACATGGGCCGAAAGGCCGGCCGAACGGCAAAGCAGGTCGACGGCGAGACGAAAGCGGCGGTGCCCTTCTTCCGGCGGCTCGGCGAGAAGAAGCCCCCCGCCTTCGCGGCGCACCGCGCCTATTGCCGGGCGATACTCGATGCCGATCGACCTTAGCCACCGGATCGAGGATGGCCTCGTCACCTACAAGGGCCTTCCAGCGCCGCACATCTGCGACTTCTGGGACCGGGCCTCGTCGGCCGCCAATTACGACGACGGCTCGACCTTCCAGATCGGCCGGATCGACATGGTTGCCAACACCGGCACCTATCTCGACACCCCCTTCCACCGCTACGAGAAAGGCGACGACCTCGCCGCGGTCGGGCTCGAGCGGCTCGTCGGCCTCGACGGCCTGTGCGTCCGCGCCGACTCGATGGAGGCCGGAGCGGAGCTGTTCGAAGCCCTCGACGTCGCCGGCAAGGCGGTGCTCGTCCATACCGGCTGGGACAGGCACTGGAGCACCGACGCTTATCATTCGGACCATCCGTTCCTCGGCGAAGCGGCCGCGCGCCTGCTCGCCGAGCGCGGCGCCGCTCTGGTCGGGATCGACAGCTACAATATCGACGACACCCGCACCCGCCGCCGTCCGGTCCACACAATCCTGCTCGGCTCCGGCACCCTCATCGTCGAGCATATGACCGGGCTCGCGGCCTTGCCGGCGAACGGCTTCCGATTCACGGCCGCGCCGCCCAGGATCGCCGGAATGGGCACCTTCCCGGTGCGCGCCTTCGCGGAAGTCGGCTGAGGGTTCGGCCGCATTCCGCCCCGCGTTCACGGCGACGGCTGCGCGCTCAGCGCCGCGCCCAGCCAGTCCGGCACCAGAGCCGCCCCGAGGTCGTCGACCCGCCGGTGCTCCACGGCCAGGCCGAGGTCGGGATAATGGATCCGGATCCGCTCCCCCGGCGAATCGGCCGGCACGATCACCAGCCGCCGGTTGACCTTGGACCGGTAGTTCATCCGCGCCGTATTCTCCTGGCCGACATAGCAGCCCTTGGTGAAGCTCACGCCGCCGAGCTCGGCCGCGTTGCATTCGAGCCAGAGAATCTTGTCCGAACCGAGCTCCGCTTTCCCTTCGGTGACTCCGAGCGATAGGCGGTGGGAGAGCCAGCCTCGAGCCGGTTCGCCGGGCGGAGCCAGCCAGCGGCGGCCGAGCCCGGGCAGGCGGGGATCGAGCCCGCCGTCTCCGCCGGCGGCCGCCCAATGCACCGCCAGCCCTTCGGCCGTCTCGATCGCGATCTTCCGCCTCAGCCGATAGAGGGCGAGCCGCCGCGCCAGCTCGCTGGCCGAATCGGCTTCGCAGTCGATCAGCACGTCCTCGCCGTCGGCCCACAGGATGAAATCGAACAAGGCCTTGCCCTGGGGACTCAGCAGACCGGCCCAGAGCGGGCGCTCCGGAGCGAGCAGCGCCGTGTCGTGGGTCACCAGCCCCTGCAGGAATCCGCGCACGTCCTCGCCCGACAGGCGCAGGATCGAGCGGTCGACGAGGGTGGTGGCGGCCATGGCCCCGATCTAGGGGCTTTGCATCATTCGTCCAACCGTCACCCGGAACTTGTTTCAGGGTCCGGTTTCGAGCATCGCGAGCGTCATCCACCTGGATCCTGGAACGACTTCAGGATGACGGCTAGGAACTGATGACCGAACGGACCCGCCTGACCCTGCGCCGCCCGGACGACTGGCACGTCCATTTGCGCGACGGCGCCATGCTCGAGGCGGTCGCGCCCTATACCGCGCGTCAGTTCGGGCGGGCGATCGTGATGCCCAATCTGGAGGTTCCGGTGACGACGGCCGCCATGGCCGAGGCCTATCGCAAGCGGATCCTGGCCGCCGCGCCGGGCTTCACGCCTCTGATGACCTGCTACCTCACCGACGATTCCGGCCCCGCGGACCTGATCGGCGCGTTCGAACGCGGCGCCTGGGCCGCCGCCAAGCTCTATCCGGCCAATGCGACGACCAACAGCGCTCATGGAGTCGCCGACGTCGGGAATATCTATCCGGTGCTGGAAGCCATGCAGCGGGCGGAAATGCCGCTCTTGATCCACGGCGAGGTCACCGATGCCGGGGTCGACGTGTTCGACCGGGAAAAGGTCTTCATCGACCGGGTCTTTTCGCGACTGGCCCGGGATTTCCCCGGCCTGAAGATGGTGTTCGAGCATATCACCACGGCCGAGGCGGCGGATTTCGTCCTGGCCGGCGGCGGCAATCTGGCGGCGACGATCACGCCCCAGCATCTGATCATCAACCGCAACGCGCTGTTCGCCGGCGGGCTCAGGCCTCACGCTTACTGCCTGCCCGTCGCCAAGCGCGAGGAGCATCGCCGGGCGATCCGCAAGGCGGCGACGTCCGGCTCGCCCAAATTCTTCCTGGGCACCGACAGCGCTCCGCACGTGGTGGAGCGCAAGGAATCGGGCTGCGGATGCGCCGGAATCTTCAACGCGCCCTTCGCGCTGGAAAGCTATGCGACGGTGTTCGAGGAAGAGGGCGCCCTCGACCGTCTGGAGGCCTTCGCGTCGGAGAACGGGCCTAGCTTCTACGGACTCCCCCTCAATGAGGGCCGGGTGGCGCTGGAGCGGGCCGAGGTCGCGGTCCCCGATTCGCTGCCGGCCGCGGGGACGAAAGTGGTCCCGTTCCACGCGGGCGAGACGCTGCGCTGGAGGTTTGCGGGGGCGGACTAGTCGTCCTCCCCAGCGCGAAGCGATGGGGAGGGGGACCATGCGACGCATGGTGGAGGGGTATCTGGCCGGAAATTGAGGACAGGGCGCGAGGGCCTCGAAGGCCCGCGCCTTCTACCCCTCCGCCACCCTTCGGGTGGTCCCCCTCCCCGCCGGCTTCGCCGGCAGGGAGGATGAGAAC
>DASVSP010000002.1:0-1855 GCA_036388065.1 Allosphingosinicella sp.
GCCAGCCTCGCCCTCATCAATCCCCGAACCGCGTTCCCCACAAAGAACCCGCCCTCCAGGTCCTCGGCGCGCAGATCCGCCTCCTCGGCGCGCCCCTCCTCGATCAGCACCTCGCGAAGCACGCCCGGCAGAAGCCCGCGCTCCAGCGGCGGAGTGAGCAGCCGCCCGCCGCGCTCGACGAACAGGCTCGTGAAGCTTCCCTCCGTAAGGAAGCCCTCAGGGTCCGCGAAGATCACCTCGAACGTCCCCTGCGCCGCCAGCGCCGAGTCGTAGAAGCGGCGGTCGCTGGTCTTGTGCCTCAGCCGGAAATCCTCGCGCTCGACCGGGAGCTCGGCGAGCGCCACCTCGACCAGCCCGCCGGGCGCCGGCGGAATCGCCCTCGACTCGATGGCAAGCGACCCGCTGCTCGACAGAAGCAGCCTCAGCTTCCGAGGCTCCCTCAGGAAAAAGGTCGCCGCCTGGAGTTCGTTGCGGGCGTGGTGGCGGTCGAAGGCGAATCCGAAAGTGGAGGCGCTCCGCTTCATCCGGGCGAGATGGCGGTCGAGCTCGAACAGGCCTTCATGCGGGTCGAATCGCATCGTCTCGATGAGGTCGAAGCGTCGGCACGTCGCCACAAATTCTCCCTTCGCAAGGCACTCGAGCCATTCGTCCGACGCCACGCTGTCGGCGACGATACCGGAGCCGAGGCCGATCCGCGCGGTCGTCGCGCCGCTCGGCAGGACCAGGGTCCGGATCGCGACATTGAACTCGGCCTCGCCGTCCGGCGCAAGCCTGCCGATACTACCGGTATAGGGGCCCCGCCGTTCCCGCTCGAGCGAAGCGATGATCTCCATCGCCCTGATCTTGGGCGCTCCGGTCACCGATCCGCAGGGGAAGACGGTCTCGAGCAGATCGACTCCGCCCAGCCCGTCCTCGATCTCACCGACCACGGTCGAGGTCATTTGGAGTACGGTCGGGTAGGTCTCGACTTCGAACAGGGCCGGAACCTTCACGGTCCCGGGCTTGGACAGGCGCGAAAGGTCGTTGCGCAGGAGATCGACGATCATCAGATTCTCGGCCCGCTGCTTGGGGTCGCTTCGAAGCGCCTCAGGGTCGCTGCCGGCCGGAGCCGTCCCCTTCATCGGCCGGGCGGTCACCCGCCCCGCCTCGAGCGTAAAGAACAGCTCCGGTGAAAAGGAGAGGAGCCAGTGCCGGCCGGTGAAGACAACGCCTCCCCATCCGGCCCGGGCCCTGGGCCGGATCGCCGCGTAGAGCGCCAGCGGATGGCCGGCCGTGGCGACCTCGGCCCGGAAGGTGAGGTTGGCCTGGTAGATGTCGCCGGCCAGGATATGCTCCAGAGCCCGCTCCACCGCCGCTTCGTGCGCCTCCCGCTCGGCCACCGGCCGCGGCCGGGCCGCGAAGGCCCCCGCCGGATCGGGAAGGATGGCTTCCGGATCGACCTCCTGCCAGCCCTCGAACAGCCCGAACCAGAGCAAGGGCGGCCCGTCCTGCGCCGAGCCGTCCGCGAGCGGCGCAAGCCTGGGTTCGAGGGCGTGGCCGGCCTCGTAGGCGATAAAGCCCGCGGCGTGCCGGCCGCGAAGCCGCCCCAGCGCCGGCCGGACCTCTTCGGGCAACCGGGCCTCCACCGCCTGCGCCGGCGCCCGGTAGAGACGCGCGCCCCGCTCGAACTCGAGCAGGACGAACGGCTCACCGTCTTGCCAGAAGCGCGGCGGAAGCCCATCTGCCGGGGCGTCAGGAGGTAGCGTCTTGGTCACCAGCGTCTTCGACCTCTTCAAGATCGGGGTCGGCCCGTCGAGCTCCCACACGATGGGGCCGATGACGGCCGCGTGCCGCTTTGTCGAGGCGCTGTCGCAAA
>DASVSP010000003.1:0-18861 GCA_036388065.1 Allosphingosinicella sp.
GGCCACCCGACCGAAGCCGGTGCCTGTGTTCACCGCGAGTGCGGGCGCTCATCACGATCAAGATTAGAGCGCGAAACGGGACTACGCCGATGCTTGCCGCTCGGCAAGGCCGCTGACTCGACTCACTGCTGCGCCCAGCAACTCAGCGTAGGCGGTTACAGGAGATAGCAAACTGGCAGCGTCTTACTGGTCGTCGTTTTGGTTGCACGACAGTGACGGCGCGAATCACACCTAAAGACGGCGGTTAAGCCTTTCGAACGACGCGGTTAGTGCTTCCCGTAAAATGACGGTGGAAGCCGAGCCGGAATAACATCGTCCTTTCATCCATTTTCGAGCAAGTTGTCCCTAAATCGGTGCAGGTGCGGGGCATCTTATCCACAAGTGCATAGATTTGATGGGGGCTCGGAACGGACGAAACCCAAAGTGGATACGTCAATGCCAATTGCAGAGGTCAGCGTGTCTTCAAGCTCGGAGCTCCTATGCAAAAACCCGATAGGCCGGAGTCCACCGATGACCGGTGGCGCGAGCGGGCCTGCGACGGCAAGGAAATCGCAGGCCCCCTCTTTCCGACGGACCGCGATTCGGCCCGTCCGGATAATAGAACACAAAGAGAACAAAAAGGGAATAGGGATTTTGCATATGGCGGGCGGAGTCCGTCGCCGCGGCTGAAGCGGGGCCGGGGAAGACCGCATCCGTCAGCCCCGCGAAAGGCGGGACCTGATGGGGCCCGGCCTGGACTTCTTGTGCCGAGGTCGCCGCTTCGGGACCCCATCGACCTAGTGCTTTGAGGGGCCCTTCCCGCGATGACGGGAGAACGGGGCCCTTCCCGCGATGACGGGAGAACGGGGCGTCGGAAGTTCCGATGTCAGCGGCCCGGTTCCTGGCGTTCACGACCGCGGCTTCTTCCTCGCTCGAGGTCCATGGACTGGGCTTCGAGCGAGTCGCCATAAATCCCTCTCCCGTCTTTCGCGGGAGAGGAGGGGCCCAAGCCGAAGGCTTGGGAGGTGAGGGTCTTGCTGACTCTGCGGAACAGACCCTCACCTCCCACCGCTTCGCGGCGGGCCCCTCCTCTCCCGCGAAAAGCGGGAGATGGGGATAGCGCCCGGCGGACCTTCCGATGGAGCCGACGTTGATCCCGGAAGGCGGCACCAAACAAATCGTGATCCCTATCGATGGGGCAACACGGCGATTCATCGACAACAGCTGGTGGGATTCGCTCGGGAACGCAGATCGTCCGCTGAAGATCTCGTTCAACCTCAAGGATCGGGAGCCCGGAGTCTCCCTTTGAACCCCTCACTTCGCGCGGTCATGCTCGCAGGCGGAAGCGATTGGCACCGTTGCGTGGCAAGGCACCACTACAGTGATGATTGGGGACGCCCATTTCCGGATGGCCGCTCGCTCACGCGGCCCGAGAACGCCAGGGAATGCGGGGCCTATCCTTTGGGGGGGAACCGCGTGGCGCCGATGAAGAAGGGTCAGCCGATGCGGACGAGCTGACTATGAATACAGCCAAAAGCGCCAATCGATAGCCTTGACCTGCGCCGAAGCCTTGGCACGCCGGGGTCTCGTGGATCGGGAAATGGTGCCCAGGAGAGGACTCGAACCTCCACGTCCTTGCGAACGCCAGCACCTGAAGCTGGTGCGTCTACCAATTCCGCCACCTGGGCCCAGATTCGAGAACAACTAGGTAGGGGGCGCGAACTAGGGGGCGTGCCCGCGCTTGTCAACGCAGGGCCTAAAGGGCATGGGGGCGCCGCACTTCAGGCGCGAAGGCGGGCCGTCGCGGGCGACGGCCGGCATTGAGGATGACGATGGACTCGAGAGACCGCGTGGTGACCCTGTTCGGAGGCGGCGGCTTCCTCGGCCGCTACACCGCGCAGGCCCTGTTCAAGACGGGTGCGCGGCTCCGGGTGGCGCAGCGCAACCCGCGCGGAGCCAACTTCCTCCATCCGCTCGCCGCGGTAGGGCAGATGCAGCTGGTCCCGGTCGACATCCGGAGCGCGAAAGCGGTCCGAGCCGCGGTCCAGGGCAGCGACGCCGTGATCAACCTGGTCGGAATATTGAAGGGCGATTTCGACGCGATCCACGTCGCGGGCGCGCGCAACGTCGCCGAGGCGGCGGCGGAGGCCGGGGCGGGCGCCCTGGTCCACGTGTCTGCGATCGGAGCCGATCCGGCGAGCGAATCGGCCTATGGGCGAAGCAAGGGCGAGGGCGAGGCCGCGGTGCGCTCCGCCTTTCCGGGGGCGACCGTCATCCGGCCCTCGCTGCTGTTCGGGCGGGAAGACAATTTCGTCAACCGCTTCGCCGGGATGGCCCGGCTCGCGCCCGTGCTCCCGGTGGTGAGCGGGCGGACGAGGCTGCAGCCGGTCTACGCCGCCGAGGTCGGGCAGGCGGTGACCGCCGCGGCGCTCGATCCGCGCAAATATGGAGGCAAGACCTTCGAGCTCGGCGGGCCCCAGGTGATGACCATGCGCGAGCTGATGGAATGGGTGTCGCAGACCACCGGGCGCGGGCGGCCCCTGATCGACATTCCCGATCCGGTCGGCCGGCTGATCGCTCGGACCACCGGCTGGCTGCCCGGCGCTCCAATCACCTTCGACCAGTGGCTGATGCTGAGGCGCGACAATGTCGTGGCGGACGGGGCGGAGGGGCTGGAGGCCTTCGGATTGCGCGGCACCCCGCTTTCGGCGGTTTCGGAAGGCTGGCTGACCAGCTATCGCCACGCCGGCCGCTTCGCTGCGAAATCGCCTTATTGACGCGTTTTAGCGTCATCCCGGCGCAGGCCGGGATCCATGAACACGGGCGTGCGGGCTTTCATACCGCGGTGTTCATGGATCCCGGCCTTCGCCGGGATGACGGTTTGGAGACATAATGGACGCCTCGCTCCTCACCATCATCCTGCTCGGGATCGTCGAGGGGGTGACGGAGTTCATCCCGGTCTCCTCGACCGGGCATCTGGTGCTCGCCGCCGAATTGCTCGGCTTCGACAGCGCCGCCGAGGGGACTTTCGAGATCGTCATCCAGCTCGGAGCGATCCTCGCGGTGATCGTCCTCTACTGGCGGCGGTTCTGGGACGTGCTCGTCGGGCTATTGCGCTGGTCGGAGGGGCCGGTCGCCTTCACCCGCAACGTGCTTCTCGGATTCCTTCCGTCGATGGCGATCGGGGCGGTCGCCTATGAGGGGATCCAGCGGATGCTCGAGACTCCCGAGATCGTCGCGGTCGCCCTGATCCTCGGCGGGATCGCGATCCTCGTCATCGAGCGGATGACGAAGCGGGTCACCACCGAGACCGTCGAGGCGATGGGCTGGAAGACGGCGCTGGGCATCGGACTCATCCAGTGCCTGTCGATGATCCCGGGGGTCAGCCGGTCGGGCGCGACGATCATGGGCGCGCTTGCGCTTGGGGTGGAGCGCAAGACCGCGGCCGAGTTCAGCTTCTTCGTCGCCGTCCCGACGATGATCGGGGCCTCGGCTTATGCCATGCTCAAGTCCGGAGCACAGCTCGGCGCGGGAGAATATAGCGACATCGCGATCGGCTTCGCGGTCTCCTTCGTCGTCGCGATCGTCGTCATCAAGGCGTTCATCGGAATCGTCGCCCGCTACGGCTTCGCGCCCTTCGCGTGGTACAGGATCGTGGTCGGAACGGCGGCCTTGGTGTGGCTTTTGGCGAGATGATCTGCCTCCCCATGCGGAGCATGGGGAGGGGGACCCCGCGTAGCGGGGTGGAGGGGTAATTGCGCAGTCCGGTCCCAGTTACCCCTCCACCACCTGCGGTGGTCCCCCTCCCCACCGCTTTGCGGCGGGGAGGCAAATAGGCGTTCAGACTAGGCTCAGCCTCCCTCGCCTATCACCCGCAACCGAGTCGCACCGCTGGGCGTTTTCGCCGGTGCGCCCATGTTCGAGGAGGCCTCAATTGCGTAAGCTCATCATCGCCATGACGGCGCTCGCCGCGGCCTCGCCCGCGTTCGCACAGTCCCATCACGACCCTCGCGGCGACGATCTCGTCCGCCGGCTGCCGCCGCCCCATGAGGTCGAGCGGATCGGCGACTCGCTGGGGCGGGCGACCGACGCGCTGATGGACGTCGACATCGGGCCCGTCGTCGACGCTCTCGATCCCTATCACCGCCGCTACCGCCGCGGTCCCGAGACGATCGGCGACCTGGCCGGCGGCCGCCGCGACCCCTATGCGCGCGAGCGGATCCGGGGCGAGATCGGAGCCGTCACCGCCGGCCTCGGGGCCGCCGTCCAGCAGATGGCGGTGATGACCCCGATCCTTCGCCGAAGCCTCGAGGACGCGACCCGCCGGATGGAGGACGCGGTCGCCCGAGGGCGCTCTTCCTACGAGCGCGGCCATGACCGGCGCTACGACGAACGCTACGACCCGCGCGACGAGCGGGATCACGATCCTCGCGACGATCGCTTCGAGCCGGAATTCGAGCCGAGGTAGGACTTAAATCCTCCCCTGCATTTGCAGGGGAGGGGACCGCCCGAAGGGTGGTGGAGGGGCCTTGCCGAGTCCGAAGAACCCCTCCACCGCGCTTCGCGCGGCCCCCCTCCCCGCGAAATCGCGGGGAGGATTTAGGGATTCAGGCGTGGCGCGCCCCTCGCTCCGGCGCTAGACGCCCTCGCATGTGGCAGCTCTACCAATTCCCGCTTTGCCCCTTCTCGCGCAAGGTCCGGCTGATGCTGGCGGAGAAGGGGGTCGCCCATGAGCTGGTGCGCGAATCGCCCTGGCTCAAGCGCGACGAGTTCACCGACCTCAACCCGGCCGGCCAGACCCCGGTCCTGGTGGAGGAGGCGCGCGGAATCGTGCTCATCGATTCCAAGGCGATCTGCGAATATTTCGAGGAGACGGTCGACCGATCGCCGATGATACCGGGCACCGCTCCCAACCGCGCCGAGGTCAGGCGGCTGGTCTCCTGGTTCGACGAGGGATTGTACGGCGAGGTGGTCGCGCCGCTGATCGAGGAACGGATGACCAAGCGTCTCGTCAGCCGCGACGCTCCCGACACAAGGGTCCTTCGCGAGGCGATGAAGACCGCCAACAACCATATCGACTATATCGACTATCTCCTCGACCATCGCCGCTGGCTGGCCGGGCCGGTGCTGAGCCTCGCCGACCTGACCGCCGCGGCGCATCTGTCGGTCGCGGATTATCTCGGCGGAATCGACTGGCGCGGGCACAAGCAGACCGCCGACTGGTACGGTGTGATGAAGTCGCGGCCCAGCTTCCGCCCGCTGCTCGCCGAGCGGATGGAGGTGATCTCGCCGCCCGCGCATTACGACAAGGTGGATTTCTGACGCTCGCGTGAGCGAGCGTCACCCCGGCGCAGGCCGGGGTCTCGGGGAGACGCGCGGTGACTTTACGGCCGGGGGTCCCGGCTTTCGCCGGGATGACGGATGGGGCCTTTAACCCGGCCTTAGCCATCCCGGCTTAGTCCTCGTCCCCGCGCGCTTCGGGCGCGGGTGGAGGGACGATGTACCAGGCGGCGTTGCTCGAGCGGACGGCTTCGCCGATCGATCTCGACATCGCGATTCCCGGGCCAACTGCCGCTCCCGGGGCGAAGCCCGCCTATCTCGGCCTCGACCTGATCCGCTTCTGGGCGGCGGGCCTCGTCGTCCTCTATCATCTGGCCTTCTATCTTTGGGCGTCGGACAGCGCCGCTCCGGTCGAGGAATTCCGCCGGCAGCTCGCTCCTGTCGCTCCGTTCGCCGCAACGGGCTGGGTGGGCGTTCCGATCTTCTTCGTGCTCTCGGGCGTGGTGATCTGCGCTTCGGCGGCAGGGCGCGGCTGGGCCGACTTCCTTCGAAGGCGGGCCTTGAGGCTCTACCCGGCCGCCTGGATCTGCGGGTCGATCACGGCCCTCGTCTGCGTCGCGGGCGCAGAGCCCCATCTTGCAATGCGCTGGTTCAAGAGCATGGCGCTTTCCCCGACCGGCCCCTGGATCGACGAAGTCTACTGGACCCTTGGAGTGGAGATCGTCTTCTACGCCTATGTCGCCGCGGTCCTCGCCTGGTTCGGCCCTGCAAGGCTCGAGCGGGCCGGGCTCGCCCTCGGCGCAGCGAGCGCACTCGCCGTCGCCGCCATCTTCATCCAGGGCTCGGCCGGGGGCGCCTTCGAGGCGGATCTTTCCTGGCTGCTGCACGACAATGCGCGGCTGCTGCTGCTCTCGAACGGCTGCTATTTCGGGCTGGGAATGACGATCTGGGCGATGTCGGCGGGCGGCGCCACCCGGGGCCGGCTCGCCGCCGCCGGGGCCTTCGGTCTCGCCGGGCTGCTGGCGATCGGCGCGGTCGCCGAGGGTGCGCTTTGGCTTGCGGCGGTCGCGGCGATCGCCGCATCGCTTCGCTACGGTCTCTTCATCGAGGAAAAGCTGGGCCGGTGGAGCGGCCCGATAAGGACGATCGGACTCGCCACCTTCCCGCTCTATCTGCTCCACAACCAGATCGGCCGGGCGGCGATGCACGCGACTCTCGGCCTCGGCGCCTTCGCGGCCCTGGGCCTGGCCCTGGCGCTGGTGCTCGCTTTGTCGTTCCTCGTGACGACGGCGGTGGAGCCGAAGGTGCGATCCGCCCTCAACCGGGCTCTGCCCCGACCCGGCCGCCACCCCGGCGAAAGCCGGGGCCTCCGGGAAACCCGCCGAGACTTCGCGGCCTGAGGTCCCGGCTTTCGCCGGGATGACGGGAAGCCTCAGACAGCGGGGTTCATGGATTCCCGCCTTCGCCGGAACGACGGCGCGCGGTGACGAAATAATCGAGGCTCTTATTGTCGGACAGGTGAAAGCCGCGCGCCGGGCCCCAGGCGAGGCCGTGGCAGTCGACGATCTCGAGGCCGCAGTCGCGCAGAAGCGCGCACAGCTCCTCGGGGGACAGGAACTTCTCCCAATCGTGGGTGCCCTTCGGAATCCGACCGGTGCCTTCACCGATCAGGATCAGCATCAGCCTCGACATGGCGGTGCGGTTCGGGGTGGAGAGGATGAGAAGGCCGTCGTCGGCCAGCGCATCCGCCAGGCCCTGGACGAACGTCCGGGTCTCCGCGACATGCTCGACCACCTCGAGCGAGGTGACGAGGTCGAACCGGCCTTCCAGAGCCTCGACTCCGCCCACCCGATAGTCGATCTCGAGCCCCTGGCCGAGAGCGTGCTCGCGCGCGGCGGCGATGTTCTCGGGCGCGGGATCGACCCCGGTGACCGCCGCGCCCAGCCGGGCCAGCGGCTCGGCGAGGAGTCCGGCCCCGGAGCCGACGTCGGCGGCCCGCCGCCTTTCAAGCGGCCTGAGATTGCATTCGTCGAGGCCCCAATGCTGGTCGATCCGGTCGCGGATGTAGGCGAGCCGCACCGGATTGAGCTGGTGGAGCATCGCCGAAGAGCCCTTCGGGTCCCACCAGTCGGCGGCCATGGCTCCGAAATGGGCGGCTTCCTTCGGGTCGATCGTGTTCGTTGCGGTCATGGCCGATCCTGTCACTGTGCCCGAATCTCCTTGCACTCAACGCGGGGACTCGAAAAGAGCCGCCGTCATGCCTCGCATCGTGATGAAATTCGGCGGAACCTCGATGGCGGGAATCGAGCGGATCCGGCATGTCGCGCAGCGGGTGAAGGCCGAGTCGGACTCCGGAAATCAGGTCGCGGTGGTGGTCTCGGCGATGGCGGGAGAGACGGACCGGCTGGTGCAGTTCTGCCGGGAGGCCTCGACGCTCTACGATCCGCGCGAATATGACGTGGTGGTGGCGAGCGGGGAGCAGGTGACCAGCGGGCTTCTCGCAATCACGTTGCAGGGAATGGGGCTTAACGCCCGCTCCTACATGGGCTGGCAGCTTCCGATCCGCACCTCCGGCCACGCCTCGGCCCTGATCGACGACATCGATGCGAGCGTCCTCGAGCGCGTCTTCGGGGAGGGCGGGATCGCGGTCATCCCGGGCTTCCAGGGAGTCGCCGCCGACGGAAGCCTGGCGACGCTGGGGCGGGGCGGGTCGGACACTTCGGCGGTGGCGCTTGCGGCGGCGATAAATGCGGATCGCTGCGACATCTACACCGACGTCGAGGGGGTCTATACGACCGATCCGAGGATCGTGCCCAGGGCCCGCAAGCTTGCGATCGTCACCTACGAGGAGATGCTCGAGCTCGCCTCGGTCGGAGCCAAGGTCCTCCAAACCCGCTCGGTCGGGCTCGCCATGCGCCACGGAATTCCGATCAAGGTCCTCTCCTCCTTCGCCGACCGGCCCGGAACCCTGATCGTTCGCGAAGACCAAATCGAGGAATATGGAATGGAACGGCAGCTCATCACCGGGATCGCCCACGATAAGAACGAGGCTCGGATGATCCTCACCGGCCTTCCCGACTCGCCCGGAGTGGCCGCATCCGTCTTCGGTCCGCTCGCCGAAGCCGGGGTCAATTACGACCTGATCGTGAGGAGCGTGCCGCGCGCCGGGCAGCCCACCGACCTCACCTTCACTGTGCCGAGGGCGTCGCTCGCCCTCGCCTCCGACCTTCTCGAGAGGCGCAAGGCCGGGATCGGCTTCGAGGAGCTCCTCACCGACAGCGCGGTGACCAAGCTGAGCATCGTCGGCGTAGGGCTGAGGAGCAATCCGGAGATCGCGGCCCGGATGTTCGCGACGCTCGCCGACCGCAAGATCGACATCCTCGCCATCACGACCAGCGAGATCAAGGTCTCGGTCCTGATCCACGAGGATTATACCGAGCTTGCAGTGCGGGTGCTTCATACCGCCTTCGGGCTGGACGATATTGGAGAACGGACATGAGCTTGAATGGAGGAGGAATGAGCTTTTTCGTCATCCCGGCGGAAGCCGGGATCTCGTGGAGACCCGGCGTGACTTCTCGTCCCGAGGTCCGGGCTTTCGCCGGGATGGCGGTATGACCCTCGGCCGCGAGCGCCTTCAGCGCCTGATGAAGCGCGGCACCGACTTCCTGGGCTGCGAGGTCGCGGTGCTCGGCGGGGCGATGAGCTGGATCTCGGAGCGCAACCTCGTGTCGGCCTTGTCCAATGCGGGCGCGTTCGGAGTGATCGCCTGCGGGGCGATGACCCCGGACCTGCTCGATACCGAGATCGCCGAGACCAGGGCCCGGACGGACCGGCCCTTCGGCGTCAACCTCATCACCATGCATCCGCAATTGAGCGAGCTGATCGACGTCTGCGCACGGCACGAAGTCAGTCACGTCGTCCTCGCCGGAGGGCTTCCGCCGCCGGGATCGATCGACCGGATCAAGGGCAACGGCGCCAAGCTCATCTGCTTCGCTCCGGCGCTCGCGCTGGCCAGGAAGCTGGCCCGCTCCGGAGTGGACGCGCTCGTCATCGAGGGCATGGAGGCGGGCGGCCATATCGGGCCGGTCTCGACCTCCGTCCTCGCCCAGGAGATCTTGCCGCCGCTCGCCGCCGACATCCCGATCTTCGTCGCCGGCGGGATCGGCCATGGCGGGTTGATGGCCGGCTATCTGGAGATGGGCGCGGTCGGCTGCCAGCTCGGAACCCGTTTCGTCTGCGCGACGGAGTGCATCGCCCACCCCAATTTCAAGAAGGCCTTCATCCGGGCCTCCGCGCGCGATGCCATCACCAGCGTCCAGATCGACCCGAGGCTTCCAGTCATTCCCGTCCGCGCACTCAAGAACCGCGAGATGGAAAGCTTCGCCGCCAAGCAGCGCGAGGTGGCTCAGCGGCTCGATTCGGGCGAGGTCGAGATGATGGAGGCCCAGCTGCAGATCGAGCATTATTGGGCCGGAGCGCTGAGGCGGGCGGTGATCGACGGCGACGTCGAGACCGGCTCGGTCATGGCCGGCCAGTCGGTGGGGATGGTGAAGGAAGAGGCGCCGGTCGCGGACATCCTGAAGCAGCTGATCGAGGAGGCGGCGCAGGCATTGGAGGGGAGAGCAGCCTGATCCGTCATCCCGGCGAAGGCCGGGATCCATGAACTCGGGCCCTGCCGAATAGACTCGAGCGAGGGTGTTCACGGATTCCGCCCTTCGCAGGCACTGACGGGGGCAAGAGGGGCATGTCATTCCAGCGAAGGCCGCATCCATGAACTCGGAGGCAAGCGGGTAGCGTCCGGCGGCGACGCTCCGTCATCCCGGCGAAGGCCGGGATCCATGAACGCAAAGGCAAGCGGATAATCCCAGGCGAAGATGTTCATGGATTCCGACCTTAGCCGGAATGGAGGCAGATTGGTCTTGCCGGACTTGATCCGGCATCCATGATCACGGCCTATGCGATTTTTTGGAAGCCGTTAGGGACAGTCTAGACTGCCCGGATGGAGCGCGACCCCTGCGTCTACATCCTCGCCAGCCGAAGGCACGGGACGCTCTACACCGGCGTAACTTCCAACCTGTTCCAGCGCCTCTGGCAGCATCGGAATGGAATCACCAAGGGCTTCGTCGGCCGGTACGCCGTGTGGCGGCTCGTCTGGCTCGAGATGCATGGCGACATGGATTCGGCCGTTACTCGGGAGAAACGGATCAAGGAGTGGCAGAGGGCCTGGAAAGTCCGGCTGATCGAGGCGGAGAACCCCGATTGGCGGGATCTTGCCATCGGCTTCGGGTTCGAGCCCGTCTCTGAGGCGGAGGGCGAGGCGTAGCTTCGAGCGGCCGTGTTCATGGATTCCGGCCTTCGCCGGAATGACGGGCAGATCCGTTATTGCGGACTTGACCCGGGATCCATGAGCACGGGCTTAGGCCGGTAAGCGCTGAGGGCGGTGCTTTCGCCGGAACGACGCGCCGGTCGCCTTGATTGCCCATCCCTCCCCATGCTGCGCAGGGGAGGCGGGCATCCACATCAGTCGCGCGAATCGGCGCAGGCGAGGTCGGACTTCTTGCAATTGTGGAAGGTGATCGGGATCCGGACCCAGGCTTTGTAGTCCGGGACTCCGCCGCGCATGACGGGGGCGATCCGGCCCAATCGGACGGTCTCGAGGGCCGCGGCTCCGAAGCCATAGCCTCGCGGGGTTTCGCCGAGCAGGCGGCAGCGGCGGGCCCGTTGGCGGGAATCCACCCGGCAGGCGAGGACCGCGGTCCCGCTGACCCGGGCCGTGACCGCTCGATAGGGGTTATACTGCTGCATCTGGCTCCAAGTCGGCTTGCTGATCCACCGCGGCGCTTCGAGCGTGTCTTCAGGGCCAGATCGAGAGCGAGAGGCCGGGGCCGGGCGCGAGCCCGGGCCGGAACCCGAGCCCGTGCCGGTGCCCGTGCCGGTGCCGCGTCCGCCGGCCCCGGCGCCGGCCCCGTCCGCAGCCCGGCCCATTCCGGCCGGCCCGTCGGGAGCGATTCCGGTCGCGGGCGCCGGGCCTGGCGGAAAGGCGGCGACGGCGAGGGGGCTGATCGTGCGGTCCATGTCCTCCCGCTTTTCCCGCGGCGCGCGCCCGCCGGCCTCGCTCCCGCCGGGACGTTGCAGGGACAGTGTGGAGGAAGTTCTGGCCGGTTCCTCCTTGATCGGCTTCGGCTCGACGACCGGAGCTTCGGGCGTGGGCGCCGGCAGGAAATCGACCGCAAGCGGCGGCGCCGGGTCCGTGGGCTCGTCGAAGGCCGGCCGGAAGCTGAGGAGCAAAGCAAGAATCGCAGCATGGATCGCAATGGTGAAGGCCGCGCTCGTTCGCCTTTCCGGCGCTCGGCTTCCGTAAGCTGCCTGCATCTCGATCCCCCCTTCCATGAGGTGATAGCCGCGGCAGACTGACACAGGGGCTTCGGCGCCACAAGCCGGAGGCCAAGACAAGCGAGCTGGAGCGACGCACGCCCGAACCGTCTTCCCGGCGAAGGCCGGGATCCATGAACACCGCCGCCTGTACTTTCGCTGGGCCGTGTCCATGGATTCCGGCCTTCGCCGGAATGACGGGTGCGCCGGGATGACGGGGGCTCGCCTTCCTGCTACCGCTCCCCGATGCCCGCCCAGTCCGCCGCTTCAGCCCGCGAGATATTGACCGGGCTGCACGACGTGATGGCGTCGCGGGCGAGCGCCCAGGCGAAGCTCAACAAGGTCGTCAAGATCATCGCCGAGGCGATGGCGAGCGAGGTCTGCTCGATCTACCTGCTTCGCGACGGGGTGCTCGAGCTGTTCGCCACCGTCGGCCTGAACCAGAGCGCGGTCCACGTCACCAAGCTGGCGCTCGGCGAGGGGCTGGTGGGCACGATCGCCAAGGACGTCTCGATCCTCAACCTCGCCGAGGCGCCCAACCACCCCGAATTCGCCTACCGCCCGGAGACCGGAGAGGAGCTGTTCCACAGCTTCGCCGGAGTCCCGATCATCCGGCGCGAACGGGCGATCGGGGTGCTCGCGGTCCAGCATGCCGAGGCGAGGGCCTATGACGCGCTCGAGATCGAGGCGCTTCAGACCGTGGCGATGGTTCTGGCCGAGCTCATCGCCAATGCCGGCCTCGCCGACAAGGCGGCCAAGGCCGGGACTTCCGAGCGCGGGGAGGGGCCGGAGCGGCTCGACGGATTGAAGCTCGTCGCCGGGATGGCGCGCGGCCAGGCCGTCTACCACCAGCCCCGGATCCTGATCGAGCATACGGTGGCGGAGGACATCGAGGCCGAGCGCCACCGGGTCTATTCCGCCTTCCGAAAGATGCGCGAGCAGATCGACAACATGACCAACCTCGCCGAGTTCGGGACGGCGGGCGAGCATCAGGAGGTGCTCGAGACCTACAAGATGTTCGCGTATGACGAAGGCTGGTCGAGGCGGATCAACGAGGCGATCGACTCCGGCCTGACCGCCGAGGCGGCGATCGAGCGCGTCCGCCAGCGAATGCAGATGCGAATGCGCGAGATCGACGACAGCCTGCTCCAGGACCGGATGCACGATCTCGACGACCTGTCGAACCGGCTGCTCCGGATCGTGGCCGGCCAGCTCGGGACCGCCGCCCAGATGGGCCTTCCGCACGACGCGGTTCTGGTCGCCCGAAACCTCGGGCCGGCCGAGCTGCTCGAATATGACCGCCGCAAGTTGAAGGGCGTCATTCTCGAGGAAGGTTCGCTCACCGCGCACGTCACCATCGTCGCAAGGGCGATGGGCGTTCCGATGCTCGGGCGGGTCCGCAATGTCCGGCGGATGATCGGCGAGGGCGACGAGGTCCTGCTCGACGGCGACGCGGGGGTCGCCTTCGTCCGGCCGACCGGAGCGGTCGAGGAGGCCTTCAAGGCGAAGTTCACGATCACCAAGAAGCGCCGGGCCGAGTTCGCGGCGCTTCGCGACGTTCCGCCGGTGACGAAGGACGGCCTCAGGATCGTGCTGATGGTCAATGCCGGGCTTCGAGACGACGTCGCGGCGCTGGAGCTGATGGGCGCCGACGGGATCGGCCTGTTCCGGACCGAATTCCAGTTCCTGATCTCGGCCACGCTTCCAAGCCGGGAGAGCCAGCAGCGCCTCTACAAGTCGGTGCTCGACGCGGCGGGGGAGCGGCCGGTCATCTTCCGGACCGTCGACGTCGGAGGCGACAAGGCGCTTCCCTACATCGACATGGGGGACGGCGGGGTCGAGGAAAATCCGGCGATGGGATGGCGGGCCCTCCGTCTCGCCCTCGACCGGGACGACCTGATGAAGGCCCAGGCCCGGGCGCTGCTCGGCGCCGCCGCCGGGCGAGAGCTCAACGTCATGTTCCCGATGGTCTCGGAGCCCTGGGAGTTCGAGGAGGCGCGAGCGCTCGTCGAGCAGCAGCGCGAATGGCTGGCCGGCCAGAACAAGCTGCTTCCGACGAACATCCGCTACGGAGCGATGCTCGAGGTACCGGCCCTGGCGGAGACCCTCGACATCCTTCTGCCGATGGTCGACTTCCTGTCGATCGGGACCAACGACCTCACGCAGTTCCTGTTCGCCGCCGACCGGGCCCATCCCAAGCTGGCCGAGCGCTACGACTGGCTGAGCCCGTCGATCCTGCGCTTTCTGAGGCGGATCGTTCGGGAATGCGACTCCGCCGGAGTGCCCGTCGGGGTCTGCGGCGAGATGGGCGGCCGGGCGCTGGAGGCGATGGCTCTGATCGGAATCGGCCTCACCCGCTTCTCGATCACGCCCGCGGCGGTCGGCCCGATCAAGGCGATGATCAGGTCTCTCGACCGGGCGGCGCTGTTGCCGGTGATGGAGGAGATGCTGGCGAAGCCGCCGGCGGACATGCGCGGCGCTCTCGCGGAGTGGGCGGAAGGGGCGGGGGTCAAGGTCTAGAAATCCTCCCCGGCCTTTGCCGGGGAGGGGGCCCAGGCGGAGCCTGGTGGAGGGGTTCTTTCCGGATTTCGCAGAACCCTTCCACCGCGCTTCGCGCGGTCCCCCTCCCCGCGAAACCGCGGGGAGGATTTAGACAGGCTCAGCCGCGTGCGCCGTTGGACCAGCCGCAGCGCAGTCCGGTTGACTTTGCCCGCTCTCCCCGGCTCTATGGAATTAATCCAAATCGAGGGGAAATCGGAAGCGGTATGGCGGAAGCGGACCAGGATCATCTACTGGGCCAGTCGGTCGGCGAGCGGCTCCGGGCCGCCCGCGAGGCCAAGAAGCTGAGCCTGGACGACGTCGCCCGCCAGACCCGGATCCCGGTCCGTCACCTCGAGCATATCGAGCGTGGGGAGTGGGAAGCGCTCCCGGCGCTGACCTACAGCGTCGGGTTCGCTCGAAGCTACGCCAATACCGTCGACCTCGACGGTGCCCAGATCGGCGCCGAGGTCCGCCAGCTGCTCGGCGGGGTCCGGCCCGGCGCCGCTGCGGCCGCGCCCTTCTACGAGCCGGCCGATCCGGCGCGAGTGCCGCCCCGGACCCTTGCCATCGCCGCGGCGGTCATCGCCGTGCTGCTCGTCATCGGCTACCTGGTCTGGCGCAGCGGAGCGGTCGGCGAGGACAGCCCGGCGGACGTCGCGATCACCCAGTCGGACGATCCCGCCGCCGCCAACCAGGCGGCTCCCCGTCCGGCCCGGCCGAGCGCCGCGCCTCCGCCGAGCAGCGGGCCGGTGGTCCTCACCGCGACCGAGGACGTCTGGCTCCGGATCGACCAGGCGGGAGGCGGAGCACCGCTCTACATGGGGACTTTGAAGGCCGGCCAGAGCTTCCAGGTTCCGGCGGGCGCCCAGTCGCCTCGGGTCCGGACGGCCCGGGCCAACGTGCTCCAGGTCAGCGTCGGCGGAACCCAGGTGGCGCCGCTCGGGCCTCCGGAGACGACCATCTCCAACGTGAGCCTGACGGCCGCCGATCTCGTCGCCCGGCCCCGGAGCGAGGCGGCCGCTTCCGCGCCGGGGGCGGCCCCGCCCGCCGGCACCCCGTAATATTTCACTCTTCTACGCCGGCCCCAAGCCGGTTAGGATCATGCGGGACCGAGGGGCGGGGGATTTATGATGCGTTTTCATCTTGTTGCGATGCTCTTGATGGCGAGCGCGGCGGTTCCCGCGGCGGCCCAGCGGACCGAGAGCGCGGAGCGCAGGATCGAACGGCTCGAGCAGCAGCTGCGGGCCGTGCAGCGCCGGGTCTTCCCCAACGGCGCCGAGGTCGCTCCGGAGATCGACCGGCAGCAGCCTGTGGGAGTCCAGCCCGGAGTGCCGGCGTCGAGCGCGGTGGCCGACCTCACCGCGCGGGTCGACTCGCTCGAAGCCCAGCTTCGCGAGCTGACCGGCCAGATCGAGCAGAACGGCAACCGACTGCGCCAGATCGAGGAGGGGGTGAACCGCCTTCGCGACAGCACCGGCGCCCGGCTCGACCTGCTCGAGCGCGCAGGGTCGCCGGCTTCCGAGCCGAGCCGTCCCTCCACGTCGTCCTCCACGACCAAGCCCAAGCCGGTCCCCGAGCCGGAAGACGACGAGCCCGCGGCCGCGCCCGCCGCGTCCGCCACGGGCGATTCCACCGCCGAGGAAGCCTATAATGCGGGCTTCCGGCTGTGGGAATCGAAGCGCTACACCGAGGCCCAGAAGGCGCTCGAGGCGGCGGCGAAGCGCTATCCCAAGAGCAAATGGGCGAGCTGGGCCAGCAACCTCGCCGGCCGGGCCTATCTCGACGGCGGCAAGCCGGCCACCGCGGCCAAGGCCTTCCTCGCCAATTACCAGTCGAACCCGAAGGGCGAACGCGCCGCCGACAGCCTCTACTTCCTCGGCCAGGCCCTGGTCTCGCTCGACAAGCCCGCCGACGCCTGCAAGGCCTATGACGAGCTTCAGGACGTCTACGGGACGACGATGCGCGACTGGATCAAGTCGAGGCTTCCGGCGGCGAGAACGCAGGCCAAGTGCCGATAGCTTTTGCCTCCCCATCGCCAGATGGGGAGGGGGACCACCCGAAGGGTGGTGGAGGGGTAAAGGGCGCAGGCCTTTGCCGTCTCGCGCTCGATCCGCTGACCGGGGTGCAACCACCCCTCCACCATGCTTCGCATGGTCCCCCTCCCCACCGCTACGCGGCAGGGAGGATCAGCTTTCGCGCTTCTCCATCTCCTCCGCCCGCGCGTCATAGTCGACCGCCATCTGGTTCAGGGTCTCCACCACGTCGGGGGTGGCTACTCCACGGGCAAGTCGGCGGCAGCGGCGGGCCTGCTCCCTCAGGAAGGCGGCGTCATCGCTCATGCCATGCGTAGCGAAAAAAGCGTTATCGACGTTCCGTCGGGAGCGACGGAGGGTTCTTCCCGGCGGACCTTACGCAACCGATACGGTTCGCCGGCCCTTTGCCTTGTTTCCGGCGGCCCTGCTCATCTCTCTCGCCGCCTCGGCCGCTGAGCCGCAGGCGCGACAGCCGTTTGGACACGATTGAAACACTTCTCCTGCGAACGCGACATCGGCGGGTGACGCGGCTGAGGCAAATGCCGTTCAGCCGCAGGGCCGGTTCGGCCGGCGGTCCGGCCTGCGCCGGAATGATCGGGATCAGAAATCGACAGGGTGAGGTCATGAGAATGAAGAGGGTCTGGGCCGGGGCGGCAATCGTCGCGCTGGCGACGGCGGGAAGCGCGCTGAGCCAGGCGCGGGCCGGCAGCGGCACGACCGTTTATTGGATGAGCGCTGACACCTCGTCGGGCTTCGCCGCCATGGCGGGCGGCGGCGGGCGGCGGACGAGCGCCGGTTCCGTGATGGGCTCGATGCTGGGCGGCCGCGGCGGCGGCTCTTCCTACGTCCGAACGCTCACCCTCCAGCTCGGAAGCCCGCGCCGCGCCGCCGGAGCCCCGCAGGCCGAGCATATTCCGCCCTCGGGCCTCCAGGCCGGGCCGAGCCTGCCGCTCCTCACTCCGCAAACCGCGCCGCGCTCCACGGGCCCGGTCCAGCCCTGGGGACAAAGCGAGCGGCCGAAGGGCCGGATGCTGATCTATTGGGGCTGCGGCGAGCATGCCCGCCCGGGCCAGCCGGCGGTGATCGACTTCGCTTCGATGGCGGCCGGCAAAATGCCGCCCGCCTTCGCCAACATGGCGATGAAGCCGATGACCCCGCCCTCGGCGGCGACCTCGGCGACCTACGGGGAATGGCCGAACGAGCGGTCGCAGACCCGGGTCCCGGCCGGCGGATCGCTGCTGGGAGAGCATGTCGTCCGAGGCAATTATTCGCCCGAGATCCGGTTCGCGCTGGGCGCGGGCCAGGATTTCCTCGCTCCGGTCACGCTCGCTTCCAACGGCGCCGGCCCCTCCGGCTCGATCCCGCTCGCCTGGCGGCCGGTCCCCGGAGCGCGCGCCTGGTTCGGCTCGGTCATGGGCGCGGCTCAGAACGGCGACTTCGTCATCTGGACCTCCTCCGAGACCCAGGCGGCGATGATGGCGTTCGACTACGTCGCCGAGTCCGACCTCGCCCGCCTCGTGCAGAGCCGGGTCCTCATGCCGGGGACGGCGGACCGCTGCACCGTCCCGGCCGAAGTGGCACGGGCGGCGCCGCAATCGATGCTGAGCCTGATCGCCTTCGGAGGCGAGGGCAATTTCTCCCAGCCGAGGCCGGCCGGGGCGGCGCGTACCTGGCGGCCGGAATGGACGGTCAAGCTTCGGACCAGATCGACCCATATGGGAATGCTGGGCATGGACATGCCGGGCATGGACGACGAGGACGAGGACGCGCAGGAGCATCCGGAAAGCCGGCCGAGGACGAAGAAGGAGAAGCTTCGCAAGGGGCTCGGGAAGATATTGGGGCAGTGAGGAACCGTCATCCCGGCGAAAGCCGGGACCTCAGGACGAGAAGTCACGGCGGGTCTCCCCGAGATCCCGGCTTTCGCCGGGATGACGGCCGCTGATCATCGGGCTTACCCCCGCTTTCGCCGGGACGACGGTCAGAAGAACAATTTCCGGACGCTGAGCCTCACCGATCGCCCGAGCGGGTCGAGATAGCCCGGCTGGTAGCTCAAGGGCACCGTCCCGAGCCCGTCGCGGACCTGCTGGCGCGCGTCGAACAAATTGTCGATCGACAGGCTCACCCGCATTCCGCGGAGGAACGGCCGCTCGCGGGCGAACTTCTGGAGCCCGAGATCCGCGAACAGGCGCAGGTTCACGGTTGCGAAATCCTCGAAGAAGAGGTCGTCGCCGGTGCCCCCGCCGAGCGCCGGGCCGCCTCGGACGAAGGTCGCCTTCTGCCAGTTGGCGGTGAGCCGGGCCCCGAGGCCGTTCTTGAATATCCCGCCCTGGAATTCGAGCTCGTGACGCGGCCTTCCGCCCCGGCTGCTTCCGGCCGAGCCGTCGAGGAAGTCGAGCTCCGGAACGCCCGGCCGGATCAGCACGGAATCGGTGAAGTGCCAGGTGTGGTAGAGGGCGAGCTGGACCCGGCCCCCGCCCGGGCCGCCGCCGCCGAAGCCGCCGCGTCCGCCCCCGCCGAATCCACCCCGGCCTCCCCCGAAGCCGCCGCGCCCGCCGCCGCGCGCACCGCCTTCGCCTCCGCCGCGCGGTCCCCGCGCGCCGGTTGGAGGCCCGTCGGCGGGCCGGACCTGGCCGGCCCCCGCCGGAGGCGCGCCCGG
>DASVSP010000004.1:0-36327 GCA_036388065.1 Allosphingosinicella sp.
CGCCAGCAGCTACCCGTGCATCTTCATAGGCGACGACCTCGGGACGGTGGACGACAAGCCGTGCAGCTGCGGCCTGTCCGGCGAGATCCTGCGCATCGTCCGTCGGGTCGACCGCGGAGGGGATGCCGGCTGCGCCGCCGCTCTTTCGGAGCAAGCGGGGGGCGCCCCAGCATGACGGGGGTCGACCTGACCAGCGCGGACGGGCGCCGGATCCATTGTTGGGTAAACCGGGCTGACCCCCAGGTAGACATGTCCGCCGTCGCGGTCGTCATGCCGGGCTTCGGTCACCGCATGCATCAGCATTCGAGCCTCGCACTGTACCTGCTCGTCAATGGGATTTCCGTGGTCAGGTTCGATTCGCTGGATCATCTCGGCCTGAGCGACGGCGACATCGAGGATTTCACGCTCTCCACCGCCCTGCAAGGCGTGCGGACCGTCCTGGACTTCGCAAGGGACGAGTTTCCGGCGCATGGGATGACGCTGGTCGCGACCAGCTTGTCGGCCAGGGTGGCGTTGCGGGCATTTGCCGACTGTGAGTTTCTCGCGGGTCTCGCCACGGTATCGGGAGTCGTCGACGTCGCCCGGACGCTCGAATGCGCGTTGGGCGTGGACTATTCCCGCGTCGCGGAGGATCAGCTCCCGCCCAAGATCAGGTTCGAGGGAAGCGAGGTTCGCGCCGCTCCCTTTTATGCAGATGCGCGGGCCTCGGCCTGGGACAGCCTCGCCTCCTCGGTCGCGGACATAGCCGGGATCACGCGGCCCGCGCGGCTGTACCTCGGTGCTGACGACGCGTGGATAAGTCTGCCCGACGTCCAGCATCTCGCGGCGACGATCGACGCCGTGGACGTCGTGACCATCGCAGGGTGCGGTCACGACATCGGCCGCAATGCCCAGGCATCGCGATGGATGCTGCGCGACGTCGTCGCATTCTGCGGCCGTTCCGACGGCCTTCACCAAGTTCGGGAGCCGTCATTCAGCGCCATGCTGGAAACGGGACTTCAAGAACGACGCAAGCAACGTGCAAGGGCTTAGGAGAGATTATGGAGTGGGGAATCTATCTCATCACGGCTCAGGCGCCGATACTCACCGCCGAGGAAGCCATCCAGAATTCGGTGTTCTTCGCGCAGGAAGCGGAGCGACTGGGCTACAGCCATGCCTGGGTGCTGGAGCATCACTTCACACGCTACGGCCTGGTCGGCTCCGCACTGATGCATGCGAGCTTCATCCTCGGCAAGACCTCCAGACTGAAGGTCGGGACCGCGATCCAGGTCCTTCCGCTCCACCATCCGGTGCAAGTCGCCGAGCAGGTGGCCCTGATCGATCAGCTGAGCCAAGGGCGCTTGATGCTCGGCGTCGGGCGAGGGACATTCCGCAAGGATTTCGAAGTGTTCGGCGCCGATATGGGCTCGAGCAGGCAGATGACCGCCGAGAGCCTGGACATCATCAAGTCGTTGTGGATCGACGGTAAGGCCGAGGGAAAGGGGCCCTTCTTCAAGTTTCCCGAAATCGAGATCTACCCCGAAGTTTATACGAAGCCCCACCCGCCCCTCTACACGGTCGCGATATCGCCGGAGTCCATCGCCTGGGCTGCAGGGCTCGGCATCCCGCTGATCCTCGGCTTCTCCCACAATGACGAGGAGAAGGCCGTCATCCTGGAGCAATATGGCAGCCACGCAGAGGATGCCGGGTTCGATCCCGGCGAGATCCCCCATGTCGTCTCGTGCATCGCGGGCGTGTCGCGCGACGGCGACCAGATCAAGCGGGCGTCGTGGGACCACATCCTGTGGTGGATGGACGAGGGGTATCAGGCCACGCAGCTGTATGCCCCGGGAGCGACGACCGTTCCCAGCTATGAGTGGCGGCAACGCGAGCATGAGCAACGCGTGCTCAAGGGCATCCGAACGGCGGTCGACATCCTGCCCGACGAGATGGCCAAGAATCCGATCGGGTCGCCCCAGGAGTGCATCGACAAGCTGTGCGCGACGGTCGAGGCGACCGGGATCACCCGGTTCGCCCTCGGGTTCGAGGCGGCGGGAAAACGGGAAGCCGTCATGGAGTCCATGGAGCTTTTCACGAGCGAGGTGATCCCGCACGTGCGGTAAACAGCCGAAGCGTCTTGGGGTTATTCGCAATGAAACCGGGGCGAATAAACCCCTTCAGCATCATGATCATGGGGTGTCGACATGGAAACCAAAAGTAAAGACGATGTCATCAACGACCTTTATCGGCGCGCGTTCGGCGAGGTAACCGAGGACGTGCGTGAAGGGCGGATCTCCCGGGAGGCCGCGCTCGACATCATGCGTTCTGCTGCCCTGGAGTTCTATCCCGAGTGCGTCCACGCATTCGGCCATGGCTCCGCGCTGAAAGGGAAGTTCAGTCCCTATTCGGACATGGACGTGATCGTCTACGTGCCGACAGGCCAGTTCTGGGAAAAACGCTGCGTCAACTACAAGGGTCATATCGTCGAGATCCAGGCCTATTCGCTCGATTCCCTGCAACTCTTCGCGATGTTCGCGGCGAACTCCGGGATCGCGCTCGGCCTGGTGCCGCTCGACGCGGAGATCGTCTTCGATCGTGACGGGGGCGCCGCCGCGCTGAAGGCGGAACTCGCGGTGAAGATCAATGCAGGGCCGGACGCGCCTCCGAACCTGGTTCTGGAAAGCTATCGGCTCAAGCTCACCAACCTGATCGTCGAGCTTGCTACGGCGCAGAAGCCAGCCGAAAAGGTGGCCTGTGGCCTCCAGATGTACGAGCAGATCTCGCGGGTGCTGCTGACCAAGGCGACGGGTTGGCTGCACTCCGGGAAGTGGGTGCCGAGGATGCTGGAGGCGAGCGGGTCGAACGTGTTCGATACGCTGGTCTCCGCTTATCGGGCGCTCATGGCCGACGATACGACGCCGCTCGTCTTCTTTGCGTGCGAGACCCTGGAAAGTATCGGTGGGCCGTTCTGGGATGGTTACGTCCAGCAGACGCCTTTCCGGATGGAGCTGTTGCCGGTGCCCACGATCATCATCGCCGGTCAGCAGTTCCGCGCGTGAAGCTGAGGGACGGTAAGCGGGGTGACAGTTTGGCGGCGGAGGCGCCGCCGACTGCGATGGACGGGGCGGCCGATGCGGCCGTTTCCGGACGCCTGGGAAGGATGCGTATCGTCCTTGTGGCGGGACTGGGCCTGGCGATCGGCGCGCTCGACGGGTCGGTCATGGCGTCTGCCATGCCGAAGGTGCTCGAGGAATTGAACGGTGTCGACGCGTTCGCGTGGACCTCCGCTTCCTACATCTTCATGTCGGTGGTCTGCGGTCCGATCTGGGGCAGCATCGGCGACCAGATCGGTCACCGGGTGACGCTCCGGATCGGGTTCGTCGTCCTCATCCTGGGCTCGATCCTTTGCGCCGGCGCAGGTCTTCGGCCCATTGGCGCCGAGCCCGCGCTCGGCATGGTGGAGCTTGCCGTCTACCGTGCGATCCAGGGTGCCGGGAGCGCCGCCCTTTTCGTCTCGTCCTTCGCGCTGCTGGCCGAGAACCTCTCGGAGAGCGAGCGGGCCCGCTATACGGGCAGCTTCTCGGTCATTTATGCGATCTGCACCATCCTGGGACCTGCGGCCGGCGGCCTCCTGGCCGATTTGGAGCCGGTGCAAGCCGGGCCATTCGTGATATCCGGATGGCGCTGGATCTTTCTGGTCCAGGTGCTTCCGCTGTTTGCATGCTGGTCGCTGATCGGGCGCGCGCCGCATGATCGGCAGCGATTTGACTGGCACGGGCTGGACTATCGGGGCATCGCGCTTCTGGCATTGGGTCTATTGCTGCTGATGGCCGGCGCGCAAGGGACGCAGGATATTTGGAACGGGATGCTCCGCGTCGGCGTGTTCGTCGCGTCGGCCATCTCATTCGCGCTGTTCTTGGCGAACGAACGCGTGGCCGCCCGCCCCATCGTCCCGGCCACGTTCTTCACCTCCCGGGTCATGCTCTTCAGTGCGCTCGCCGGCATGTTCGCTTCGGCCGCATTGTTGGGCCTGGTGGTCGTCCTGCCGATCTTCCTTCAGGGGGAATTGGGGAGAACGGCAGCGGCCAGCGGAGTCTATCTGGCCGTCTTCTCCGTTGGGGTCGCGATCGGCGCCGTCGGATCGGGCAGGTTTGTGGCCCGCACGGGACGGTATCGCACCGCGGTCATCGCGGGGATCTTTATCGTGATCTGCGGCGGAATAGGCCTGATCTTGGCGGCGGGGATGGGCCCATGGATGGACAAGGCTGCTTTGTGCCTCATCGGCGTCGGCTTCGGGCCGTTGCAGGGGACCTATGGGCTGATTGCTCAGCGAAGTTGCGGGAGCCGCGCGCACGGCGCAGCGGGCGGCATCGTCCAGCTGTGTCGGCGAATCGGCGCGACACTGGGGGCTTTCTTGGCGGGCCTGGTTATCACTGCCGAAGGTCCCCAACTGGCTGGCTTGGCGGACAGCCCTGCCACCAGCGCGTTGCTCCTGCGTTGCTCGGCTTTGTGCGCCGTCCTCCTCGGCGCGGCACTCGCGCTGAGCTGCTTCCTGCCCAATCGCCTGGGCGCCGCAGAGGAGGAGCGCACAACTTAGTCCGACGATGGCGATGATCGATCCGGGTCAGCCCGTGGGGGCATGTCGAAACACCAGCGCCGCGTTCAGCCCGCCGAACGCGAACGAGTTGGACAGCGTTACCCTCGGCTGTGCGGGGCGTGCGGCCCCGTGAATCACGTCGAGTTCGCAGTTCGGGTCGGCGACCCTCCAGCCAGCGGTTGGCGGCAGGATTCCCCGATCCAGGGCGAGCAGCGACAGAGCCGCTTCCACCGCGCCGGTGGCGCCGAGGCTGTGGCCGAGCGCTCCCTTGGTCGACGACACCGGCACGCTCCTCGCTTTTTCCCCAAAAAGCATGTGGATCGCGCGCGCCTCGGTTGCGTCGTTCGCCTGCGTACCCGTGCCATGCGCGTTGATGTAGCCGACATCGTCGGTGATTATGCCGGCGTCGCGGAGCGCCGCCGCCATTGCGCGCACGGCGCCGCCGGCATCGGGCGCGGTGATATCGCACGCGTCGGCACTCGCACCGAAACCCGCCACAAGTCCGTAAATATGCGCGCCGCGCGCCCGGGCACGGCCCGCTTCCTCCAGCACCAATATGGCTGCGCCCTCGCCCAGCACCAGGCCGCTACGATCGGCGGAGAAGGGGCGACAGCCGTCGTTGCTCAGCACGCGCATCGATTCCCAGCCCTTGATCGTGCCCACCGTCAGGCATGCCTCGGCTCCCCCGGTGATCGCCACGTCGGCCGCGCCGCTGCGCACCAGCCGGAACGCGTGGCCGATCGCGTGCGCGCTCGAAGAGCAGGCCGACGCGACCGCATAGCTTTCGCCCCGTAGCTCCAAGTCTATGCTGACGTTGCTCGCGCCCGCGTTGAGCATCGACTTGGGGATAGTCATCGGGGCGGGCCGTCCCAGCGCCGGGCCGTAGAAATGCGCGAAACTGGCATCGAGCGTCGTCAAGCCCCCCACGCCGCTGCCAAGGATGGTCGGGATGCAATCCCGGTCCTCGCGTGCGAGGTCCAGGGCAGCATCGGCCACCGCGCGGCGTGCGGCGACAACCGCGAATTGCGACATGCGATCGAGATTGAGCAACTGCCGACGGTCGAAATGCTCACACCCGTCGAAGTCGACGATCTCCGCGAGCAGGGCGCAGCCGAGCCGGTCGGTAGGGATCGTGCGCACCGGACCGATCGCGGTCCTGCCGGCGACGATATGATCCCAGACCGCCGCGACGGAGTGCCCAGCCGGCAATACGAAGCCGATCCCGGTGACGGCGACCTCTCGATCAGCCATCGGGCAGCAGCTCGCTTACCCTGTCGATGACCTCGCCCACAGTATTCATCTCGAACGCACCTGCACTGTTGGCGTTGAACGGAAGCTCGACTTTCCACCGCTCTTCTATTTCGAAGATAATGTCGACGACGTCGAGTGAATCTACCCCGAGATCCAGGAGCTTGCTGTCGCGGGACACGACCAGATCGGAGCGGCTGCACTTGTTCTGGACAATGTCGATGACGTCTGCCTCAATGGTATCGTGATCCGGCATTCTTACCCCCTTGCTGACGTTTCCAACTGGTCAACCCGAATGATTTCGGCCTTTTTAGAAGAGCGCGGTCGATCCCGATCCATCCTGCAAGCGGTCACGGCCGCGTCTTCGCGAAGACGACGCAATCGCGGGGGACAGGGCCGATGTTCGGGTGGATTAGCCATTTGCGGAGCACGCCTTCCCATTGCAGGCCCGCCTTCTCCATAACTCGGATCGAGCCGATGTTATCAACATCGGCGGCGGCGGCGATCCGCCAGATGGCGGGCTGACACAAAGCCCAGTCGATCACGTCGACGAGCGCCTCTGTCATCAAGCCCTTGCCCCAAAACGGTCGTGCCACGACGTATCCGTATTCGAGCTTGGCATCTCCTGCCTTGCGCAGATCGAAGACGCCGATCCCCCGACCTGTTTCCTTCAGAACAAGCATGTAAGCGCGGGCGGTTTCGGCAGCTATGCACGCTTGCACATAGGCTTTTGTCTGGTCGATCGAAGTATGCGGGCGCCATGTCAAATAGCGCGTAACTTCTTCGTCCTGCGCGTAGCCGGTAAATATCGCGTGAGCATCGTCCGGTAGCATCGGACGAAGTGAGAGGCGTGCCGTCGAAAAGCGATCGGGGAACATCAACAAGTTTTGAGACATTGGTCAGAACTTGTAAAGTGAATCATGATGACGCCTGCCCTTTCCCGGGTGCGTGCAGTCATGTGAATTGTTCTGGGTCGTCGGAGGCTCCAACTCCTGAGGAGAGGAGCCCGCATGAGCAAAACGACGAACAGGTTTCCAACTGAGATCCGCGGGCTTGTTGCCGACCGACAGCCGCGAAAAGGGTTGGTGAGTAGCGAATTTACCTGCATATTCCCTGTAATGCAGGGAATTGAGTCAAACGGTACTGCAGCTGGCCTGCGCCGAGAATTCTCGGAATTGCTGAGCCGGTTTGCGCCTTCTCTCTGCTCTCCGAAGTACCGTGCAGCCAGGGGCTCGGCGCAGAACTGCGCAAATTTCTCGGCGGTGGGCGACGGCGTCTCTGCAAGAGATACCAGGTGGCGGAGCGGGAGGGATTCGAACCCTCGATACGCTTTTGGCGTATACTCACTTTCCAGGCGAGCGCCTTCGACCACTCGGCCACCGCTCCGCATTCCCTGGAAGCCGCACCCTCTAGGGGCAGGCCGCCTTCAGGGCAAGTCGGCGGCGAAGCGGTCCATCGCCCGCGCCAGCGCCAAGTCCCTGGCGGTCACTCCGCCGGCGCTGTGAGTGCTGAGCGACACCTCGACCTTGTTCCAGCTGTTCGACCAGTCCGGATGGTGGTCGGCCTTCTCCGCCGCGATGGCGACCCGGGTCATGAAGGCGAAGGCCGCTCCGAAATCGGCGAATCGAAATTCGCGCCGGATGGCCCTCCCGGTCGCCTCGTAGCGCCACTGCGGCAGCGCCCGGAGCGCCGCCGCGCGCTCCTCGTCACTGAGTATCATTGTCTCGCCCCTCCATTCCCCTCTATGTCGCGCAGGTGACCGGGGAGCGTCAAACCCTTGCGCCCGACGCGGCGGAGATCGAGCGGCTGGCCGACGCCGCCATCGCCCGGATGCCCGAGCATTTCCGCCGCCACCTCGACGGCGTGGTCCTGAGGGTGGACGATTTCGCCGAAGAGGAGGTTCTGGCCGAGCTCGGGATAGAGGATCCGTTCGAGCTTTCCGGTCTCTATACCGGCCGGCCGATCGGCGAGCGAAGCTCGATGCTCTCGGGGGAGCTCCCGGCCATGATCCACCTCTACCGCCGCCCCTTGCTCGACGAATGGGCGGAGACCGGGGTGAGCCTCGAGGCGCTCGTCACCCACGTCATCGTCCACGAGGCCGGCCATCATTTCGGATTTTCCGACGACGACATGCACGCGATCGAGGATTCGGTCGGGGACGGCGCGGGTTGAGCCTGCTCGAGCTCCGAGCGATCGCCTGCATCCGCGGAGGACGGCTTCTGTTCGAAGGGCTCGATCTGGTTCTCGGGCCGGGAAGCGCGGCTCTGGCCACCGGCCCCAACGGCGCGGGCAAGTCGAGCCTGATCCGGGTCGCGGCCGGCTTGCTTCCGGCCACGGCCGGGACCGTCGAGCGCGAAAAGCCGGCGGCGCTCGCCGACGAGGGGCTGGCTCTGGATCCGAAGCTCACTCTTGGCCGGGCGCTGGGCTTCTGGAGCCGGCTCGACGGGGCCGTCGCGGAGGAGGCGATGGCGGCGATGGCGGCGATGGGCCTTTCGGCGCTTGCCCCAGTGCCCGTTCGGATGCTTTCCACGGGCCAGAGGAAGCGCTCGGCGCTGGCGCGGGTGCTGGCGAGCGGAGCGCCGCTCTGGCTGCTCGACGAGCCGGCCAACGGCCTCGACCCGGACGGCCTGGCCAGGCTCGAAGCGGCGATCGCCGCCCACCGCGCGGGCGGAGGCGCGGTCCTTGCCGCCTCGCACCAGCCGCTCGCCTTGCCCGGGGCCATCCCGGTGACCCTGGGATGAGCGCCCTCCTCCTTCGCGAGCTTCGCCTTGCGGCGACGGGGGGCGGGGCCGCGCTCCCGCTCATCTTCTTTCTGCTAGTCGCCGCCCTCTTCCCCTTCGCGGTCGGGCCCGATTCGGCGTTGCTCGCCCGCACGGGCGGCGGAGCCTTGTGGGTGGCGGCCCTGCTCGCCGCCTTGCTTCCGGTCGACCGGCTGGTCGAGCCCGACCGCGCCTCGGGAGTCCTCGATCAGCTTGCCGTGCGCGGGCTGAGCGAGGAGAGCGTCGCGGCGGTCAAGCTCGCCGGCCACTGGCTCGGCTTCGGTCCGCCGCTGATGCTCGCCGCCTTGCCTGCGGCCGCCCTGTTGAAGCTTCCGGCGCCGGTGCTCTGGCGGGTCGAGCTCGGCCTCCTCGCCGGAACTCCGGGGCTCGCCGCCTTGACCCTGATCGTCGCGGCTTTGACCTCGGGCCTCCGCTCGACCGGGGCGCTCGCGGGACTCCTGATGCTTCCGCTGGCGGTGCCGATCCTCATCTTCGGGGCCGGCCTGACCGGGCCGGACGGAAGCTCCGGAGCGCTCAAGCTGCTCGCGGCGGCGGCGCTCCTGCTCGTCGCAGTGGCTCCGTTCGCGGCGGGCGCGGCGATGAGGGCGGCGCGCGACTGATTTGCCTCCCCATCGACAGATGGGGAGGGGGACCAGGCGAAGCCTGGTGGAGGGGTAACCGCCGTAGACTAAGCGGTTCGCGCGAGAGCCTTATGGCGGAGCGCGATTACCCCTCCACCACACTTCGTGTGGTCCCCCTCCCCACCGGCTTCGCCGGTAGGGAGGCAATTAGCGGCTCCACCGAGCGAAGATCGCCGTCGGAAGGAGCAGCCCGCGCGCTTCTTCGCGCACCGCCATGTCGCCGCATTCGACCCGGCCGCCGAGATCCCCCATCGCCTGGCGGATGAGCTCGCCGATCGCCAGCGCCGACATCCGGACCGCGTAGACGGTGAGCACGAGAAACCGGCTCTCCGGGTCGAGCAGCCGGCGGCAGTCGGCGATCAGTCCCGGCAGCCCCTCTTCCAGCTTCCACACCTCGCCTTCCGGGCCTCGGCCATATTTCGGCGGATCGAGGATGATCCCGTCGTAGCGGCGCCCGCGCCGAACCTCTCGCGCCGTGAACTTGGCCGCGTCGTCGACCAGCCAGCGGATCGGCCGGTCCGTCATTCCGGAGAGCCGGGCATTCTCCTTGCCCGCCTCGACCGATTTCTTCGAGGCGTCGACATGGGTCAGCCGGGCGCCCGCCGCCGCCATCGCCAGGGTGCCGACTCCGGTGTATCCGAACAGGTTCAGAGCTTCCGAGCCCTCGCCCAGCCGCTCGCGCATCCACGCCCATTGCGGGGCCATGTCGGGGAAGAAGGCGAGGTGCCTGAAGGGAGTCGCCTGGGCGCGGAAGCGGACCTCCTCCCAGCCGAGCTCCCAGCCTTCGCGGGGCACCGGCCGGGCGAAGTTCCAGCGGCCGCCGCCTTCCTCGTCGGAGCCGGGGACGAACTCGCCGTCGGCCTCCCAGTCGGGCGAGGACGGAGCCCACATAGCCTGCGGCTCGGGGCGAATGAAGCGGTAGCGGCCGTAGCGTTCGAGCTTTCGCCCGCCGCCGCTGTCCACCAGCCCGTAATCGGCCCAGGGCTCGGCCACCAGCGTGGTGAGGGAGTGGACCGCCGCCCTCCCCGTCATCCCGGCGAAAGCCGGGACCTCAGGGCGAGAAGGCACAGTGGGTCTCCCCGAGGTCCCGGCCTTCGCCGGGATGACGCTGGTCCGTCACGCCGCCCTCACGGCCGGGAAGCCGATCGTCGCCCGGGCGCGCGGGCCGGACAGCATCTTGGCTCCGGCCTCCCGGACCTGGTCGAGGGTCACCGCCTCCAGTTCGGCGATCACCTCCGCCGGCTCGACCAGCCGGCCGTAGACGAAGAGCTGGCGGGCGACGTAATGGGCCTGTCCCCACGGGCTTTCCATCGACATCAGCAAACCTGCTCGGGACTGGGTGCGCACCCGGTCCACCTCGCGCTGGGTGAGCGTCTCCACGGTGCCGGCGACGATTTCCTCGATCAGCTGCGCCGCCGAAGCCGATTCGCGCCGCGCCGTGGCCGCATAGACGTAGAAGAGGCCGGTATCGGCGTGCGGGTGGAGCTGCGAATAGACCGAATAAGCGAGCCCGCGATCCTCGCGCACCTTCTGGAAGAGGCGCGACGACATTCCGCCGCCGACGATGTCGGAGAACATGCGGGCCGCGAAATAATCCTCGTCGAGCTGGGCGGGCGCAGGGAAGCCGAGGGCGAAATGCGCCTGGTCGGGCGCCGAGCGGCCGACCCGGGTTCCCCCTGTGAACCGCGCGGGCTCCGACGGGTCGATCGTCCCGGCGGGGAGGTCGGAAAGCCGGGCCTGCGCCATTTCGACCAGCCGGTCATGCTCGACCTTGCCGGCGGCGACGAGTGCGACGCTGCCGGCTCGGTAGCGGCCGCGTCGCCAGTCGTGCAGGTCCTCGACCGTGATGGCTTCGATGCTCGCCTCATGGCCGAGGACGGAACGGCCGAGGGGCTGATCGTCGTAGGCGGCCGACCACAAATCGTCGAAGATGATGTCGGAAGGCGTGTCGCGCGCTTCGCCCAGCTCCTGGAGGACGACGTCCTTCTCCCGCTCCAGGTCCGACTGCACGAAATGGGGCTTGAGGATGAGGTCGGTCACCAGCTCCACTCCGAGCGGGACATGCTCGGCGAGGACCGAGGCCATGAAATTGGTCGCGTCCCGTTCGGTCGAGGCGTTGAGATCGCCGCCGACATCCTCGATCGCCTCGCTGATCTCGCGCGCCGAACGGCCCGCGGCGCCCTTGAACACCATATGCTCGAACAGATGGGCGATTCCGTTGAGCCGGGCCGGCTCGTGACGCGAACCGGCCTCGGCGTAGAGGCCGACCGCGGCCGTCTCCAAAGCGGGCATTTCGCGGCTTGCGACCTTGAGGCCGTTGGGGAGGATGGTGAGCTGCATGGGAGGGGTGAGGTAATGGCTCGGGCCGGTGGCCGCAACCTGGCCCTATCCGTCATTCCGGCCAAGGCCGGAATCCATGAACACGACCGGCCGAAATCTCACGCGGCGGTGTTCATGGATCCCGGGTCAAGCCCGGGAAGACGGGGCTGGCGGCAGAGGCGGCGCTGAGCCCTTCCGCTTGCGCAGCGCGAGCACGTAAATGGCCGCCGCCGCGACGGCGAAGAAGAACCACTGGAAGGCATAGGCCAGGCTGTTGTTGGGCGCCTCGGCGGTGGGTGGAGCGCTCGACTGAAGGCCCGGGGCCGGCGTTTCGGAAACGATCATCGGCCGAGGCGGCGACGACTTGCCGGTCAGGCGCTCGAACAGGCCGCCGGACCGGGGCTCGGCGACGATCCGCCCGCTTACTTCTCCGCCCTTCCAGCCCGGCTTCGCCTTGGGATCGGGCGAGACTCCCATGTCCGCGACGAAACCGGGGCCTTCGGCGCCGGTGCGGCATTCGGCGATGAAACGGGTGCCGCCCTGGCCGGAAGCGGCCTTGCCGCCCGTCGTCCGCCAGTTCGTCACGTCCAGGCAGAAGGCCGTCGCGCGGCGGTAGAGGAGGGTCTCGTCCGCTATGGCCCCCGGCGGAAGCGCCATCGCCGGTAGGGCCAAATTGCGTTCGAATCGAAGCTGCAGCGCCTGCTTCTCGTCGGCCCGGCGGAGTTGCCAGAAGCCGAGCGCGACCATCGTCGCCACAGCGGCGGCGACGAGAATCGTGGGGAGGAGTGGGAAGCGCATCAGCCTGAAATGCGCCCTTCGCGGGCCCGGTTCCGATATTCCAGGGCCAGAAGGAGGCCCTTGGCGAATCGGAGCGAACCGACGACGAGAATCGCGGTCAGCGGCAGCCAGAGCAGGATGTGGACCCAGAAAGGCGGCTCGGAGGCCAGCTCCAGCCAGACGGCGAGGCCGGTGACGAGCGCGCCGATGACGAGGATCAGGAAGGCGGCCGGTCCATCGCCGACATTGAAGCCGTCATAATCGAGCCCGCAGGCGCGGCACTTGGCAGCGAAGCCCGCCAGGCCCTTGTACAGGGTCTTCGCCGAGCAGCGGGGGCAGAGGCCGCGAAGGGCGACGGCGGCGGGCGCGGGCTCCTTCATATCCGTCCTTCGATACGCCGTTTCGCCAAGCTCAACGGCCACTCAGGATGAGCGGCAGAACATAATCCCGACCGCTCATCCTGAGTAGGGACTGAGCTTGGCGAAGGCCCGTATCGAAGGACGTTCGAGGGTCGACGACTTTACCCGTGATATTCGGCCCCCCAGCCGCCCCAGACGTAGATGCAGATGAACAGGAACAGCCACACAACGTCGACGAAGTGCCAGTACCAGGCCGCCGCCTCGAACCCGAAATGCTGCTTCGCGGTGAAGTGGCCCTTATAGGCCCTCACCAGGCAGACGATGAGGAAGATGGTCCCGACGATGACGTGGAAGCCGTGGAAGCCCGTCGCCATGAAGAAGGTCGACGTGTAGACATTGTCGGTGAAGCCGAAGGGCGCGTGGGCATATTCGTACGCCTGGATGGCGCTGAACAGCAGGCCGAGCCCGATCGTCGCCCACAGGCCCTTGATGAGGCCGTCGCGGTCGCCGTGGATGAGGGCGTGGTGGGCCCAGGTGACGGTCGTTCCCGAGCAGAGCAGGATCAAGGTGTTGAGGAGCGGGAAGCCGAACGGGTCGAGCACCTCCATTCCCTTGGGAGGCCAGGTGCCGCCGATCGATTCGACGCCCGAGGGAAACAGGGCCGCGTTGAAGAACGCCCAGAACCAGGCGAGGAAGAACATCACTTCCGACGCGATGAACAGGATCATGCCGTAGCGAAGGTGGAGCTGGACGACCGGCGTATGATCGCCCGCATGCGCCTCGCGGATGACGTCGGCCCACCAGGCGAACATGGTGAAAAGAACCGCCAGCAAGCCCGCGCCCGCAAGATAGCCGCCTCCGGCGACATCGTGCATCCACATCACCAGCCCGCCGAACATCGCGAGCCCGGAGAATGAGCCGACCAGCGGCCAGATGCTGGGATTCACCAGATGGTAGGAATGGTTCTTCGCTCCGGCCATTTGTCGTCCTCTGTCTTGCCGTCGGCTGCCCGTGGCGTCTCTAGCTTCCCTCTCCGCCCGAATCCACCGGGTAAAAGGTGTAGCTCAAGGTGATTTCGCTGATGTCCTTGGTGTCCGGGTCCTCGAGGATGCGCGGGTCGACGAAATAGACCACCGGCATCCGCACCTCCTCCCCGGGCTTCAATGTCTGCTCGTTGAAGCAGAAGCACTGGATCTTGCTGAAATATTTGCCGGCCTGGACGGGCGTGACGTTGAACGTCGCCGTGCCCTTGACGGCCCGGGCCGAGAGGTTCTTCGCCGAGTAGAAGGCCATTTCGCGCTCGCCGATGGTGACGATCTCGCGGGCCTTCTCGGGGCCGAACCGCCAGGGCAAAGCCGAGGCGACGTTGGAGTCGAAGCGGACCGCCACCTCACTGCCCGCGACGGGACCGGGCGCTTCTTCCGCGCGCTGGGTGGTGCCGTCGATCCCCGTCACCTGGCAGAACAGGCGGTAGAGCGGCACGCTGGCGAAGGCGAGGCCGACCATGGCGAGGACGAGCAGTGCGGCGAGGCCCGCGGTCCGGCCGTTGCGGCGGGCGAGGTCGGTCATCGCAGCATGCCCATCTTGGCGATGGTGATCGCGTAGACGAGCACGACGAAGGCGCCGAGCAGAAGCGCCATGATGATCGCGCGCGCCTTCTGCCGCCGCCTGATCTCCTCGTCGCGGGGATCGGTCACGACAGCACCCGGTCGAGGACGAGCGCTCCGAACAGCGCGAACAGGTACAGGATCGAATAAGCGAAGAGCTGCTTCTCCGGCTTCATCCCGGCCGGCTCGCTCGCCCGGTTGGCGAGGACCCGCAAGGCGAGAACCATGAAAGCGAGGCTGAGCGCGGCGGCGGCGATTCCGTAGATGGCCCCCGCGAGCCCGAGAGGCCACGGCGCGACCGCCGCCGCCGCCATCGGCAGGGTGTAGAGCGCGATCTGCTGCCGGGTCGCCTTCGCGCCCGAGACCACCGGAAGCATAGGAACCCCGGCCGCCGCATAGTCCGAGCGGACGAACAGCGAGAGCGCCCAGAAATGGGGCGGGGTCCAAAGGAAGATGAGGGTGAAGAGGAGAACGGGAAGCAATGTGACGTCGCCGGTCGCCGCGGCCCAGCCGATGACGGGAGGGAAGGCCCCCGCCGCGCCGCCGATCACGATGTTCTGCGGGGTCCGGCGCTTCAGCCAGATCGTGTACACGAGGACGTAGAAGAGGATCGAGGCGGCGAGGATCGACGCCGCGAGCCAGTTGGTCGCGAGCCCCATCAGAAGCACCGAGAAAAAGGCGAGCCCCACTCCGAAATGGAGCGCGGTCTGCCGGTCGAGCCGCCCCGCCGGGAGCGGCCGCCCCGCCGTCCGCTTCATCAGGGCGTCGAGATCGGCCTCGTACCACATGTTGAGCGCCGCGGCCGAGCCCGCGCCGAGCGCGATGCACAGGATCGCGGTGAAGCCGAGCACCGGATGGATCGCGACCGGAGCGGCGAGCATCCCGCACAAGGCCGTGAACACGACGAGGCTCATCACCCGCGGCTTGGTCAGCGCGAGCAGGTCCCTCCAGTCGGCCGGGAGTGCGGTGTCGGCGGTTGCGGTCACGGTTGTCATATAAGCTGGTTCCGAGCGTCCTTCGATACGCCGGTTCGACAAGCTCACCGGCTACTCAGGATGAGCGGTTTTCCGGCCGGGCCCCCGCCGCTCATCCTGAGTAGGGACTGAGCTTGGCGAAGGCCCGTATCGAAGGACGGTCTAATCGATCTTCGGCAGAGTCGAGAACTGGTGGAACGGCGGGGGGCTCGACAGGGTCCATTCGAGAGTCGTGGCGCCTTCGCCCCAATAATTGTCGGCCGCCTTGCGTCCCGCCATCAACGACCAGAAGATGTTGATGAAGAACAGAGCCATCGAGGCTGCGACCAGGTAGAAGCCCATGCTTGCGACGTGGTTCCAGCCCCCATAGGCGTCCGCATAGTCGGGGACTCGGCGCTGCATGCCCTGGAGGCCCAGGAAGTGCATCGGGAAGAACAGGATGTTCACTCCGATGAAGAACGTCCAGAAGTGCAGCTGGCCGAGCAGCTCGTTGTACATCTTCCCGAACATCTTTCCGAACCAGTAATACCAGCCCGCGAACAGCGAGAAGACGGCTCCCAGCGACAGCACGTAGTGGAAATGGGCGACCACATAGTAGGTATCGTGGACGTTGTTGTCGATTCCGCCGTTGGCGAGCACGACCCCGGTCACCCCGCCGACCGTGAACATGAAGATGAAGCCCAAAGCCCACATCATCGGAGTCTCGAAGGTCAGCGAGCCGCCCCACATGGTGGCGATCCAGCTGAAGATCTTGATGCCCGTGGGGACCGCGATCACCATCGTCGCCGCGGTGAAGTACATCTTGGTGTTCACGTCCATTCCGACGGTGAACATGTGGTGCGCCCAGACGACGAATCCGATCACGCCTATCGACACCATCGCGTAGGCCATTCCCAGATAGCCGAAGACGGGCTTGCGGCTGAACGTCGCGACGATCTGGCTGACCATCCCGAAGCCGGGAAGGATCATGATGTAGACCTCGGGGTGCCCGAAGAACCAGAAGAGGTGCTGGTAGAGGATCGGATCGCCGCCGCCGGAGGCGTCGAAGAAGTGGGTCCCGAAATTGCGGTCGGTAAGCAGCATGGTGATCGCGCCGGCGAGGACCGGAAGAGCGAGCAGCAGCAGGAACACCGTCACCAGGATCGACCAGACGAACAGCGGCATCTTGTGAAGGGTCATCCCCGGAGCGCGCATGTTGAAGATGGTCGTGATGAAGTTGATTGCGCCGAGGATCGACGAGGCGCCGGCGAGGTGGAGCGAGAAGATCGCCATGTCGACCGCGGGGCCGGACGCCCCCGAGGTCGAGAGCGGGGCATAGGCCGTCCAGCCGATCCCGGCGCCGTTGCCGGTGCCTCCCGGAACGAAGGCCGAGCCCAGCAGCAGGATGAACGCAGGGACGAGCAGCCAGAAGCTGATGTTGTTCATCCGCGGAAAGGCCATGTCCGGAGCGCCGATCATCAGCGGAACGAACCAGTTGCCGAAGCCGCCGATCATCGCCGGCATCACCATGAAGAACACCATGATCAGGCCGTGGGCGGTGATAAGCACGTTCCACAGATGGGCGGCCTGATCCATGTCGCCGGCCCAGGATTGAAGGAAGTCGATGCCCGGGGAGGCGAGCTCCGCGCGCATGATCCCCGAGATCGTTCCGCCGATGATTCCGGCGACGATGGCGAAGATCAGATAGAGTGTGCCGATGTCCTTGTGGTTGGTCGACATGAACCAGCGCACGAAGAAGCCGGGCGTGTGCTCGTCGTCATGGTGGTCCGCATGGGCGCCATGCTGTTCGAAATGCGTGGCGTTGGCAGTCGTGTCGGTCATGTCAGTTTCCGCGTTTCGAATTGGTGGCGCCCTGGCTGGACGTGGGCGGAGCGGTCGTGCCCGGGGTGATCCCCGGGGGGGGCCGGGCTGGTCTCGGTCGCGCCCGAAGCGCCGCCGGTCGGCATCGGACCTTGCCCGGGCTGCCGCTGCTGCTGTCCGGGGTTGGTAACCGGGGAAGTGGCGGTCGAGTCCGGCGCCTTGGCACCGCCCGGTCCCGGCATGTTCCCGCCCTTGGACGCGACCCAGGCGGCGAACTGCGCCGGCGGAAGCACCTCGACCGCGATCGGCATGTAGGCGTGGCGGGCGCCGCACAACTCGAAGCACTGGCCGTAATAGACGCCGGGCTTGTCGGTCTTGAACCAGGTCTCGTTGAGCCGGCCGGGCACCGCGTCGAGCTTCGCCCAGAAGGCCGGAACGCCCCAGCTGTGGATGACGTCGGCGGCGGTGACGATCACCTTCACGGTCGCGCCCTGGGGAACCACCATCCGCTCGTCGACCGCGAGCAGCCTCGGCTCGCCGCGCGCCTTGGCGTCCTCGTCCTTGAGCCCGTTGGAGACGATCTCGAAGCCGCCATGGTCGGGATAGGTGTAGGTCCAATACCATTGGTTGCCGGTCGCCTTGACCGTGATGTCCGCCTTGGGCGGTGCATATTGGTGGGCGAGCAGCCGGATCGAGGGCACCGCGATCGCGACGAGGATCAGCACCGGAACCAGGGTCCACACCACTTCGAGCAAGGTGTTATGGGTGGTCCTCGACGGAACCGGGTTGGCGCTCCGCCGGAAGCGGATCATGACGTAGAGGAGAAGCGCCAGGACGAAGATCGAGATGGCGGTGATCAGCGGCATCAGAATCACGTTGTGGAACCAGAGCGCCTCCTCGCCGATCGGAGTCACCTGCGGCTGGAAGCCCATCGCGCCGGTCGGCTGGCCGACGGTCGCATTCGGAGCGCTCCGGGCCGGGCTGCTCGCCAGCACGCTCGCGTTGGACGGCTCCTCGCCCTGATTGTTCGGATCTCCGCTCATCTGCTCGGGCTGAGCGGGCGCCGCCTGCGAATTGGCGCTGATCGCATCCCGGGGCGCCTGGGGCGCGGCGGGCGCGGCGGCGACCGGAGCAGCGGCGGGAGCGGCCTGTGCGAAGACGGCGGCCGGGGCCAGCGCAATCGCGGCGGCGGCGGCGAGGATCAGCTTGAGCGGAGTCTTCATCTAAACCCTTCGGGACCTTGACGACGAAAGCGGAACGGATTCGCTGGGTGAGGCGGCGGATTGGCCGGCCTTATAGGCAGGAGGCCGGTGCGCCTCAAGGCTCTTGGATCGCCTTGAAGCCGCCCTCTTCGCGGCCTATCACGCCGGCGGCCGCACAGGGAAGAGTAGGATCAATGGACGAAGGGGCGATCCTGGCCGAGTTCCGAGCCGCCGAAGCGCTGCTCGAAGGGCATTTCATCCTCTCCTCGGGCCTCCACAGCCCGCGCTACCTCCAGTGCGCCCGGGTGCTGATGGATCCGGCCCGAGCCTCGCGCCTCGCTTCCGCACTCGCCCACAGCCTTCCGCTGGACGTCCGCTCGGCGATCTCGATGGTCGTCTCGCCGGCCATGGGCGGAATCATCATCGGCCACGAAATGGGCCGCTCGCTCGGGCTCGAGGCGATCTTCCTCGAGCGCCCTTCCGGCACGTTCGAGCTTCGCCGCGGCTTTCGAATCGAGTCGGGACAGAAAGTCCTGCTGGTCGAGGACGTCGTCACCACCGGCCTGAGCTCGCGCGAGGCGATCAAGGCCGTCGCCGCCGCCGGCGGCGAGGTGGTCGCCGCCGCGGCGCTGGTGGACCGATCGAACGGCCTGGTCGATCTCGGAATACCCTTCTTCCCGCTCATCCGCCTCGACGTTCCGGTCTACGAGCCGGAGGCGATCCCGCCGGAGCTCGCCGCGGTCCCGGCCGAGAAACCGGGGAGCCGCAAGCCTGCGCTGAGCGGAGCCGAAGGGGCGGCATGACCGGCTCGCTGCGCCTCGGGGTCAATATCGACCATGTCGCGACCATCAGGAACGCGCGAGGCGGCGATTTTCCGGACCCGGTTCGAGCCGCATTGCTCGCCGCCGAGTCGGGCGCCGACGGAATCACCGCCCACCTGCGCGAGGATCGCCGCCACATTCGCGACGAGGACATCGCCGAGCTGATCGCCCGGCTCACCATCCCGCTGAACCTCGAAATGGCGGCGACGGACGAGATGCGCGAGATCGCTCTCCGGCACCGGCCCCACGCCGCCTGCATCGTCCCGGAAAAGCGCGAGGAGCGGACCACCGAAGGCGGGCTCGACGCCGCGGGGCAGGACAACCACCTCATGCCGTTCGTGGAGGCCCTCGCGGGGGCGAACATCCGGGTCAGCCTGTTCATCGAGCCCGACCCCCGCCAGATCGAGGCGGCGATTCGCCTCAAGGCGCCGGTCGTCGAGTTCCATACCGGCCGCTACGCCCATCTCGACGGCGAAGAGCGGGCGCAGGAGCTCAGGCGCCTCGCCGACGCCGCGGCGCTGGCCTGGAAGAACGGGATCGAGCCGCACGCAGGCCACGGCCTCACCTTCGAAAACGTCCAGCCGGTCGCCGCCATCCCCCAGCTCAAGGAGCTCAACATCGGCCATTTCCTGGTCGGCGAAGCGATCTTCTCGGGGCTGGGAGAGAGTGTGGGACGGATGCGGTCTCTGATGGACGAGGCGCGGTGATGGGTTTCCGTCATCCCGGCGAAAGCCGGGACCTCAGGACGAGAAGTCTCCACGGGTCTCCCCGAGGCCCCGGCTTTCGCCGGGGTGACGCACTATGATCATCGGCATCGGCTCCGACCTGTGCAACATTTCCCGCATAGAGAATTCGCTCGCCCGCTTCGGGGAGCGGTTCATCAACCGGGTCTTCACCGACGCCGAGCGATCGAGGGCCGAACGCCGCCCCCTCACCCGCGCCGGGACCTACGCCAAGCGCTTCGCCGCCAAGGAGGCCTTTTCGAAGGCGGTCGGCACGGGGTTCAAGAGCGGAGTGTTCATGCGCGACATCGGAGTGGTCAACCTGGCGTCGGGAGCGCCGACCCTGGCCCTGACGGGCGGCGCCAAGGCGAGGCTTGACGCTTTGACTCCGGAGGGCCACCTCGCGCAAATCCATTTGACGATGACCGACGACTATCCTTTTGCTCAGGCCTTCGTCGTCATTACTTCCAGCCCGTTGCCAAGGAGCCCAGGGTGAGCAGCAGCGATCCCGCATTGACCGAGACGCCCGAGGCGGCGCCGGCGCCGGAGGCGGCGCCCGCGGCGAAGAAGGAGGGCACCGACTGGTGGGCGGAGCTGAAGGCCATCTTCTGGCTGATCCTGGCCGTTCTCGCCTTCCACAGCTTCGTCGCCAAGCCCTTCTACATCCCCTCCGAATCGATGATGCCCGGGCTTCTCAAGGGCGATCGGCTGGTCGTCAGCAAATATCCCTACGGCTGGTCCTGGGTGTCGCCCAGCTTCCACGTCCTTCCGCCGATGGCGGGCCGGCTGTTCGGACGGATGCCGCAGCGCGGCGACATCGTCATCCTCACGCCTCCGGGCAGCACCTCCGACTATATCAAGCGGGTCATCGGCCTTCCCGGTGATTCGATCGAGATGATCGGCGGAGTCCTCTACGTCAACGGCCGCGAGGTGAAGCGCGAGCGGCGGGCGCCCGTCATGGTCGAGGTCGATTCCAACGTTCCCTGCGACCGCGACCAATATGGCGAGCACCGGCTGCAGGGCGCCGACGGCAAGCTTTATTGCCGGCTGCCCGTCTTCCGCGAGACCCTGCCCGACGGCCGAAGCTACGACACGATCGATATGGGCTTCTCCGAGGTCGACACTATCCCCAAGTTGGTGGTGCCGGCGAAACATGTCTGGGTCCAGGGCGACAATCGCGACAAGTCCGCCGACAGCCGGGTTGCGCTGTCCGACGAGGGCCTCGGCGGCGCGGTTCCGTGGGAGAATATCGGCGGCCGCGCCGAGTTCATCACCTTCTCCCTCGACGGATCGTCGCAATATCTGAACCCGATCAGCTGGATCACCGCGATGCGAGGCGGCCGGGCGGGCACGTCGCTTCGACCGCAGGAGGGCAAGACCAAGTGAGCACCGGAGGCGCAGCATCGTCGTCCGGCCGGCATTCCGACGAGCCGGCGATCGCCCGCGCCTCGGCCGACCCCGAGGATCATCACCGCCATGTCGAGCAGCCCGGCCCAGCCGAGATGCGCGACCCCCTCATCCGCCACGAGCTGAAGCGGGCCAGCGTCTGGTTCGGGCTCGCCCTCGCCATCGCCGCGGTGATCTTCCTCGCCCAGCCGCTGCTCCTGATCTTCGCCGGCATCGTCCTCGCCTCGATGCTCGACGGCGGAACGCGCCTGCTCGGCCGGGTCCTTCCGATCGGCCGAGGCTGGCGGCTCGCCATCGTCACGGTCGCCGCGGTCGCCTTCATCGGCTGGGTCTTCTATTTCGCCGGAACCGAGCTGACCGGCCAGGCCGAGCGGCTGCGCGAGGTCATCACCGCACAGGCCAACCGCATACTCTCCTGGGGCAACGGCCTCGGGATCGTCCAGGGCGGGGTCGGGGTCGACCAGCTCGGCGGGCAGCTCATGGGCACTCTGGGCCGCCTCGGATCGGCGGTGTCGAGCGCGCTCGGAGTCGTCGCCTCGACCGTGATGATTCTCGTCATCGGAATCTTCATCGCCGTCGAGCCCCGGCTCTACCAGCGCGGAGTCGCCTGGATGATGCCGCTCGGAAGCCGCGACCGCTTCTACAGCACCGCCCAGAACATGGGCTTCACCCTGCGCCGGCTGATGGCCGGGCGCCTGGTGGGGATGGCGGTCGAGGGCATCGGCACCTGGATCCTGCTCGCTCTGGGCGGGGTTCCGATGGCCGCGTTGCTCGGGATCCTCACCGGACTGCTCGCCTTCATCCCCAATATCGGGGCGATCGTCTCCGGGATCCTGATCGTCCTCGCCGGCTTCAGCGTCAGCACCAATGCGGGCCTTTGGGCGATCGCCGTCTACTTCATCGTCCAGACCGTCGACGGCTATCTGATCGTCCCCTACGTCGCCAGGAAGACCGTGGATCTCGCGCCCGCTCTCGTCCTGGGCGCCCAGCTCCTGTTCGGAGCCCTATTCGGGCTGATGGGCCTGATGCTCGCCGACCCCATCGTCGCGATGATCAAGGTCGCCCTCGAAGCGAAGTCGAGGCAGAACGATTCGGCACCGGGTGCAGCGCCGGGTCCTTGAAGCCGAGCCCGAGCCGGGCCCAACTTCCCCCTTCCGTTTCCACCGCCGAGGGCGCATCATCGGACGGCAAGCAAAGCGGGAGACTCAATCCATGGTCAGATCCACCGTTGTCGCCCTTGTCGCGCTCGCCGCCGCTTCGGCACAGGCTCAGCCGGCCGCAGTGCCGATCGCTCCCAACACCGATACTGCCGAAGAGCTTCAGACGATCCGCAAGCTGTCGGCCTGCCTCGCCGACACCCGGCCGCGCTGGGCCCGCCGGACGCTCGCCCGCGGATATCTGAGCAATGCTCAGGCGCGCGACGCGTCGGAGGCGCTGGCGGGAACCGACTCCTGCCTTCCCGGTCCACAGACCGAAGTGACCTTCCGCAACTCGGCGCTCGTCGGCGGCCTGGCCGAGCATTTTCTGCGATCCGACATGCAGGGCGTCGATTTCGAACGGGTCGAGAAAGCGCTGTTGACCGTCGAGCCGCTCAACGGTTCGGAGGACTTCGCCCTTTGCGTCGCCGCTCGGGACCCGGACTCCGCCCGCGAGCTGGCCTTCAGCGATCCGGGAAGCGCATCGGAATCGAAGGCGGCCACGCAGCTTTCGCGCCACGTCCCGCCCTGCGTCAGACCGGGGGAGAATCTCACGGTCGACCAGCAGTCGCTGCGCGCGCTCATATCCACCGCTCTGTATCGCGCGGCGGGGGCGGTTCGGGTCGCGAGGAACTGAAAGGGCGCGACCCTGTCGGCCGCGCCCTGACTCATTCGAGGCTTATTTGGGGCTTCCGGCGTGGAACGAGGTGAGCCCGTTCGTTGCGGTGTTCTTCCTTTGATGCGCCAGGAGACTGTCCTGGGTCGCCCTCGCCTGGTCCTCCCACTCCTGTTGAGTGTGGCAGATTCGCTGGACCAGCCGGGTCCCGGAGGGCCTTATGGTCTGGCAGACCCGCTTGGAAGGATCCTGCTTCTTGACGGGCTTCGCCTCGGCGGCGCCCGTCTCCAGCGGAGCGCCGGCCAACAGGACACCCATCGCCATCGCCAGTCCGGGAACGGTCCCAATCGCTTTCCAAGCCATGTCCTATCTCCTTCGGCCGCCATCGCAGGTGCTTCAGGCAAACCTACTAGAGACTGACGCGCGAGCAAAGGCCCCTTTTATCCCGGCCCTCGCCGAGCCCCCGGGGGGGCCGTCGGGATCCTGCCGGTTTTCCGGAAGGCTTTCCTAGCGGCCGCCGCCCGCGGGGGGCGCGCCTTCGGGGCCGCCCGGGGCGCCGCCCTGCATCTGCTGCATCTGCTGCATCTGCTGGAGCTGCTGCATTCGCTGCATCTCCATGTAGCGCGGGCCGGCGCCGGGCTCGACCTGGAGGACGTCGATCTCGAAGACCAGGCTGTCGTTCCTGGTGAAGGGGGCGCCGGGCGGGATCGGGTCGGGGGCGTGGGTGCCGGGGGGCAGGGTGAGGATGTAGGAGCCGCCGGGCCGCATGTGCCGGAGGCCTTCGCCGAAGCCCGGATAGACGCCCTGGGTGGTGGTGACGAAAGGCTGGCCGCTCGCCCGGCTGTCCTCGACGACCGGTGCCTCGACGCTCTTGGCGTGGAGCTTGTAATGGAGCGCGGCGACGTCCTGGTCGGTGATCTTCGGGCCGGTCCCGGCGGCGAGCGTCCGGATCGAGACTCCGCTGGCCGTCTTCACCGGCTGGAAGGCGCTGGTCCCCCACCAGGCGAAGGCCGCGGCGAGGGCGGCAAGCACCGCGAGGGCGATCCAGAGCTTGGCGACCGAGCCCTTCTTGATGGGATGCAGAGGTACGGCTGTGACGGACATGATCATCCCTTGGAAAATGCGAAGGGCGGCGATACATCGCCGCCCTCGAATGAAGCAAGCCCCGGTTCCCCGACCCGGTTCCCGGCGAAGGCCGGGGCCCAGCCTTCGGCCGGGCGACCTGGACCCCGGCCTTCGCCGGGGAACGGCAACCTAGCGAGCCGCCCCGCCGCCGTCGCGCTCGGCGCGCTTGCGCTCGAGCTTGCGGGCCCGGCGGATGGCCGCGGCCCGTTCGCGGGCGCGCTTCTCGGACGGCTTCTCGTAGTGACGGCGAAGCTTCATCTCGCGATAGACGCCCTCACGCTGCAGCTTCTTCTTGAGCGCCCGCAGCGCCTGGTCGACATTGTTGTCGCGAACGATGATTTGCATAAAGGCCCGTCACTCTCCGTCGAAAAAGCATTTCCTAAGCAACCCCTTGGGCCACCCATGCGGTAAATGCCGATAGCATAAAAATCGGTTCGTCGCGAGACCTCTCCCGCGCCGTCACGCCGGGGCCGTTAGCAGGGGCCGCGGCCGGTTTCAAGTCAAGCCTTGCGGATCACGGCTCCCACGGCGGCGACCCGCTCGACGTCCTCATAGCCGGGCCCGCTAAGAAGCTCGCCGAAAATATCGGGGTCGATCTCGGAATAGGCCAAGGTGCAGCCGAGCGCGGGCAGCTGCTCGGCCAAGCCCCCCAGGAAGCCGTCCCGCCCGTCCACGATCGCGCTGCCGGTGTAGAGCAGGACGGTTCCGCCCGGCTCGATCCGGCTTGCGGCGGCCAGCGCCCAGTCGAGCGAGAGGCGGGCGCCGTGCATTCCGCCGCCGTCGCGGTAGAGGCGTTTGGCCGGATCGGTGACGAAGGGCGGGTTGGCGATGACCAGGTCGACCGGCCCGGCGACTCCGTCGAGGCCGCTCGCCTCGACCGATTCCAGCGCGACTCCGGCCTGAGCCGCGTTGATCCGGGCGAATCGAAGCGCGAGCGGGTTGATGTCGGTGGCGGTGATCCGTGCGCCGGGAAGGAACGCCGCCGCCACGATCGCTCCCACTCCGCTGCCGGCGCCGATGTCGACGAGGCGCTTCACCGGCCCGAGCCGGGGAAGCTCGGCTGCGAGGAACCGGGCGTAGCGGTAGCTGTCCGGGCCGAAGAAGACGGAATCGGCCGCATCGGTCGGAAAAGCCGAGTGGAGGAAGAGCCGGTCTTCGACCGAGGCGATTCGGACCCGGCTCCTGAGCAGCCGGCCCTCGCGCTTCGCCATTCCGCTTCGTTCGAAGGCCGACCGTACCGGCGCCGGCAACAGGCTTTCCTCGAACGGCAGGTTCCAGCCGAAGACTCCTCGAAGATCCTGGGCGAGGCGCGACGGGTCGCGCTCGAGCAGGCGGCGATGCGTTTCGGGAGTCACCGTGACGAATCGATAGTCCGAGGCGCGGAGCGCCGCGAGGAGGCCGAGCAGTCCCTCGTCCTCGCCGGTCACGGCAAGGGTGCGGCGCGGGACAGCGGCATGGTCAGGCAATGGACTCCGCCGCCGCAGCGCACGAACTGGTCGATCTCGACCTCGATCACGTCGTGGCCGAGCCGGCGGAGGAGCCGGTTGATCCTGGTCTCGCCGGCAGGCGCGACGATCCGGCAGCCGCCCAGGCTGAGCAGATTGGCCTCGAGCCGGTCGACCTCGTCCGGGGTCGCCGGCAGAAGCTCGATTCCCAGGCCCGCCATCGTCGCCGCGAAGCCGCTCTCCAGGGTGTCGAGGCAGGCCACGGCGCGATGCCTCGAGGCGAGGCTGAACTGGGTATCGAGGTGCAGGTAGCGCGGATCGATCCGGGTGTAGAGCGCACGCCATCCCCGCCGCTCGAAGATCCGCCCGAGCGCCCGGGCCCCCACCTCGTCCGTCCGCTCGCCCGAGATGCCGATCATGACGAGCCCCGGCCTGAGCAGGCAGACGTCGCCGCCCTCGACCTTGCCTTCGTCCACCGCGCCCAGCGTCTCGATCCCGAGATTGCGAAGAGCGCCCGCGAGATGGGCCGGCTCGCCGCGCCGGTGCGGCTCCGAAGGCCGCAATTCGACGAGTCCCCAGGGAGTCATGAACACCGAATCGCGGGTGAAGGCGAGGTCCGCCAGGCCCGGCTTGGGCGGGACGAGGTGACAGCGGGTCCCCGCCGCCTCGAGCCGCGAGACGAGCGCTCGGTGCTGGGCCCCGGCGCTTGCGGTGCAAGAGGAGAGGCCTCGGGCGAGGCTCTCGCGGGTGACGGCGTTGCACGGCACCATGGCGAGGTGGGTCGGCGGGCTGAGCAGGACGTCGGCGAGCCGGCCGGTCTCCGAATCGACTCCCCAGCGGCGGAGGTCCGGGCGGCTTTCCGCCCGGGCGGAGCTTCGGATCATTTCCAAAGCTCGGAGCGGTAGCGTTCGAAGCAGAGGGCGCCGCAGTGGAGCCGGATCAGGGCGCCCTCGGCGATGGCGACGGCACGCCTCGGATCCTCTTCGACCAGGGGCCTCAGGGCCTCCCGGTTCCAGGCCTCGCTATGCTTGACGTCGAGCACCGCATGGAGGTCGAAATAGCGCCTCTCCGCCGGGGTGAAATCGAGCCGGCGGAGCCCGGCCGCCGTCGCCGCGGAGCGGTCCGGAGCGGTCAGCTCGATGACTCCGAGAGCGCCCACCGAATGCCAGGCGTAGCGGCGGGCGGTCGCCATCCCGGTCATCGCGTTGGCCAGGGCCAGGCTCTCCCAGACCGTGTCGTCGATCGAGGCCTCGAGCTCCAGAGTCTCGATCAGCACGTCGAGCATCGGGCCGTGCATGCCCTTGGGGTTGCCGCGTCCCATCTCGTCCCAGTAATTGCGGGCGAATTCGAGCTTGGCTCGGGCCGGCATCCGGACCTGGGTGTAAGCGAGCAGATCCTCGAAACCCGCTTCGCCCGCCGCCTCCTGGCCGAGAAACCAGCGCATCTCCTCCCGGCCGGCTTCCTCGGCGAGCCAGGGGAAGAGCGGATCGTTCTGTCCGGGCCCGCGGTCGCGAAGGGCTTCGAACCAGGCGATGAAGCCGTCGACGCCGGTCGGAACCGCCGCGGCCTCGGCGGCCACCTCGCAGCGCAGCGATTCCAGGAACTCGCCCTCCAGCCGGCGCATCCGACCGTCCCGCTCCTCGGCCCGCGGCCAATCCGAATCGGGGAAGCCGGGCGCGAGCCGGGCCCTGTTCCAGCGGGCGAGGCCGCGCTGGAAATCGTCGGTGCAAAAACGGGACGCGCGACCGGAATCGGCGTCGGCGAGAAGGGAGGTTGCCAAGCTGGTGCCTTTGAAGCTGTGGGTTTCATCGGACAACCGTTCCGCCTCGCCAATGTTCCGCTTAACCGAGGTTAGACAGCGGCTTCGCCGGGGAACGCGGGAGTGGCGGCGGCGTTGCCGCCGAACCACTGAAGAAGAGGCTGTCGCCATGCTGATGGTAGAGACCGAGCTTCGACAAAGCGAAATCCACGGCACCGGCGTCTTCCTGAAGGAGCCGGTGCGCAAGGGCGACCTGATCTGGAGGTTCGATTCCCGGATCGACCGCGTTTATTCCGAAGAGGAGATTGCCGGCCTGCCCGAGCGGGTGGGCAATTTCCTTCGAACCTATTCGACCTGGCACGAGGCGACCCAGCTTTGGATCCTGTGCGGCGACAACGGCCGCCACTTCAACCACAGCGACACCCCGAACACGCTCTCGCTCGGCCCCGGCTTCGGCGACGACGTCGCGGCCGAGGACCTGCCCGCCGGAGTCGAGCTCACCACCAATTACGCCCTCATCTGCGACAGCGTCCGGATGAACGGCGCCTCTTACCTGTCCGCGGCCGAAGTCGATTCGCGGTCGTCGGACAGGAGCCCGAGCCCGGCGACCGCCGCGTAATCCGAGGCGATCAGCCGCTCGCCGATGTCGAGCCTGTAGCGAATCCCGGGCACGAAGACCCGGCCGGCTAGGTCGTAGGCGGAGCTTCGGGCCGACCCGGCGTCCCGCCCGGTGCCGGTGACGACCATGGTCCAGCCGTAGAGCCCGCTCGTCACCAGCCGGCCGTCTTCGAGGCCCACTTCGCCGTAATGGACGTTGGCCCGATCCTCGGCGCTCAGCGCCGGATCGAGGATGACCGGAAGCCCCACCGGTTCGGCGACCTGCTTGCGCGTATAGGGGAAAGGCGGGGTGGTGAGGACGATCCCCACGCTGAACCCTGGGCGGGTCTCGAACGCAACGCCCGAATGCCCGGCCATCGCCGCCAGAAGGTCTCCCCAGCCGGTCGCCTGCAGCGGCTCGAGGACGGCGAAGCCCGGATAGCCGAAGCGGCAGGTGAACTCGAGCGGCCAGATCCCATCGGAATTGACGATCGTGTTGAGGTTCACATAGCCGACATGGCCGTGCTCGCGGAGCAGCGGCTCGAGGCGGGCCAAGGTCAGGTCGAAGAATTTGCCGCTCCGCTCGAAGGTCGCGACCGTTCCCATCTCGCCGGTGAGCTCGCCCATGTCGCCGGCGAAGAAGCGCTTGTGCTCCCAGTCGAGGCAGGCCGGGGCGAGGAAGCGCTCCCCGTCGAAATAGGCTCCCACGCCTATCTCCACGCCCTCGACATGATCCATGAGGATGTAGGAGGAGGGCTCGCCCCCTCCGGCCCGGAAGCGCGCGGCGAGCATGGCTCGGACGTCCGACCCGTCCGCAAGCTGCCCGACATAATTATCGCTCGAGGCGAAGTCGGGGCCGCTGAACTTGAGGACGTAGCGACCGGGGTTGGAGGCGAGGAACGAGTCCCCCGCCGAAGGGTCATCGAACTCGTGGACGGCGGCGATCTCGAGCCCGAGGCCGGCAAGCACGTTCTGGGCATAGGCCCGGTCGTTCTCCAGCCGGTCCCCGAACGCGCTTCCGCCGACGACCTTGTAGCCCTCCGCCCTCAGTTCATCCTGGAGAACGCCGTAACCCTCGGAAACCGCCTCGAAGACGACGATCCCGTCGCGCCCGAGCCATTCCAGCTCCGAGCGCCAGTCCCCGGTGCGCGGGACGAGACCGGCCATGGTGCCCTGTGCCAGCGGCTCCTCGACGAACACCTTGACCTCATGGCCTTCGGCCAGGAGCCGCAGGTAAAGGCTTCCGAGATCGCAGGTCTCCGTCACTCCAAGGAAGCGCATGGCTAACCCGTCATCCCGGCGAAAGCCGGGACCTCGGGACAAGAAGTCTCGGCGGGTCTCCCCGAGGTCCCGGCTTTCGCCGGGATGACGGTCATGGGTCGAGATCCTTGAACTCCGGGATCGTCTTGCTCAGCCGCCCCTGGATCGCGGCGGTGAGGTCCGCGCTGACCAGCGCCCCGGCGTTCCACAGGGCGACGTGGCGCAGCCCGTCCTCGACGGTTCGGCCGCGGCTGTAGTTGAGGCTCATCTTGGCTCCGGCGACCGCGAGCGGCGACTTGGCGGCAATGGTCCGGGCGAGCTCCAGCCCGGCTTCGATCAGCGCTTCGCGATCCGGCAGGACCCGGTTGACCAGGCCCAGGCGCTCGGCCTCGTCCGACTCCATCCGGCGCCCGGTATAAGCGAGCTCGCGAACCACGCCTTCCGGAATCAGGCGGGTCAGGCGCTGGAGGGTCCCGAGGTCGGCGGTGATCGCGACGTCGACCTCGGCTATCTGGAAGAAGGCGCCGGATGCGGCGAGGCGGATGTCGCAGGCCGTTGCGAGGTCGACTCCGGCGCCGATGCAGCCGCCGTGGATCGCGGCGATCACCGGCGGCCTCGCCTCCTCGGCGGCGGTGAAGGAGTCCTGCAGCCATCTGATGTGCCGGAGCCGGGCCTCCGCGGCCCGTCCCGGATCGTCGGTCGGCGGGAGCTGGCTGGCGGCATATCGGAGGTCGAGGCCCGAGCTGAAATGCCGGCCGCGCCCGGAGAGGAGGATGGCTCGTACCGACGGGTCGGCGCCCAGCGCCCGGAACGTCTCGCCGATCGCCTCGAACATCGCCTTGTCCATGGCGTTGAACTTGCCCTCGCGGGCAAGCTCGACATGGGCGACCCCGGAGTCGCGGGTGACGCTGATCCTTTCGCTTTCCATGACAGTCGGACCTCCCCTAGAAACGGCGCGCAATGAGCCGCTTTACCGTGAACGGGCAGCCCGTCCACTACCGCATGGATCCCGAAACGCCCCTGCTTTGGGCGCTTCGCGACGCGTCCAATCTCACGGGCACCAAATATGGCTGCGGAAGCGGCCATTGCGGCGCCTGCACGGTCCATATCGACGGCCAGGCGGTGAGGAGCTGCCGGGTCCGGATCGCCGATCTCGAAGGAAGCTTCGTCACCACCATCGAGGCGCTGTCGAACGACCGTTCGCATCCGGTGCAGCAGGCCTGGGTCGCGGAGAACGTCCCGCAATGCGGCTTCTGCATCCCGGGGATGATCATGGCCGCCGCCGCCCTCATCGACCGAAACCCGGCGCCGACCGACTCCGAGATCGATTCCGCGATCACCAACATCTGCCGCTGCGGCACCTATCCGCGGATCCGGGAGGCGGTGCGCCGGGCCGGGCGGATGCGTAGCGGGGAAGCCCGGATCTCGGCCGCTCCGCCCCCCGACATCGACCCGGCCGACGCCGCCCGGCAGGTCCCGGCGCTTCGAGCGAAGGAGCCGGAGTAGCCGTCATCCCGGACTTGATCCGGGATCCTCGCGGAATGACGAGAAGAAGGGAGGCCGCTTGCCCATCCTGAACGGAAGGTACGGTTACGGTTCAGCAACGGCTCATCCTGCCTGAGGCACAGACCGTCTTTGTCGAGCGGGCCTGAAGAAGGCGGCCGGGCAGGAGGAGTGTCAGATGCGTAAAGCCCTATTCGGAATTTTGATGTCGGCGACAGTGGCGATGCCGATCGCGGCTCAGGCCCAGGAGCCCGAGGTCGACGCCGGTCGAGCCGCCGCTCGCGCCGAGCGCACCGCAGAGCGTTATCGCGCCATGGGCGAGCGCAACGAAGCGCGCTCCGAGCGCCGCGAGCAGAGGCAGGACGTCCGCCAGGAACGCCAGGAGGTTCGGCAGGAACGCCAGGAGGTTCGAGTCCAGCGTCGCGAGCAGGCCGCCCCGGTCCAGCAGCAGCAGACCCGGAGCTGGTCCGGCCAGCGCCGCGATCGCTCGAACGACGGACGCACCGACCCCAATCGCGAAGCCTATCGGGAGCGCGTTCGGGAGACCCGCGAGGCCAACAGGCAGAGCATCGACGAGTCGATCGGCGGCAATTATGCCCGCGAAGGGCTCCGCAACCAGCGCCGGGTCGAGCAGGGCCTGCGCGAGGATTACGGAATCCGGCAGCGCGACGGCCGCCGCGACTGGGATAGGGACCGGCGCGACGGACGCGATGGAAACTGGAGCGGCAGCAATCGCGACCGCTACAGCGACCGCCGCGACGGCCGCCGCAGCAGCTGGAACCACGGCTGGCGCAACGACAGCCGCTACGACTGGCAGCGCTACCGCTATGCCAATCGCCACCTGTACCGTTCGGGCGGCTATTACGCGCCTTACCGCAACTACAGGTACAACCGCCTGTCGATCGGGATCGTCCTCGACTCGCTGTTCTATTCGAACCGCTACTGGCTGAGCGATCCCTGGCAGTACCGCCTTCCGGCGGCGCCGTACGGCACCCAGTGGGTCCGCTATTATGACGACGTGGTCCTGGTCGACGTCTACACCGGCGAGGTGATCGACGTGATCGAGAACTTCTTCTGGTAGCAAGAAAGGGGACACGGACGTTTCTGGCGGGACGTCCGTGTCCCACCTTCCACTGAGCCGTCATCCCGGCGAAAGCCCGCACCCCAGCGGGTGAAAGGCGCCGAGCCCTTCACCCGACGAGGCCCCGGCTTTCGCCGGGGTGACGAATAAGCGAGTCCGCTCCCGGCTTTTCGCTTGTCAACGCACTGGCATCGCAGCACTAAGGCCCGTGTCGCCAAGAGGGGTCGTTCATGCGCTTGAGGTTCCTTGCCTGCCTGAGCCTTCTGACTGCGGCGCCGGCCGCGGCCGAAACCGTCGTCGTCCATGCCGGTCACCTGATCACAGACGCGTCCAGGCCGGCCTCGGGCCCGTCGACCATCACCATCACGGACGGCCGGATCACCGCCGTCGCCGCCGGATTGAACCCGGCTCCCGCGGGCGCCAGGCTGGTCGACCTGTCCGGCAAGACCGTCCTTCCCGGACTCATCGACATGCACGTCCACCTGTCGGGCGATCCCGGCGGCGACTTTCGCGACGAGGCGGTCGATCCTTCCGAATGGGCCTCGCTGGTCGGAGCGAAGAACGCCCGGATCACGGCGCTCGCCGGCTTCACCACGGTGCGCGACCTCGGTTCCCCGCCGCTGGTCGGATTCGCGCTTCGGCGGGCGACGGCGGAAGGGATCATTCCGGGTCCTCGAATCGTCTCCTCCGGACCGGCCATCTCCATCATCGGCGGCCATGGCGACGTCTCCGGCTTCAGGCCCGAGGTGACCAGGGCGCTCTCCGTCGACAATACCTGCACGGGGCCCGAGCAATGCGCCGCCCGGGTCCGCGAATTCTCCCGGGCGGGCGCCGATCTCATCAAGATCACCGCGACCGGCGGAGTCCTCTCGCAGCAGGCGCGCGGCCTCGGCCAGCATTTCACCGACGCCGAGATGAAGTCGATCGTCGACACCGCCCACGGGCTGGGTCTGAAGGTCGCGGCCCACGCCCACAGCGACTCGGGGATCGCCGGGGCAGTCCGGGCGGGGGTGGACTCGATCGAGCACGGCACTTTCGCAAGCGCCGCCACCGTACGTCTGATGAGGGAACGCGGCACCTCGCTGGTTCCGACCCTGATGGCCTTCACCGGAATCCGAGAGCGGCTCGGCAAGAACATCTTCACTCCGGTGGTCGAAGCGAAGGTCCGGATGACCCTCTCGGAGGTCGGCAAGGCGGCCCGGCTCGCCCGCGAGGCCGGAGTCCCGGTCGTGTTCGGAACCGACGCGGCGGTGTTCGAGCATGGCCGCAACGCGCAGGAGCTCGCCCTGCTGGTCGAGCTCGCCGGAATGAGCCCGGCCGAAGCCATCGCCTCGGCGACGACGGGCGCCGCGAGACTGCTCGGAATGGAGAAGGAGATCGGCCGGATCGCTCCCGGCTACTCCGCCGATCTCATCGCCGTCGGCCGCGACCCCTTGCGCGACGTCCGCGCGCTTGAGACTGTCGATTACGTGATGGTTCGTGGAAAGGCGATCCGATGAACATAACAGCGTTCGGAATGGGCGACTCCGGGGCCCTCTACCGGATGCAGATCGGCACCACCGTGCGCGACCGCCTGATGAAGACCCCGAACGCCTTCAAGCTGCCGGCCCAGGGCCTCGACATATTCGTCGTCCGGGATTTCCTGTCGCATAAGGAGTGCGCCGACGTCATTGCCCTGATCGACAAGGACCGGGTTCCGTCCGGGCTGCTCGCGCCCACTCCCGACCCGGAGTTCCGGACCAGCGAAAGCTGCAATCTGAGGCTCGAGGACCGGGCCAACCAGATGGTCGAGGCGAAGATCAACCGGTTGACGGGAATCGATCCGACCCACGGCGAGACCATCCAGGGCCAGCGCTACGCGGTCGGCCAGCAGTTCAAGCCGCACCACGATTTCTTCTACACCACTCAGCCCTACTGGCCGGAAATGAACAGGCAGGGCGGCCAGCGCACGTGGACTGCGATGATCTTCCTCAACGAGCCGGAGGCGGGCGGGCAGACCTTCTTCCCGAACGCCAAGGTCCGGGTCACCCCGCGCACCGGCAACCTGCTCCTGTGGAACAATCTCGACCAATATGGCGAGCCCAACACCTTCTCGCTCCACACCGGCTGCCCGGTCGAAGGCGGGATCAAATATATCATCACCAAATGGTATCGCGAGCGTCCCTGGGGCTGGTACGCCCTGAATGGAGTGAAGCCGGCGGGGGCTTAGTGGGAAATCCGTCATTGCGAGTAGCCCTTCGACGCCGCCTGCGGCGACGCCCAGGATGAACTGCCGCTTCGCGGCAGCGACGAAGCAACCCAGCTTCGGACGCCTGAGCCGCTGGATTGCTTCGCTGCGCTCGCAATGACGAGGAGCCAGGCTCCAGGCCGCTTCCCCCTCTCCCCCCTGCCCGCTAAGCAGCGAGCCATGAACAAGTCGAAGCTCCTCATCGCCGCCGCCGCTCTTGCCGGCATGTCCGCCGGCGCCTCCGCCTTCGCCAAACCGCAAACGCCGGCCACGGCGGCGACCGAGGCCGCAAAGCTGAAGCGCCTTTTCCATGAGAGCGACGAGGCCGGCCTCAGGCGCAATCCGATCGGAGCGATCTTCCGGGGCGACCTTCGCTACGCCGATAGGCTGGGCGACAACATCACCGACGAATATTTCGACGCCGAGCGGGCCGCGTCGAAGGCCGACCTCGCCGCACTGCACTCGATCGACCGTTCCAGCCTGAGCGCCACCGACCGGATCGCCTACGACGTCTTCGAATGGCAGACCCGGGACTCGCTGAAGAACCTCGAGCCCAAAATCCTGGCCCTCGGCGTGGTCCGGCCGATCAATCATTTCTCGGGCTTCCAGACCTTTTATCCAAGCTTCGCCTCGGGCGGGGGCGCGGCGCCGTTCAAGACCGTCCTCGACTATGAGAACAACCTCAAGCGCCACAGGGAATATGCGGTCTATCAGGACCGGGCGATCGCCCGCTTCCGCGAGGGTATGGCGGCCGGGGTGCTCGACACCAGGCTGACCATTCGCAACGTCGTGGACCAGCTCGACCTGCAGCTGAAGGACAAGGTGGAGGAGTCGCCCTTCTACGCGCCCGTGCTGAATTTCCCGGCCGGCTTCTCCTCGGCCGACAAGGCCCGCCTCGCCGCGCAATACCGCCGGTCGATCGAGAACGACATCTACCCCGCCTACCGACGGCTGCGCGACTTTCTAAGCGCCGAATATCTCCCCAGAGCGCGCGAGGGGGTCGGGCTCGTCCACATGAAAGGCGGGGCGAGAGTTTACCAGCGGCTGATCGAGAGCACGACCACGCTCCCGCTGACCGCCGACAAGGTGCACGATCTCGGCCTTCGCGAAGTCGCCCGGATCAAAAGCGAGATGGAGGCGGTCAAGGCCGCGACCGGCTTCAGGGGCAGCCTGGCCGGGTTCTTCGAATATCTGCGCACCGACCCCAGGTTCGCGCCCGCAAGCAAGGAAGCGCTTCGCGACGGCTATTCCGCGATCGGAAGGCGGGTCGATGCCCGGGTGCGCGAGCAATTCTCGACCCTCCCCAAAAGCCCGCTGGAGATCAGGGCGGTCGAGCCATTCCGGGAGAAAGGCGAAGCCGCCGGCTCCTATCAGCAGGGGACGCCCGACGGCGCGCGGCCGGGCATCTTCTATTACAACGCCTACGACCTGCCCTCGAGATACACCTGGGGCATGGAGACGCTCTTTCTCCACGAGGCGATTCCCGGCCACCATTTCCAGATCAGCCTCGCCCAGGAGAATGAGGCGCTGCCCAGCTTCATGCGCTTCGGCGGCAACACCGCCTTCGTCGAGGGCTGGGCCCTCTACGCCGAGACGCTGTGGGACGAGCTCGGCTTGGAGACCGACCCGTATCAAAGGTTCGGCGGCCTCAACGACGAGATGCTTCGGGCGATGCGGCTTGTCGTGGACAGCGGCATTCATTCCAAGGGATGGAGCCGCGACCAGGCGATAAAATACATGCTCGACAACAGCTCGATGGGGAAGACCGACGCGACCGCCGAGGTCGAGCGCTACATCGCAATCCCAGGCCAGGCGCTGGCCTACAAGATCGGAGCGCTCACCATCCAGCGGCTTCGGGCCAAGGCGCGGGCCGCGCTCGGCAAGCGATTCGACCCGCGCGCCTTCCATGCCCAGGTGCTGATGACGGGGTCGCTGCCGATGGCGGTTCTGGAGAAGAAGATCGACGACTGGATCGCGGCGTCGAAGGGGTGAGCCGCCGTCATTGCGAGCGCAGCGAAGCACTCCAGCGGCTCCGGCCGCGGAATCTGGATTGCTTCGTCGCTTCGCTCCTCGCAATGACGAAGGAGCACCGGAAGGACGTCAGCGATGAGAAAACCGACCTTGTTCGCCTGCTTCGCGGCCAGCCTCCTCGCCAGCTGCGCTTCCGATAGGGGCCCGCCCGCAACAGCCTCCGCCCAGGCCCCGCGCCAGACCGCCTCCCAGGCACTCGCCTCCCTCTTCCGCGACAGCGACGAGGCGAGCCTTAAGCGCAACCCGATGCAGGCGACCGCGCGCGGCGACCTTCG
>DASVSP010000005.1:0-57723 GCA_036388065.1 Allosphingosinicella sp.
GTTACCCTCGCCGCCGGACATCGTATCGGCTCCGGTTCCACCGTCCAGCGTGTCGCTGCCGTAACTGCCGATAAGCGTGTCGTCGCCGCCCAGGCCGTAAAGGAAATCCTGGCCGTCATCGCCGTAAATCACATCGTCGGAGCTGGTCCCGGTCAGGGTATCGTTGGCAATCGTGCCCTGGATGTATGCCATGGTTGAGCCCCTTCACTACAAGCTGCCGCAGAAGGCGGCGCCGTGAAGCGAGGGTTACGCCCGATCCTTGCCAAAATCCTTTTCGCAGAGGGGATTGGATCGGAAATGGATCAATTTGTTGTGGACGATCCGGCAGGGCGTCCGCCCCGCCGGACCGCTTTTTACCCTAGAGGATGAAATCCGAGCTTGCCAGGCTGACGTTGCCGTCGAACCGGATTTCGAAATCGGCGACACTGTCGCCGTTCCGGTCGGCCTGGGCCCAGGTGTCGGTTCCGTCGAAATAGGTGCGAAGCTCGCCCGCGGTCCCGCTGAAGGCGGCGCTTCCGACGAAGGTGAAGGCCTGGTTGCCGGCGAGATTGCGGTTCGCGTCCCAGGCCGAGATGTCCACGATGTCGGCTCCGGCGGCGAAATCGGTGATCCGGTCCGCGGCGGCTCCGTTGCCGCTTTCGAAGAAGCCGATCCGGATGAGATCCGAACCGGCGCCACCCGAATAGATGTCGGCTCCGGCGCTGCCGTCGAGATAATCGTCCCCGTCGCCGCCGTTCAGGATATCGTTGCCGCCGCCGGCCTGAAGCTCGTCGTCGCCGTCGCCGCCGCTCAGGACGTCGGCCCCGCCGCCGCTCCTGATGATGTTGTCGAGGACGTTTCCGGTCGCGGTGAAGCTGCCCGAGCCGTTCCACTGGAGGATCTCGATCTCGTCGGGCAGGGTGTAGGTCGAAAGGCTCGAATAGACGATGTCGAGGTCGCCCTCGCCGCTCAATTCGACGACGACGTCGCCTATATCGTCGACGATGTAGGCGTCGTCTCCGTCATTGCCCTCCATATAGTCGGCGCCGAGCCCGCCGACGAGCGTGTCGTGCCCGAGGCCGCCGTAGAGGCTGTCGTCGCCGTCATTGCCGTACAAGGCGTCGTGGCCGTCGAACCCGTAGATCGTGTCGGCGCTGCTTGTGCCGTTGAGCGAGTCGTTCGCGCTCGTTCCGTTGATGAGTGCCATGTAAGAGCCCCTTCGCTCAGGCGCCGCGGGCTGCGGCGCGGTTCGAAGACTTTACTCCTCCGCCGAAACGAAATCTGTGCCGGACCGGGATTCGGGTCCGAAACGAACCAATTCCTGTTGCCGCCCTGCGAGCGAGCGGCACCCACCGCAATGGGCTCTTTGGATCACACGGGCAGGGCAGCGGCCGCTGCCGCGAAGACGTGCGCGAGCGCGTGCGCCATCACGGCCGCTTCCAGGCCCCTTTTCCAGAAGAGCCAGCCGAAAAGCATTCCTCCTATCGAATTTCCGATGAGGACCGCGCCGACCAGCTCGGCCGACGGCGAGGCCTGCAGATTGAACAGGAGCGGCAGGTGGCCCGCGGCGAAGAGGAGGGCCGAGAGCGAAAGGCCGATCCAGTAGCTCCCGGCGGGAACCGTCCCGCCTCGGCGCGACGACACCTTCCACGCGACCCAGACGAACAGGCTCATGACGCCCCACCTCAGCATCAATTCCTCGACTATTCCGCCGTAGAGAATCCGGGTGATCAAAGGGATTTCCAGGCCCGCCCCGGGAGCGGCGCCGCCAGTCGCGAGCTTCGATCCGTAAAAGGCCCCGTAGACGACAAGGACTGCAGCCATGACCAGCCCAACCAGCAAGGCCGCCGGGACCTGATCGCGCAGAATAGGCTTCATCGGCCGATTCTCCATGCCGGCGCGAACGAGCGGGGCATCCAATCCGATCTTCGGCGCGAGCCAGGCTCCCAAAGCGGTGAACGCGACCATCAGCAACGCCGGCTGAATCGTGGCGACCAGCCGAACGACGAGAGCCGGAAGAGCAATGGGCAGCACCCGCTCGAGCGGCACCAGAAGCAGTGACGCGACTCCGAGCCCACCGAGCAGCATGAGGCGCGGAGCAATCCTATTCATCGTCGCCTCGCGCGGGACGGCCCCTCTTGCGCTGCTCCGGCGGCTCGAGCTTCACCCCCCGCCGCTGCAGGGCCTCGCGCAGGAGGCATTCGATCTCGGCATTGACGCTTCGAAGATCGGTCGCCGCGACTCGCTCGAGCGCGGCCCACAGGGCCGGCTCGATCCGCAGCGGAAACGCCTTCTTCGGGGGCGGCGGCACGGCCCCGCCTATTGGTAGAGAGTGCCGGTGTTGACGATCGGCTGGGTGTCGCGCTCCGAGCAGAGCACCACCATGAGGTTCGAGACCATGGCCGCCCTGCGCTCGTCGTCGAGCTCGACGACGTTCTTCTCGGAGAGCAATTGAAGCGCGTTTTCGACCATGGAGACGGCGCCGATCACGATCTTCTGCCGAGCCGCGATCACCGCCTCGGCCTGCTGGCGGCGGAGCATCGACTGGGCGATCTCCGCGGCGTAGGCGAGATGGGTCAGCCGGCACTCGTCGATGGTGATCCCGGCGACCCCGACCCGCTCCTGCAATTCCTCCTTGAGCTCGTGGCTGACGACCTCGGCATGGCCGCGAAGGGTCGTTTCCTGATGCTCGATGTCGTCATAGGGATATTTGGCGGCGATCGCCCGGACCGCGCTCTCGATCTGGACGAAGACGAACTTGGTGTAATCGTCGACGTCGAACAGCGCCTGGGCCGAGTCGGTGACCCTCCACACGACGTTGGTCGCGATCTCGATCGGATTGCCCCGAAGGTCGTTCACCTTCAGCCTCTCCGAAGTCACGTTGTGGACCCGGGTCGAGATCTTGGTGCGGGTGAGCCAGGGCCAGCGCCACCTGAGGCCCGAATTCCGGTCCGTGCCCCGATAGTCGCCGAACAGGAGCAGCGCCGCGGCCTGGTTGGGCTGGAGCAGGTAGAAGCCGGCGGAGACGAAGACGAAGACGATCGCGCTCAGGACGCCGATCGCGAGCCCGCCGATCGGACTGGCCAGGAAGAGGCCGGCGCCGGCGACTCCGCCGGCGATCGCCAGCAGCAGCACGCCCAGCATGGCGAAGCCGTTGAAGGTAGCCGCCGCCCGCTCGCTCGAGAGCCGCAGCGCCTGGTGGTCGGTGGTAGCCTGCAATGAAGTCGCCATCTGAACCCTCCCTGTAATGATGATATCATAATTATATGAGCGCAGAAACGCAAGGGGATTCCGGGGGGCCCGCTCCGTCATCCCGGCGAAAGCCGGGACCTCGGGTCGGAAAGTCTCGGCGGGCCGCCTCGACGCCCCGGCTTTCGCCGGTGCGACGGCCGGTCGCCTTGCCCACTTCAGCCGTCCCGGATAGGGCGAGCGGTCCCGAGCGTTCCCCTTCCCAACGGAGCCGAGAAATGACCCAAATCCCCTGGAAGCTCGTCGTCCACGGCGGCTCGGGCATAATCGAAAGGGAGCGCTCCACTCCCGAGCAGGACGGCCGGGCGCGAAGCGCGCTCGAGCGGGCGCTCGCCGCCGGAGGAGCTATCCTCGCGGAGGGCGGCGGAGCCGTCGACGCGGTCGAGCGGGCGGCCCGGGTCCTCGAGGACGATCCCAGCTTCAACGCCGGCCGGGGCGCGGTCCTGACCTATCAGGGCACGAACGAGCTCGACGCCGCTCTGATGGACGGCCGCTCCCGCAATGCCGGCGCCGTCACCGGAGTCACCGCGACGAAGAATCCGGTGAGCCTCGCCCGTGCGGTCATGGAGCACAGCCCCCACGTCTTCCTAAGCCGCGAGGGCGCCGACCAGTTTTCGCGCGAGCAGGGCCTCGAGCAGGTCGGGCCCGAATGGTTCGCCACCGAGCTGCGCCGGAGCCAGCTCGAGGCGATGCGGTCCCAGGGCGACCATTATTTCGACGAGGAGCTTAAATACGGGACGATCGGAGCCGTCGCGGTCGACATTAACGGCCATGTCGCCGCCGCGACCTCCACCGGCGGCCTGACCGGCAAAAGGTGGGGCCGGATCGGCGACACTCCGCTGATCGGCTCGGGGACCTATGCCGACGATCGAGCCGGAGCGGTCTCGGCGACCGGCGCCGGCGAATATTTCATCCGAGTCGCCGTCGCCCACGAAATCTGCGCCCGAATGCGGATGCTCGGCGAGAGCGCGGCGGTCGCCGCCGACAACGCGATCGCCGAGGTCGGATCGTTGGGCGGAAGCGGCGGGGTGATCCTGGTCACTCCGAAGGGCGATGCCGGCTGGGCATTCAACACGTCCGGAATGTATCGGGGGCTGGCCTCCGCCGAGGGGACCCAGGTCGCGATCTACGGCGACGAATAATCGTATTTAAATCCTCCCCGCGATTTCGCGGGGAGGGGACCATGCGAAGCATGGTGGAGGGGTTCTTCGAGCCCCCAAGAACCCCTCCACCGCGCTTCGCGCGGTCCCCCTCCCCGGCAAATGCCGGGGAGGAATTTTCGACTACTGCGGCAATACCGTCACCGACCTTCGGTTCTGTGCCCAGGCGCTTTCGTCCGAGCCCAGCGCTTCGGGGCGCTCCTTGCCGTAGCTGATCACCGTCATCCGCCCGGACGAGACTCCGCGCGCCGCGAGATAGTTCTTGGCGGCGTTTGCGCGGCGGTCGCCCAAAGCGAGATTGTAGTCGCGGGTGCCGCGCTCGTCGGCATGGCCCTCGATCGTCACCCGAACCGCCGGATAGCGGCTCAGCCACTCGGCCTGCGTGTCGAGGGTCGCCCGGTCGCGATCGTCGAGATCATATTGGTCGGTGTCGAAGAAGACCCGGTCGCCCTCGAGGCCCACCGTCCGGATGAAATCCTCCCGGGAGCCGGGGCCGACTCCGCCGGCGGGATCGCTCGCCGAGCCGTCGTCCACGCCGGTGGCGGTGCCCGCCTCGGTGCCGTCGCCCGGGGGCGGCGGAAGCTCCTTGGGGGCCTTCTTGCTGCAGCCCGCGGACAGGGCCAGTGCGGCCGCGAGGGCGGCGGCTTTCCAGGGGGTGGCTCTCATCTTACGCTCTCCTTTGGATGCTTACGGCAGGATCGGGCCCCAGGCCGGGTCGGAACCGTCCAGGGGCGTGGGGATCCGGCGCTCGTTGCGGCCGGTGAGGTCGACCTGCCAGACGCTGGACTTGCCCCCGCGGCCCTGGGTGGTCCGGAAGAACTGCAGGACCCGGCCGTTGGGCGACCAGCTCGGAGCCTCGTCCTGCCAGCTGTCGGTCAGGAGCCGCTCGCCCGAGCCGTCCGGGCTCATCACTCCGACTCGGAAGTTGTCGGCGATCCGGGTGAAGGCGATGAGGTCGCCGCGCGGGCTCCATTCGGGAGTCGCATAGCCTCCGCCGCCGAAGCTGATCCGGCGCTGGTTCGAGCCGTCGGCATCCATCACGTAGAGCTGCTGACGGCCGCCGCGGTCGCTCTCGAACACGATCCGGCTGCCGTCCGGCGAATAGGAGCCGCCGACGTCGATCCCGGGCGAGCTGGTCAGCCGTACAGGCGCCCCGCCCTGGGCCGAGACCCGGTAGATGTCGGTATTGCCTCCGACCGACATGGCGTAGAGGATCCAGCGCCCGTCGGGGGAGAAGCGCGGAGCGAAGGTCTGGTTGGAGCTTTCGGTGACGATCCGCTGGCGGCCGGTGCCGATGTCGTAGATGTAGATCCTCGGCCGCCTCTCGACATAGCTCAGGTAGACGATCTGCTTGTAGTCGGGCGAGAAGCGCGGGGTGAGCACGGTCGACTGGCCGTTGGTCAGGAAGCGGTGGTTGGCTCCGTCCGAATCCATGATCGCGAGCCGCTTCACCCGGGCGTTCTTCGGCCCGCTCTCCGCGATATAGGCGATCCGGCTGTCGAAGAATGGGCTCTCGCCGGACAGCCGCGAATAGATGGCGTCGGCGCATTTGTGGGCGGCCCGGCGCCAGTCGCGCGGGGCGACGACATAGCCCTGCCGGGTGAGCTCCGACTGAAGCGCGACGTCGTAGAGATAGCAGCCCACGGTGAGCTGCCCGTCGCCGTTGGCGCGGACGAAGCCCTGGACCAGCGCGGCGGCGCCGGCCCCGGTCCAGGCGGAATAAGCGGGGGCCATGACCTCCGAGAAGGCGACGGCCCGGATCCCCCCGGGACCGACCGGCCTGAACAGGCCGCTGCCGCGAAGGTCGGCGGCGACGACCTCGGCGACCTGCCGGCCGAGCGCTTCGGTGCTTCCAGCGGGCGTGTCGGTCGCCTCGGGGGTCGGCATGACCGGGACGGCGATGACCAGGTCTTCGGACCCTTCGGCGGTCACGTCCACCTTCAGCTGGGCCGTGGCGGACGAGGCGGCCAGCCAGCCGGCCAGGACGGCGGCGGCTAGGTGCTTGAAGGTCTTCATTGGCTGAGCCTCAGATCCAGAGTGACGTTGAGCTGCCTCCAGGCATCGTAATATTTGTCCGGCAGGTTGAACGGCGAGGCGAGAGTCACCGCGCGCCGGGCCCGTTCCTGATGAAGCGCCACCTGGGGCCGGTTGCTGGCGGTGATCCCGGTCGTTCGAACCACGTCGATGCCCGTTACCCGGCCGTCGCGGCCCAGGGTGAGGCTGAGCTCGGTGCGGAGCGCTTCCGCGTCGGCCCCGGACGGGACCGCGCGCTGCCAATGCGGCTTCAGCTGCCGCCGAACCTCGGCGACCAGCGAAGCCTCGACCGCAGGCCCGGCCGCAGCGGCAGGCGGGCTTGTCGAGCGGCTGGGGCTCGCCCGGTCCGAAACTCCGGTCAGGAGTCCCGAGAGGCGGCCCGTGGGCCGGGTAGCGGCCGGTCGGGCGGCCTGGGCGGGCTTCGAGGGCGCAGGCTTCGCTGCCGCCGGCTTCGCTGCCGCGGGCTTCGAGGGCGCCGGCTTCGAAGGCGCGGGCTTCGGAGGGGCCGGGCCCGCTTTGGGCGGCGCCGGCCGGGCGACGGGCCTGGGAGCGGGGACCGGCGCCGGTGCCGGGGCGCGGGGAAGCGGCTCGGAATGCGGGACGGGCTGAACCTGCGGCGGCGCCGGCATCGCGGGCGCGGGCGGACCTTCCTCGGGCGCGAGCAGCGGAGCGGGCGCCTCCGCCGCCGGGGCAGGCGAGGTGCTTTCGAGAGCCACGTCCTCGACGAACGAGACTTCGATCGGATCGCTCTTCGGCGCCGGGAGGCGGGTCGCGGCGAACCCGACGGAGAGCAGCACGAGAAGGGCGACATGGCCGATCGTGGCCACGCCCAGCCCGGCCGCTTCCGCCCGGTCGATCACCGGTCCTGCCCCTGGGTGCTGACCAGGGCGACCTTGCGAAGGCCGGCGGCGTTGATCTCGCCCATCACGGCCATCACCCGGCCGTAATCCAGGGCCCGGTCGGCGCGCAGGAAAATGCGGGGACCGCCGGGCTCGCTCGAGGCCGCCGAGATCGCGGCGAGACGGCGGCCGAGGTCCGCCGGGGCAACCGGCTGTTCGTCCACCGTCAGCGTGCCCGCCGCGTCGAGCGAGATCTGGACCGGCTTGGCCTCCTGGTCGAGCGCCCCCGCCTTGCTGTCCGGAAGGTCGACCGGGACTCCGGCGACGAGCAGCGGCGCGGTGACCATGAAGATGATCAAAAGCACGAGCATCACGTCGACCATGGGCGTGACGTTGATCTCCGCCATCGGCGAGCGCCGGGCGCGGCGGTGGCCGCCGAGGATCGGGCCCATGGCCATCGCTAAAATCCTCCCCTGCTTTTGCAGGGGAGGGGGACCGCGCGAAGCGCGGTGGAGGGGCTCACCGGAGTCCGAAGAACCCCTCCACCAGGCTTCGCCTGGTCCCCCTCCCCGAGAAATCTCGGGGAGGATTTTCCTCCGAACCCCCTCATCCTTCCAGCTCCAGCTCGCGGCTCAGGGTCGCGTGGAAGCCGTCGGCGAAGCGCTGGAGGCCGGCCTCCAAGCGGTTTATTCCGAAGCTCATCCGGTTGTAGGCGATCACCGCCGGGATCGCGGCGAACAGGCCGAGCGCGGTTGCGAACAGGGCCTCGGCGATCCCCGGGGCGACGACCGCCAGGCTGGTGTTGTTGGCGCCGGCGATCGCGGTGAAGCTGCGCATGATGCCCCAGACCGTTCCGAACAGTCCGACGAAGGGCGCCACCGAGCCGATCGTCGCGAGGATGTTGAGCCGGAGGGCCAGCCTGTCGACCTCCTCGGTCAGAGCCGAATTCATGACGAGCGCGAGGCGCGAGCGAGCGCCCTCGCGGTCGACCACCTTGCCGCCGGTCGAGCGGCGCCACTCGGCGATTCCGGCGGCGAGGACCTTGGCGCTCGGCACGTCGGATTTGCCGCGAGTCTCGTAGAAGCGGTCGATGTCGTCCGCCTTCCAGAAATCGCGCTCGAACGCCTTCGATCCGGTCGAGGCCCGGCGAAGGCGAAGAGCATGGCCGACGATGATCGCCCAGGTCCAGATGCTGGCGAGCAGCAATCCGACGATCACCGCCTTGACGACGATGTCCGCCTCAAGGAACAGTGCGAGGGGCGACATGTCCGCTCCGGTCATCGCTGGTCCGCTCACGCTTTTCCTTCCTTCAGCAACCGCTCGAACATTTCGACCCACGCGGGCGGATGGCGCCTGGGACGGCCTTCCGGAGTGAGGAAGGCCGCGGTCACCTTGGCGTCGGCGAGAATTTCATCCCCGCGCATGACCCGCTGATGAATGAGGACGGTCGCCGCCCGCACCTTTTCGATGTCGGTGACCACCACCAGATCGTCGGCGAGCCTGGCCGGCGCCCGATACTTCACCGCGACCTCGGCGACGACGTAGACGCCCTCCCCGCCTTCGAGAGCGCCGCGCTGATCGATCCCGATCAGGCGGAGCATGTCGGAGCGGGCGCGCTCGATGAAGCGGAGGTAATTGGCGTAATAGACGATCCCGGCGACGTCGGTGTCCTCGAAATAGACTCGCAGCGGGAAGAGGTGAGTCGCCCCCCGCATGATCCCGTCCGCCGGCTTCGGTCCGTCCCCGCCCATGCCGGGCGCTCTATCGGCTGCGGATTCGCCGGGGCAACCCCAAAGGGGGGAGTCGTGACGATTTTGCGTTGGGGGTCGCACGTCGTCCCAGCGAAAGCCGGGACCTCGTGCCGGAAAGGCTCTGCGGGTCTCCCCGAGGTCCCGGCTTTCGCCGGGATGACGAATTAGCGCTTCTTCGCGGCCTGGGCTTCGACCAGCCGGATCAGATCCCCCTGGGCGACATTCATGTCGACGAGGTGGAGGCCCCAGCCCGGATTGAGCTTCCCGGCGATATAGACGTCGCCGGGGATCCGGTCGGTCCGCCGGTCGCGGGGATCGGCATTTTCGGCGACGGCGAGGTAGCCGGCCTGGCCGTCGTGCCGGCATTCGGCGGTGACGAGGCCCTCGGTTCGGATGAAGGGCGTGGGCGGCGCGCCCTGGCTCGACCAGGTGACCGGCTGGGCGCCGGGAGCGACCGCCGACCGAGTGAACCAATAGGAGTCCAGCTTCCCCTTGCCGCCCCGCAGAGCGGCGGGGTTCGTGCAGGCGGCCGTCATTCCCGGCTTCGAGGCTCGGCCGAGGAAGGCGTCCGGGGGCGGCGGAGCGGAGGCCCGGAAGCTCATGTAGGCGATGACGCAGCCCGTCTGGCCGACCCTCGTGCAAAGCGGTGTGGACTTGAGGCTTCCGCCGACCGATTTGCCTTCAGGCACCTCGACCGCCCAGCCCAGCAGGATCGCCGAGAGCATCTTCTTCGCCACCGGCTGGCCCTCGATCTCCTCCTGGAGGAGCTTGAGCAGGTGGATCGCCCCCTGGCTGTGGCCGATGAGGACGAACCGTCGGCCATGGTTGCGGGTCGCCAGGAAATTCTTCCAGGCGGCGAGGACGTCCGAATAAGCCGTCGCGAAGTAAGGCCGCACGTCTTCGCCGGTGAAAGCGCGCGAGAGGCCGGTGGCGGTGATCTGGCGGTAGACGGGCGCGTAGGTCCTGCACAGGCTCGCGAACCGGGCCAGCTGCACCATGGCGGTCCCGTTCTCCTCCATTCCGGGAGCGAGGTCGCTGTTGATCCCCGGATCGCGCGAGACGGTGGGGTAGACATAGAAGCAGTCGGCCTTCGCCGCCATGTCGGGAAGCACCTGGCCGGTCGAGCCGTAGCCGTTGGCGTTGAGGGCGGTGGTCGCGAGCGGCGTGCCGCAGGCGTCGGCGCGCCCCGGAAGGCAGAGCCAGGCGGAATCCTGACGGTAATCGGGCGCGGCGGCCAGCGGAGGAGCGGCGGGCGGCTGGGCGAAGCCGGGCGCGGCGGCGGCGAGCGCCAGGGCGACGCCCCACCCCGTTCGGGCTGAGCTAGTCGAAGCCCACTTTCTCCGGACCGGCTTGGCCGAAAATGAAGGAGGGCCCTTCGACAGGCTCAGGGCGAACGGAGAGTTCTCAATCAGCGGATCCATTTACTTCCCCTTCGCAATATCAATCGAACAGGCCCTCCTGGGCCGTCTTTGGCTGAGGCAGGCCGAGATGGGTCCACGCCTTGCCGTTGAGGCAGCGGCCGCGGGCGGTGCGGGCGACGAGGCCGAGCTGGATGAGGAAAGGCTCGATCACCTCCTCGATCGTGTCGCGCGGCTCCGACAGGCCGGCAGCGAGGGTTTCGACCCCGACCGGGCCGCCTTTGTAGAGGTCGGCGATCATCGTGAGGTAGCGGCGGTCCATCGCGTCGAGGCCGAGCTGGTCGACCTCCATCCGGGTCAGAGCCCCGTCGGCCACCTCCGAATCGACCTCCCCGGCGCCGCCCGACTGGGCGAAATCGCGCACCCGGCGGAGCAGCCGGCCGGCGATCCTCGGAGTGCCGCGCGAGCGCCGGGCGATCTCTCGGGCACCGTCCTCGGTCAGAGCCAGTCCGAGCAGCCGGGCGGCGCGGCGGACGACCTGCTCGAGCTCCTCCACCGAGTAGAAGGTGAGCCGGACCGGAATCCCGAACCGGTCCCTGAGCGGAGTCGTGATCAGGCCCTGGCGGGTGGTGGCTCCGACGAGTGTGAATTTGGGAAGGTCGATCCGGACCGAGCGGGCCGAAGGGCCCTCGCCGATCATCAGGTCGAGCGCCCGGTCCTCCATCGCCGGGTAGAGGATCTCCTCGACCGCCGGGGCGAGGCGGTGGATCTCGTCGATGAAGAGGACGTCGCCGTCCTCGAGGTTGGTGAGCAAGGCGGCGAGATCGCCGGACTTGGCGATGACCGGGCCCGAAGTGGCCCTGAACCCCACTCCCAGCTCGCGGGCGATGATCTGGGCGAGGGTTGTCTTGCCGAGGCCGGGCGGGCCGAAGAAGAGGACGTGATCGAGCGCGTCGCCGCGGCTCTTCGCCGCCTCGATGAAGATCCGCAAATTCTCGCGCGCCGCCTTCTGGCCGACGAAATCGTCGAGAGTCTTCGGACGAAGGGCCGCGTCGATATCCTCGGGCCGCCTTTCCCCGCCGATGATCCGCTCCTGCTCCACTCCCGAAGCATTAGCCGAAGAGCCGGGCCTGTCGAGCGGCTTTATGGGAGGACGAGGACGCGCTAGGTTCTGCGCCGCCGCACCGAGCGGTGGCAGGCAAAGGAGAGACAATGGACCGTCGTGAATTCCTGGTGACCACCGGGGCCGGGGCCACGGCCCTGTCGATTCCGGCGGCGGCCTCTGCCCAGGCCGCCCTCGCGGACGCCGGGCCCGCCCACCAGGTTCTCGACATCACCGATTTCGGAATCGCCGCGGGGGACCGCGACTCTCTCGCCGTCTCCAACAGCGCGGCGGTCGAGAAGCTCTTCGCCTACCTCCTCGCCAACAACCCGACGCCGGATCTGCCCGGCACCGCGGCGATCAGAGTCACGGCACCCGCAGGACATTTCCGCTTCGCCCGTCCCTGGGCCGTCAAATGCGCGCTTTGGCTCGAGGGGCAATCCAATTCCCTCAGACACGGCTACGCCACGCATTTCGATTTCGAGACGGCCGGCTTTCAGTTCCACTCGCCCAATACGAACGCGAACGGCCTCGAAGACCCGCCGACCACGGCGGCGGCCGGTTTTCGCCTGGAAAACATCTACTGCACCAGCCGTGCGGCGGCCGGCACCGGGCATCACGGCATCCACGCCGTGGTGCGAGGCGACATCATCCGTTGCACCGCCAATATGTTTCCGGGCGACGGGATCCGGATCGAGAGCCAGACCGGCTTCGGGGCTTCGAGCAACAACGCCAACGGCACCCGGATCCTCTACTGCCAGGCCGGAGGCAATGGCGGGTGTGGGATCAGGCTGATGAACGGGGACGCCAACACCTGCGTGACGGTCGGCTGCGATGTTTCCCGAAACGGCGAGTTCGGCCTGTACGACAACGCCTTTCTCAGCAACAGCCACACCGGCCATCATTCGGAGGGGAACGGACTGGGGCTCGCGCACCGGGGGCATAAGATGGGCGTCCGGGGCGCCGCCTGCGCCTATCCCGTCGCGGCCTGGAGCGTCGGTCAGACCCTCTCCATTTCGCTTTGGGGGACGAACCGAACCCATGCGGGCAAGCGTTATCGGCTGTTGAAGCAGGGCGGCGGCACGACTGCTAACGCACCGACGCATACTACTCCCGCCCCCGCCGTCCCGCCGGTCGAGGCCGACGGCTACCAATGGGCCTATGAGGGAACTCTGCTCTACCGCAATTATCACGTCGCCATCGGGCGGAGGGCGGCGGCTTCGAAAACCGTTCCGGGGACTGATTCCGCGATTTGGGTTCCCTACGAATGGAGTGCCGGGGACAGGTCGGACATTCCGGTATGGACTGCCGGACAGGCGTGGAAGGAGGGTGGCGCCTACGGCGCCTCGAGCCAGGCCGGTCACACCGTGTGGACCGCGTGCTATATGGAAAGCGACGGTCAGCCCTTTGCTCAAATCTCAATGCCGCAGGTTTGGATCGGCGGTCAAAGCGAGCTGAGCCCCTGGAGCACCTGCACGCAAATCAAAGGTCTCGGGGGGGGAGACGGCGAGCTGGTCAACCCTCGCGGGCTCACTGCTTTCCAGCCGTTTTACGACGGAGGTCTGCTGCGGGCGGCTTTCTCTCCCAATCTGTCCGACGGGAGGGTGCTGACCATCAATCATGAAACCCTTCACCCCTCGCTGTTCATGATGAGGGGCGGGATCGACACTTATTTCCTTCTCGAGGGCCAGCCCGGCACTTACCTCACCATGACGGGTCCCAAGACGACCTTCACCGGCGGTCGGTCCAAAGCTCAGCCGGGAGTCCTGAATGTCCCGCGGCTGTTCGTCGGCGAGGGGGCCAGCGCCCGCAATGTCGACTATGGCCCGGCGGCGCCGACCGCCGGCTACCACGCGCAGGGCGAGCTCGTCTTCAACAGCGCGCCGACGGCCGGCGGGATGGTCGGCTGGAGCTGCGTCGCTTCGGGAACACCCGGGACGTGGAAGGCCTTCGGGGCGATAGACGAATGAGCGCCCTCGACCGCGGCGAAATCCCGGCGAGCGCCGACTCCGCCGTTTTTGCTTGAGGCTGGAGCGGCCGGACGCCAAACGGTTCTTTTTATGTTCTTTTTTTGAAGGAGATTTTCGAGGCTCGATCTGAGAGATTCGAGTCGTGCTTTCGTGACTGCGGCTCTTTGACATTGTGAGATTGATTTCGTCATCCCGGCGCAAGCCCGGACCTCGGGACGAGAAGTCTCGGCGGGTCTCCCCGAGGTCCCGGCTTACGCCGGGACGACGGGTTATTTCGCCGCCTTCTTCAGGGCCGTGCGCACCAGGGCGTCGAGAGTGGCTTCGGGCCCGAGCTCCGATTCCGCCTTGCCGACCGCGGCCGCGGCTTCGCCGGGGCGGAAGCCGAGGTTGAGGAGGGCCGAGACGGCGTCGGCGGCGGCGCTGCCCGGAGCGGCGGATAAGGCGGCGGTGGCCGGGCCGAGGGCCAGGGCCCCGACCTTGTCCCTGAGCTCGTTGACGACGCGCTGGGCGAGCTTGGGGCCGACTCCGGGGGAGCGGGCGATCATCGCATGGTCGCCGCTCGCCACCGCGCGGTGGAGGTCGTCGCCGGGCAGGGTCGAAAGGATGGCGAGCGCGACCCGGGCTCCGACGCCCTGGACCGAGGTCAGGAGCCGGAACCAGTCGCGCTCGTCTCCCGACGCAAAGCCGATCAGCCTGATGTCGTCGTCGCTGACCTGCATGACGGTGTGGAGCACGACCTCGCCGCCGATCGGGCCGAGCGAGGCGAGAGTCCGGGTCGAGGCGAAGACGAGGTAACCGACCCCGTTGACGTCGACCACCGCATGATCGGAGGCGAAGCCGTCGAGCAGGCCGCGCAGCTTGGCGATCATCGGCGGGAGGAGGGAGGAAGGCTGGACATGCTCGCCCTCCTATCGGTTCGGGCGGGGGTTGTCGAAGGGTGGCGGCCCGGGAGAAATCCTCCCCTGCATTCGCAGGGGAGGGGGACCACCCGAAGGGTGGTGGAGGGGTATTTGACGAGGCCTCCGCCATTACCCCTCCACCAGGCTTCGCCTGGTCCCCTCCCCCGGAAATCCGGGGGAGGATTTTAGGGTTAACCTCCTGACCCTCTTGAACTTTCTTTGACCCCTCCCATCTCCCTTGCATCGTTCAACAACGGAAAGGAGGTGGTCTGATGTCTCATTGTCAAATGCCGCGTGCGGCGGGTCGGGTGAGCGCAGCCTCCACGGGGGTTCGCGCCTGAAGATCTAAAGCCGCATTTCGGCTGACAATGGAAAGGCCGTCCCGAAAGGGGCGGCCTTTCGCATGTCGGGGCAACGCTCAGGTTCGCGGCTTGGGCCCGTCATTGCGAGGAGCGAAGCGACGAAGCAATCCAACAGGCCTCCTTAGCCGCTCTGGATTGCTTCGCTTCGCTCGCAATGACGGCGGCTTACGCGTTGCCCACCGCCCTTTCGACGTTGAGCGCGGCTTCGACCATCCGCTCCCAGACCTCGGGATCGCCCGCCGCGGCCATCACCGGATCGGGCTCGCGCAGGGTGCGAAGGACGGACAGCGCGTCCGGAACATATTCGTGCCAGGTTTCGTCCACGTTGGGACCGGCCGAGGGATCGTCGCCGTCGGCGTTGATGCTGTGGTAGCGGCCGGCCAGCACTCGGGCGATTCGCTCCACCAGGGTCAGACTCGAGACGGGCATTGACGGGACCTCCTTCGTTTCGAGGGGACAACGGTGGAAGCGGCGGCGGGTTGCGAACGCTTGAGGACGGATTGAAACCCGATCATATCCGATAATCGCGACTCATGGGGGAGATGGAAATGACGCCTGGACAGGATTGCACGAAGCTCATCCAGCAATTCGAAGGCTGCGCCAAGAAGCAGCCGGACGGGTCCTTCATGGCCTATCCCGACCCCGGGTCGGGCGGCGATCCCTGGACGATCGGCTGGGGATCGACCGGTCCGGACATCAAGAAGGGCGTCGTGTGGACCCAGAAGCAGTGCGACGAGCGGTTCACCGAGCATCTCGCCGAATTCGCCCAGAAAGTGAGCAAGCTGCTCGCCGGAACGCCCACGACCCAGAACCAGTTCGATTCGATGGTGAGCTTCGCCTACAATGTCGGGGTGGGGAATCTTTCGGCGAGCACGCTTCTGAAGAAGCACAAGGCCGGCGACCACAAGGGCGCCGCCGCCGAGTTCGCGCGGTGGAACAAGGCGGCCGGCAAGGTGCTGCCCGGGCTGACCCGGCGGCGGGCCGCCGAGGCGGCGCTCTACGCGAAGTGACGACCGAAAGTCGTCATTGCGAGGAGCGAAGCGACGAAGCAATCCAGTTCCGGCGCCTGAGCCGCTGGATTGCTTCGCTTCGCTCGCAATGACGGCCTACAGGACCTCGAACAATCCCGCCGCGCCCATTCCGCCGCCGACGCACATCGTCACCACGACATATCTGACTCGGCGGCGCCTGCCCTCGATCAAAGCGTGGCCGGTCATCCGGGCGCCCGACATCCCGTAGGGGTGGCCGATCGAGATCGAGCCGCCGTCGACGTTGAGCCGGTCGTCCGGGATTCCGAGGCGATCCTGGCAGTAGAGGACCTGGACCGCAAAGGCCTCGTTCAGCTCCCACAGGCCGATATCGTCGACCGAGAGGCCGAAGCGGTTCAGGAGCTTGGGCACCGCGAAGACCGGTCCGATCCCCATCTCGTCCGGATCGGTTCCGGCGACGGCCATTCCGACGTAGCGGCCGAGCGGCTGGAGACCGCGCTCGGCGGCGAGGCCGGCTTCCATCAGCACGCAGGCCGAGGCGCCGTCGGAAAGCTGAGACGCGTTGCCGGCCGTGATCATCGCCTTCTCGCCCATGACCGGCTGAAGCTTCTGCAGATCCTCGAGAGTCGTCTGCGGCCGGTTGCCCTCGTCCTTGGTGAGAGTGACCTCTTTCATCGAGATCTCCCCGGTCTCCTTGTCCTTGACCATCATCTTCGCAGTGACGGGCACGATCTCGTCGTCGAACTTGCCTTCGGCCTGGCCCTTGGCGGTGAGTTGCTGAGAGCGCAGGGCGTAAGCGTCCTGCCGCTCGCGGCTGACGGTGTAGCGGCTGCCGACGACCTCGGCGGTCTGGATCATCGGCATGTAGACGCCGTTGTGCATCGAGAGCAGCTCCGGGTCCGGCCCGACCCGCATCTCCGGAGTCTGCACCATCGAGATGCTCTCGACTCCGCCGGCGACGCAGATCGGCATCCGGTCGACGATGACCTGCTTGGCGGCCGTGGCGATCGCCATCAGGCCGGAGGCGCATTGACGATCGAGCGACATTCCCGAGACGGTGACCGGAAGGCCCGAGCGGAGCGCGGCGGTGCGCCCGATCGTGGTCTGGACGCCCTGCTGCAGAGCCGCGCCCATGATCACGTCGTCGACTTCGGCGGGATCGATTCCGGCCCGCTCGACCGCGGCCTTGATGGCATAGCTGGCGAGGGTGGGCGACGGAGTGGCGTTGAACGCACCCCGATAGGCCTTGCCGATGGGCGTTCGGGCGGTCGAGACGATGACGGCTTCGCGGGTGGCCATTGTTGTTCCTTTCTAATCAAGTCCTCCCCTGCATTGCAGGGGAGGGGGACCACCCGAAGGGTGGTGGAGGGGCCTTTGTGACCCGAAGAACCCCTCCACCGGGCTTCGCCCGGTCCCCCTCCCCGAGAAATCTCGGGGAGGATTTTCCTCAAACGAATATAAGCCCGATCCAGTCGGCGACGAGGGCGGGCTTCTCCTCCCCCTCGATCTCGACCGTGACGGTGTGGACGAACTGCCATTCGCCCGGATTCCTCTCCTCGAAACGCGCCAGCGTGAACCGGCCGCGAATCCGCTTGCCGCTCCGCACCGGCGCCATGAAGCGCACCCGCTCGAAGCCGTAATTGACTCCCATCTTCACGTCCGCGGGCCGGAGCATCGAATCGGCGGCCATTCGGCTGAGCAGCGACAAGGTGAGGAAGCCGTGGGCGACGGTGCCTCCGAACGGAGTCTGCGCCGCCGCTTGCGGGTCGACATGGATGAATTGCCGGTCCTCGGTCACTTCGGCGAAGGAGTCGATCCGGCCCTGGTCGACGAGGATCCAGTCGGAGACCCCGATCTCGCTTCCGACCCTGGATTGGATGTCTTCGATACTGGCGATAGGCATGGAGGCCGTCTAGAGCGCAGCCGATGGCAGACTCAAGCCCCGCGGGGACCAGGAAAATGGCGGACGCTACGGCATCCGCGCGCTCTGAACTCAGGAAGCTGCATCGGGCCGGCGAGCCCGAGGTGCTGAAGCCTTTGCTGCGCGACGCCGCGCTCGATTCCGATTCGCGGCGCCGGGTCGAAAACCGGGCCCTGGCGATGCTCGGCGAGCTTAGAGCCGCCCAGTCGTCGGGCTGGGTAAACCAGTTCCTTCAGGAATATCGGCTCAACACGTCCGAGGGAATCGCCCTGCTCTCCCTCGCCGAAGCGTTCCTTCGAGTCCCCGACCCGGAGACCGCCGACCAGCTGATCGCCGACAAGCTCGGCAATGCCGACTGGCGCTCCCACAAGGGCAAGTCGCATTCGACCCTGGTCAACTCCGCGACCTGGGGGCTGGTGATCGGCCGGGCGCTGGTCAGCGAGACCGAGCAGGCGAGCGCCCTCAAGCGTCTCCTCTCCCGCGCGGGCGAGCCGTTCGTCCGGCAGGCGGTGGGCGCGGCGATGCGGCTGATGGGCGAGATCTTCGTCATGGGCCGGACCATCGACGAGGCGATCCGGCGAATGGAGAAGCGCGAGAATGCCGGCTTCACCGCAAGCTTCGACATGCTCGGCGAGGCGGCCCGGACCTTTCCCGACGCGGTGCGCTACTTCCAGTCCTACGAGGGGGCGATCCGGGCGGTCGGAAAGGTCGCGGATCGCGGCCACAGCATCTCGGTCAAGCTTTCCGCGCTTCACCCGCGCTACGAGGTGACCCAGTATGAAAGCTGCGTCCCGAACCTCATCGAGCAGGTCGAGGCGCTCGCGATTCTGGCCAAAGGATCGGGAATCGCCTTCACCATCGACGCCGAGGAGAGCGAACGGCTCGAGATGAGCCTCGACATCATCGAGACGGTCGCCGGCCTTCCGTCGCTCAAGGGCTGGGACGGCCTTGGAATGGCCGTCCAGGCCTACGGAAAGCGCTGCCGGCCGACCGTCGCCTGGGCCGATTCGATCGGAGCGGCGACGGGAAGACGGATCGCGGTCCGGCTGGTCAAGGGCGCCTATTGGGACAGCGAGATCAAGCGCGCCCAGGAGCAGGGACTCTCCGACTATCCCCTGTTCACTCGAAAGGCCTCCACCGACGTCTCCTACCTGGCCTGCGCCCGCGACATGCTGGCGGCGAAGAACATCTACCCCGCGTTCGCGACTCACAACGCGCTGACCGTGGCCACCATCCTGGAATGGGCGGGCGACAGCCGCGACTTCGAGTTCCAGCGGCTGCACGGAATGGGCGAGGGCCTCTACGAGACTTTAGTCCGCGAGCAGGGCTACCAGACCCGGATCTACGCTCCGGTCGGCGGCCACCGCGACCTGCTCGCCTATCTGGTCCGCCGGCTGCTCGAGAACGGCGCCAATTCGAGCTTCGTCCACCAGCTCGCCGACGAGCGGCTCAGCGATTCGGACCTGATCGCCGATCCGGTGGTCAAGATCGCCGCCGTCGGCGGGACGAGGCACCCGGCCATTCCGCTGCCCCGCGACCTCTTCGCCCCCGAGCGGCCGAACAGCCGGGGACTGGATCTCAACGATCGCGATGAACTGGCTCGGGTGGCGGACGCGGTCGGCGGTCAAAAGCCCCTCCCCTTGAGGGGAGGGGTTGGGGTGCGGAATGTCGTCCGAGAGCTTGCTTCGGACTCATCCGCGCCTACAGGCCCCACCCCCAACTCCTCCCCTGGAGGGGAGGGGCTTAGGCCCGCAGTGACCTCGACCGGCGAAGGCTCCCTCCGGTGCAAAGCCCAAGCGGATTCCATGGTCACGCGCGCCCTCGCCGGCTTTCCGGCCTGGGACGCCCGCCCGGTCGACGAGCGCGCCGCCTGCCTGGATCGCCTCGCCGACCTGCTCGAGCGCGAGCGGGACTCGCTGATGCGGATCTGCGTCCAGGAGGCGCGCAAGACCATCCCGGACGCCCTCGCCGAGGTCCGCGAGGCGGTCGACTTCTGCCGCTATTACGCCGCCCAGGCGCGCAAGGGGCTGCAGCCCGTCGAACTGCCCGGGCCGACCGGCGAGCGCAACGTGCTTCGGATGGGCGGCCGCGGCGTGTGGGTGTGCATCGCGCCGTGGAACTTCCCGCTCGCCATCTTCCTCGGCCAGGTGAGCGCGGCCCTGGTCGCGGGCAATTCGGTGGTCGCCAAGCCGGCGCCGCAGACGCCCGAGATCGCGGCCTATGCGGTCGGACTCGCGCACGGCGCCGGGATTCCCGAGGATGTGCTCGTGCTGGCGCCCGGCGGCCCGGACATGGGCGCGGCCCTGGTCGAGGACGGGCGGATCGCCGGAATCGCCTTTACCGGCTCGACCGCGACCGCCAAGCGAATCGCCCGCGAGCTTCTCAACGACGACGAGCGGCCGATCATCCCCTTCATCGCCGAGACCGGAGGGATCAACGCGATGATCGTCGATTCGACGGCCCTCCCCGAGCAGGTGGTGGTCGACGTCGTCACCTCCGCCTTCCGCTCGGCGGGCCAGCGCTGCTCGGCGCTCAGGGTGCTCCTGCTCCAGGAGGAGATCGCCGAGCGCACGCTCGAGATGCTTGCAGGTGCGATGGACGCGCTGGTCGTGAGCGACCCGTCGAGGCCCGAAACCGACGTCGGGCCGGTCATCGACCAGGGCGCCTTCGACCGGCTGATGACTCATCGCGAGGAGACGCGCGCGCTCTGGATCAAGACGGTGGAGGCGCCGGCCCAGGGCCTGTTCGTCCCGCCCACCTTGATCCGGGTCGACCGGGTCGAGGACGTGAAGAAGGAATGGTTCGGCCCCCTCCTCCACGTCGCCACCTGGAAGTCCGGCCGGCTCGCCGAGACGGTCGAGCGGGTCAACCGCTCCGGCTTCGGACTCACCATGGGCCTTCACAGCCGGATCGCCCGGGCGGCGGAAACCGTCGAGGAACTGGCCACGGTCGGCAACCTCTACGTCAACCGGTCGATGATCGGAGCGATCGTCGGATCCCAGCCCTTCGGCGGGGAAGGCCTGTCGGGCACCGGGCCGAAGGCGGGCGGGCCTCACTATCTCCCGCGCTTCTGCGCGGAGCGGGTGACGAGCACCGACACGACGTCGGCGGGAGGCAATGCCACGCTGCTGAGCCTTGAGGATGTGGGGCTTTAGCGACGCAAGGTAGGGCAACCTGCGTCATTGCGAGCGCAGCGAAGCAATCCAGTGCAGCGTCGGACGCAGGCTGGATTGCCGCGTCGATTCGCTCCTCGCAATGACGGGTAACGACGTGACGGTTTAGGCCACAGCCGCTACGCTGATCCCATGACCGACCTCGACAGCTTCATCGCCGGCCTGCCCAAAGCCGAGCTGCACATGCATATCGAAGGCAGCCTCGAGCCCGAGCTGATGTTCGAGCTCGCCCGGCGCAACCGGGTGGAGATTCCGTTTCGAAGCGTCGAGGAGGTTCGGGCCGCCTACAGCTTCTCCAACCTTCAGGACTTCCTCGACATCTACTACCGGGGGGCCGACGTGCTCCGGACCGAAGAGGATTTCCGCGACCTGGCGGTGGCCTATTTCGACCGCGCCGCCGCGGATCGAGTCACCCATTCGGAAATCTTCTTCGACCCGCAGACCCATACCGCCCGAGGCGTCCCCTTCGGTGTCGTGATGGCCGGGCTTCTGGCCGGGATGGACGAGGCGCTCGAACGGCACGGCCTCACCTCGAAGCTCATCCTCTGCTTCCTTCGCCACCTCGAGGAGGACGAGGCCATCGCCACCCTGCGCGAGGCGGAGCCGTGGCTGGACCGGATCGATGGGGTGGGCCTCGATTCCTCCGAGCTCGGCCACCCGCCGGAGAAGTTCGCCCGGGTCTTCCGGGCGGCAGGGGAGCGGGGCCTCAAGCGAGTCGCCCATGCCGGGGAGGAAGGGCCGCCCGATTATGTCTGGCAGGCGCTGGACGTCCTCGAGGTTGACCGGATCGACCATGGCAACCGGTCGCTCGAGGATCCGAGGCTGGTCGAGCGGCTCGCGCTCGAGCGGATGACCCTGACGGTCTGCCCGCTCTCCAACCACAAGCTGTGCGTGGTCGCCGACCTGGCGGCGCACCCGATCGACCGGATGCTCGCGGCGGGCCTCAGGGCGACGATCAACTCCGACGACCCCGCCTATTTCGGCGGCTATGTGAACGACAATTACCGGGCCGTGGCGGGCGCGCTGGGCCGCGACGCGCTGGCGACTCTGGCAAGGAACAGCTTCGAGGGTTCGTTCCTCGAGGAGGCGGAGAAAGCGGCGCAGATCGCGACTCTGAACGCTTATGTGAGGGCCAGACCGGGCTGAAGCCCTCCCCGTCATTGCGAGCGAAGCGAAGCAATCCAGTTACCGCCCGGTGAGGCCCGCTGGATTGCTTCGTCGCTTCGCTCCTCGCAATGACGGGCGTCGCCGCGTTGCGATTAGACCCCGTCCCCCTCCCCGTCCGGATAGGGCATGATCAGCCGACCGTCGGGGGCGGCGGTGAAGCTGGCCTGGCTGGGATAGGCGAACTGGATTCCGAGCTCGGCGAAACGGCGCATGATGTCGAGCATCACGGCCTCGCGCTCGTCCAGAAAGTCTTCGAACGAAGGGGAATCGATGACGAAGACGAGCTCGAAATCCAGCGAAGAGGGGGCGAACTTGACGAGGTGGGCGCGGTCGAACCTGGCATGGGGCTGTCGGCGGACGATGGCTTCGAGCTCGGCGGGCACCTTCGCGAGCACTTCGGGCGGAGTCTGATAGACGAGGCTCAGAGCGATCACCGCCCGCCGCCGCTCCAGCCGAGTCATGTTCTGGAGGCGGGTTTTGAGCAGTTCGGCGTTGGAGACGATCAGCTCCTCGCCGTTGACCGAGCGGATCCGGGTGCTCTTGAGGCCGATCCGCTCGACCGTCCCTGTATGCACGTCGAAGGTGATCGTGTCGCCTCGCCGGAACGGCTTGTCGAAGATGATCGAAAGCGCCGCGAACAGGTCGGAGAAGATGCCCTGGGCGGCGAGTCCGATGGCGATTCCGCCAATCCCCAGGCCGGCGATCAGGCCGGTGACGTTGACCCCGAGATTGTCGAGGATGAGGATGATCGCGATTGCGAAGAGGGTGACCGTCACGAGAAGGCGGATGATCCCGATCGCCGAGGCCAGAGTGCTCTGCTCCTGGTCGCCGGTGCGGTGCGCGACGTAGCCGAGGATCAGCTCGCGCGCCCAGATCGCGGCCTGGAGCGAGGCCGCGATGACGAAGCCGATGTGGATGGCGTTCATCAAGGCGGGAGGCGTGTCGGCGTGCTCGGCAACGAGATTCGCCGAGGTCATGACGATGAAGAAGATCTTGGTCTTGGCCAGGGCCCGGCCGAAGAGCGCCGGCCAGTGCGAGTCGTCGCCCAGCCGGCCGAGCAGCCTGCATCCGAGGTGGCGCACCGCGAGCATGGCGAGGGCGATGGCCGTCCCGATCGCCGCCGCGACGAGGATGCCCACGATATTGCCGCTGACCCAGGCCTGGGCCTCGCCGGCGAGCGCTTGGCTCTTCTCGGCGAAGTTCGAATTGGTGCCTGCCATCAGGCGGCCTTTGCGCGAACTTTGCCCTTCTCGTCCACCTTTGCCTGCTCCTTCGGGAGGGCGTCGAGAAACTCGATGAGGCCGCGCTCGGCGGGGCTCAGATATTTGGAGGCGCGCGGCAGCGGCCGCTCGCCGATCGCGCCTGCGTCCTTTGCCGCTTCGATGAGGGCCGGGTGGACATAGGATTTGCGGCTGATCGCCGCCGTGTTGCCGAGCGCCTCGGCGACCGGTTCGATGACGCTCTTGAGCTTGACCTTGCCGTGCTTTTTGTAGCGGCGGATCATTTCCTCGAACGCGATCGTGCTCGCCCCCCAGGTCCTGAAGTCCTTGGCGGTGAACTCGTCGCCCATGGCGTCCTTGATGTAGGAATTGACGTCGCTCGAGGTGGCCGGGCAGATCGAGCCGTCCTCGTTGACATATTCGAACAGGTTCTGGCCGGGCAGGTCCTGGGTCCGCTTTGCGATCCGGACGAGGTTGCGGTCGGCGATGGTGACGGTGCGCTTGATCCCGTGCTTGCCGGTGTAGCTGATCTTGAGCTGTCCGCGGCTGACCTTGGCGTGACGGTTTCGAAGGGTCGTGGCTCCGAAGCTCTTATTCTCTTTCGCGTAGGATTCGTTGCCCACTCGCATCCGGGTCTCGTCGATCAGCCTGACCACCGCGGCCAGGACGGTATCCCGGACCGTGGGCTTGCCGGCCAGATCCTCCTCCACCTTCTTTCGAAGCCTGGGCAGGGCTCGGCCGAAGGCGGCGAGCCGCTCATATTTCGCGGCTTCCTGCTGCAGCCGGAAGTCCGGGTTGTAGCGATATTGCTTTCGGCCCCTGGCGTCGTAGCCGGTGGCCAGGATGTGGCCGTCGGGCTTGGGGCAGAACCAGCAACGGTCGTAGGCCGGGGGCATTCCCACCGAGTTCAGCCGTTCGATCTCCTCCCGGTCGGTGATCCGGCTTCCGTCGGGACCGAAATATTGCCAGTAGCGGCCGCGGCGCTTGCGGGTGATCCCGGGCAGGTTCCGATCGTCGACGAAGCAGAGCATGGCAGCTGTAATCGCCCGCCAGGCCGCTTCGTTCCGGGAACGCCGTCACGGACATTTTGTTGAAGAGGCGAAGGAGCCGGACATGCCGAACATTTCCGAATCGAAGATCCTGATGATCGCGACCGACGGCTACGAGGATTCCGAGCTGCTCGAGCCTCGGCGGATCCTCCGCGCGCGGGGCGCCGAAGTCACCCTCGCCTCGCTGGAGAAAGGCGAGATCGAGGGGGATAACGGCGCCTCGGCCGAGGTGGACTGCACCATGGAGGAGGTCGAGGCCGGCGATTACGACGCACTGGTCCTGCCGGGCGGAACCAAGAATCCCGACAAGCTGAGGATGGACGAAAAGGTGGTGGCGACGATCCGCGCCTTCGCGCAGTCCGGCAAGCCGGTCGCGGCGATCTGCCACGGCCCCTGGCTGCTCATCGAGGCCGACGTCGTCCGCGGCCGCAGGGTCACCGGCTGGCCGTCGATCCGGACCGACCTTCGAAACGCCGGCGGCGAAGTGGTCGACGAGGAGGCGGTGACCGACGGCAACATCGTCACCAGCCGCAATCCCGACGACATCCCCGCCTTCACCGAGGCCCTGATCGCGCTGGTCGAGAGGGCCGGGGCGGAGCTCGAGACGCCCTGAGACCCACCCCGTCATCCCGGCGGAAGCCGGGACTCAGGACGAAAAGTCTCGGCGGGTCTCCCCGAGGTCCCGGCTTTCGCCGGGACGACGGTTCTGGCTCAGGCCGCGGCCTGCATCGCCTGGCTTGAAAGCCGCCGGTCGAACAGCCTGTTCAGCGCGCGCTGCGCCGGCCGCTCGACCCCATGGTGGAGCGCCACCGAGGCCAGGAACGTCAGCAGCAGGAACAGCCCGATCAGCGCCGGCGAAACGTTCGCCGGATCGTCGACGAAAGCGATCTTGAAGGCGATGTAGAGGAGGAAGTGGGCGAGATAGGTCGAGTAGCTGATCTCGCCCAGATAATGGATCGGCCGGGCGGCGAGCGGGTTGCCGGCGCGGTCGGCGGTCAGCGCGACGGCGAGCAGCAGCCCGGCGAGGAACAGCGGCACGACCAGGGTCTCGGGAGCCCCCCCTGCGAAGCCGAGTAGCAGCGCCCCGCCGGCGAGCGCCCCGGCCAGCGCGACCGTCAGGCCAGGCCTCGCGCACCAGCGTTGCCAAAGGGCGCACAGGATCGTCCCCATCGTGAATTCGCTCGCCGCCCGAAGCAGGCCGAAGCGCGGTATGTCGCGGTCGAGGATCGTCGCGCCGTTCCACCCCATGACCCCGAAGAGCAGCAGTGCGAGGAGCAGCAGCGCCGCGATCCCCCAGGCGGGCGACAGCCTGCGCCAGTCGGCTGCGAGGACGATGATCGGGAAGAGCAGATAGGCCGCGGCCTCGCCGCTGATCGACCAGCTGGGATCGTTCCAGGTCAGCCCGCTCGTGAAGCCCCAATTGTGGACGAGCAGGACGTGGAGCGGAAGCTCCTGCCACGGATAATGAACCGTGTTGAGCTCTCCGGCCGCCGCCACGAGGGAGGCGTAGATCACCGTCAAGGCGAGGATGAAGAGGTGGAGCGGCCAGATCCTCGCAACGCGCCGGGCGAGATATTTCGGAACTGCCCCCAACCCGTCCCTTCGCAGCCGGTCCGAATAGTTGAGCCACAGCACGAAGCCCGACAGCATGAAGAACAGGTCGACCGCCAGATAGCCCTTGGAAAGGACGAAGCTCGCTTGCTCCGGCAGGTACGAAACCGCTCCGACCCGGATGTGGTAGAGGACCACGAACCAGGCGGCGAGGCCTCGGATTCCGGTAAGGGCCGGAAGGTCCGGGCGCGGCTCGGCGGGAGCGCCGCTCATGCCGGAGCGGTCCCGGCCCGGGCGCGGTCGGCGGCTGGAAGGAAGGCGGCCCGGGGCTTCTCCGCCCGCTCGCGCCGGGCGACGAGGTTGTCGAGGCCGATCTGGGCGCCGAGCATCATCAGCGTGAACGGCGTGTAGGCGATCGCGACGAAGGACGCTCCGACGAGGTAGATGATCTGGAAATGCTGGAGCGCCGTCGCCAGCGGCGCGATCCACGCCTTGTCGCCCTCCGCCTTGCGGTAGCGCCGCCGCAGGACCTCCATCCTGACCAGCCCGCCGATATGGATCAGCAGGAAGAGGATGAGGCCCGGAAAGCCCTGCTCGCCCAGCATCTCGAAATAGGCGCTGTGCCAGGCGCGGCCCTGGTCGATCTCGGTCCGGGCGGCGATCGACTGGACCCCGCCATGGTCAACGGTGGAGACGGTGCGAACCTGGATCTTGTTCCCCAGATAGGCGCCGAATCCGCCGCCCGTCGGATGCTCCTGCACATAGTCCCAGGTCCAGCCCCAGACGGCGAGCCGGACCTTGGCGGACGAATCGCCCTCATAGCCCTGGATCGTCGACATCCGGCCGGTGAAGCTGTCGGGAAGGAAGGGGACCGAGGCGACGACGAGCAGCCCCGCTCCGGCGAGGTAGAGGAATCGGCGCTTGACGTCGCGCAGGGTGAGTAGGCCCAGCACGGCGATGCAGACGAGGCCGGTCCGGGCCTCGGTCCCGATCGGCATCAGCAGGCAGGCGAAGATCAGCCCGGCGGCGAACGCCTTCACCCGCCAATCGGTCGGGAAGACCGTTCCGAACCTGGCGAGCCAAAGGATGATCGGGATGATCGCGATCGCGATCGTCGAGATGGTGCTGCTCTCGTACAGATTCGAATTGTTGGTCACCATCAGGTTCAGCACGCCGTAGCCGCCGCCCGACGCCACCGTCTTGAGGCCCCCGACGATGATGATGGCGGCCGCCGAAAGGGTCAGGAACAGGAGCAAAGCCTCGAGCCGAAGCTTGGAGCGCAAGGTCAAAGGCAGGAAGATGGCGAAGGCCAGCGACGTCGACGCCCAGTCCCACTTCTCCGCCGCCGCGATCGGGAAGTCCGCGTTCGACGTCGTGTAGAAGCTGTAGCAGAGCAGCGCCGCCAGCAGCCCCTGGCGGGGCCCGAAGCGCAGGCCGTCCTTCTTCTCGACCAGCAGCCAGCCCGCAAAGGCGAGGCAGGCGACATACATGGACAGCGGCAGGCTGTTGAGCAGGTAATAAGAGAGGCGCTGCGGAGCGACCGTGTCGATATAGGCATAGACGAGCACGAACAGGAACGGCCGGCGGAAGCCGAGCGCCAGAACGCCCAGGAGGAAGGCGACGAAGAAGAGGTCACGCATCCGGGCGGCCCCTGCCGGGTATCCAGCTGCGCCGTTTCGCGACGGAGGGCTCCGCCCCGGGCGCGGGATCATCGTCCAGATCGGTTCGGGAAAGCAGGCGCCACGCGACGAGCATGAGAAGCCCGTGAGTGAGAGCGAGCGAGAAATTGTCGATCATCGGAGCCGTCCCTGCCCGCGCTTCATTCCCCGCTCCTAGAGGAGCGCGGTTGACGGGCCGTTAAGCCTGGCTGCGTCGAGAGGCCGCTCCGTCATTGGAGCGAAGCACCGTCATTGCGAGCGAAGCGAAGCAATCCAGCACGGCGTCTCCCGCTGGATTGCTTCGTCGCTACGCTCCTCGCAATGACGGGTCGCTTCAAAACGTGCGCTCATGCACTGCATTGGCCCACGCTTGCTGAGCCATGCGCGCAGCGGTTCGTACGGCGCCTGAGCGCAGCGGAATCGCCTCGCAGTCGAGCGGCAAATCGCCCAGGTCCGAGAAGAAGGCGGTGGGCATGCGCTCCCTCTCCTCGGCCAGGAAGCCGCACAATTTCTCGAACCTGCGGACGAGCGCCGGATTGGCCCTTTTCCCGCCGCGGGTCGCGAGCTCGAAGCTGTGGCCGACGATCGCGACGACCGGGTGCTCCTCGTCCGCGGCATGGACCAGGGCCGCCCGCATCTCGCCGAACGAGACCGCGCAGATCTGGAGATGGCGAAGGCTTCCCGGGCGCTGCTCGATCTGGGTGACCGGGATCTCGACCAGGCCTTGGAGCAGGGCCGGAGCGATCCGGCGCGGATCGAGCGGGAGGGCGCTCGGATCGGGATGGTGGCTTCCGTTGTGGCTGCTGTCGAAGCGGATCCCGAGCGGTGCCAGCGCTTCCAGGGTGGCTAGGTCCGCGGCATAGCTTCCCGACCGGAAGGCGATCGGAGTGGGAGCGCCGGCTTCGATCAGTAGGTCCCGAGCGGTCCGGATCAGGGACGATTGAGCCGGCCGGTCGAGGCCCGTCAGCTCGAACACGGGGTGCGCGGGATCGGCCCAGGAGGGATGGATGTGGAGCTGGACCTCCTGTCCGGCCGCGAGGATCGGCTCGACCATCCGCCGGATCGGCTCGATCCCGTAAACGAGGGCCGGCATCGGGTCGACGAAGAAGCAGGCCTTGAGGCCGTGCGCGGCAAGCCGGGCGAGCTGATAGCGAACGCCCACTCCGGCCGGGTCGAAGCTGAGCGCCAGATTCTCCTGCCAGGAGGAATCGCGCCAGTCCCACTTCAGCTCGGTATCGACGGTCAGGAGGACTCGGGTGGACATGTCAGCGCTTCGCGAACGTTTCAATTCTAGGTCCGAGCCGGTTGTTCCGGATATCGAGCCGCTCGCCGCTCCAGTCGCCGACGAAGGCGGTGGACCAGCGAAAGCCCGGAGCCACCGAGGCGACATTGTCCTCCACCACGAGCCCGGCGGAGCGGTTCTCGGTGCCTTCCGGGGCGACGGAGATCATGGTCGTGTAATTCTCCTTGCCGGTGCCGTGGACGAAGACGTTTCCGGCGATCCGGCCGGCGGCGCCGTTGGACAGGTCGATCAGATAGTTGGTCCGGCGCCCGCCGCTGTCGTCGAAGCTGCTCGCCAGCACCTCGATCCGAGGCGCCCGGCTCTTGACGTAATGGCCGCCCCGGCCGCGCTCGAAGCGGCAGTTGGTGACCCGGAGGCTTCCGTAATGGCCGATGTAGATCGAATGGACCCCGTCCCCCTCGCCCAGGCCGGTGAAGGTCGAATGGTCGACCCGGACCGAGCCCGGCGGGCCGTTGTGGGACAGGATTCCGGATTCGCCGTCGGAGAAGATCGAGTAGGAGACGTCGAGGTCGCCCTCCTGGAGCCGGATTCCGGCGCCGTTGCCGTCGGGGACCCGCACCCGGGTGAAGACCAGCCCCTCGACCCGGGCGCCTTTGCCCTTGAGGACGAGGGTTCCCTTGCCCTCGCAGGCGCCGCCGTCGAAAACCGCCTCGCCCCGCCTTTCCGCGACGTAGGCGATCCGTCCGGCTTCCTGGACCGCGCAATCCCGGTAGCGCCCCGAGGCGACCCGGATCGTGCCGCTTCCGCCGCCGATCGAATTCACCGCCTCCTGGAGGGTTGCGAAGGACCGGCCGGTCTCGGCCACCGTGAAGGGGCCGGAGGGCCGGGCGTCGAGCGGGCCGGCTGCGGTGGCTGCCAGGCCGAGCATGATTGCAATCCTGGTCTTCATAAGCGTCCTTTACCGGTGAAGCCCCTCTCCCGTCCTTCGCGGGAGAGGAGAAGCTCTGGCCGTCAAACCGTGAGATCCAGCTAGCGCACTGCGGTTGACGGGCCGTTAAGCTGATTGTGGCAGAGCGGTGGGCATGCGCATACTCCACGTGCTCGACCACAGCCTCCCGCTCCACAGCGGCTACACCTTCCGCACCCGCGCGATCGTCACCGCGCAGAAGGCGCGGGGGATGGAGGTGGCGTGCCTCACCGGAGCTCGCCATTTCCGCGACGGCTCGGATCCCGAGACGATCGAGGGAATCGATTTCTTCCGGACCCCGAGGCCGGCCCCGGCGCCCTCTCCCTTGCGCGAATGGCGCGAGATCAAGGCGCTCGAGGCCCGGCTGGACTCGCTCGCGGCGGAATGGAAGCCGGACCAGCTCCACGTCCATTCGCCCGTGCTCAACGCTCTGGCCGCCTTGCCGGTGGCGAAGCGCCGGGGCCTGCCGCTCATCTACGAGATCCGGGCTTTCTGGGAGGATGCGGCCGTCGGCAACGGCACCGGGCGCGAAGGCTCGGCCCGCTACCGGCTCATCCGAATGTTCGAAACCTGGGCCGCGCGGCGGGCGGACGGGGTCGCGGTGATCTGCGAGGGCCTGAGGCGCGATCTGGTCGGCCGGGGGATCCCGGCGGAGAAGATCATCGTCGCCCCGAACGGAGTCGATCTCACTTTGTTCGGGAACCCGCTCGCCGCCGACCTCAAATTCGCCCGCAAGCTCGGCCTCGCGGGGGCCGACGTGGTCGGCTTCATCGGCTCCTTCTACGATTATGAAGGGCTCGACGACCTCATCGCGGCGATGCCGCTGCTCCTAGAGAAGCGTCCCAAGGCGCATCTCCTCCTCGTCGGCGGAGGGCCCATGGAGGCGGCGCTCAAGGCGCAGGCCGAAGCCTCGCCGGCCCGCGCCCGGATCCATTTCACCGGACGGGTCCCCCACCACGAGGTCGACCGTTACTACAGCCTGATCGACATCCTCACCTACCCGCGCAAGGCCATGCGGCTCACCGAGCTGGTGACTCCCCTGAAGCCGCTCGAGGCGATGGCGCAGCGCAAGCTGGTCGTCGCCTCCAACGTCGGCGGCCATCGCGAGCTGATCGAGGACGGGGTCACCGGGACGCTGTTCCCGGCTGGAGACCCGGAGGCTCTCACCGATGCGCTCGACGCCCTGTTCGCCAATCGCTCCCGCTGGGACGAGAGGCGCGACACGGCGCAGGCGTTCGTCCGGCGGGATCGTAACTGGTCGTCAAATATTTCCAGTTACATACCCGCTTACCAAAAGCTCACGGGCAAGGCGGTCTGATGTCGAAACTCTCCTTTCTAGGCGCACGCGCATTCGACGCGGGGCTTGCCGGGCTTGCCGCGGTTTCGGCGGGCTTCGTCGCCTTCGCGATGCCGGAGTCGCTCTTTTCCGGTCTCGTCGAGGCCAGCCGCCTCCCGGATTTCGTCCCCGCGGCCCAGCCGCCTCTGGGCGAGACGGCGCGCCTCGCCGCCATGGGCGCGGCTTCGCTGATCACCTTCCCCGCGGTCTGGGGGCTGATGGCCCTGCTCGGAAGAGCGCCGGCCGCCCGCAGGCCCGAGGCGGAGCCGCAGTCGGAAGCGCCCAAGCTGCGGCGGGCCGATGCCCACCCCGACGCGCCCGCCCGACGCCCCTTGCTCGCCCGCGATCTCGGCGAGCCGCTCGAGCTCGAGGATTTTCCGGAAGCCGCGGCCGCCGAGGAGCCCGGATTCGCCGAGGCCGAGCCCCGCCCGCTCCCGGCCTTCATAATTCCGCAGGCTGAGGAAGCCGAGCCGGAAGCCGAGCCGGTCGCCGAGGTGGAGGCCGAGGTAGAGGCCGTGCCCGGCGCCGAAGTGGAGGCCGAGCCCGCCGCAGCCCAGGCGCATCGGGACGAGCCGGAGCCCCAATCGACCTCGCCGGAGCCGGAATGGTCCGAATCGGAGCCGGAAGCCGAGCGTCAGGCCGAGTGGACGCCGCAATCCCAGGCCGAACCGGTCCCGATCTCCAGGCTCGCCGCGCAGCTGCCGGAAGCCGAAGAGGAAAGCGACCAGTCGCTGTCCCAGCTGGTCAACCGGATCGAGTTCGGGCTGTCGCGCAAGCGCCAGGCCCTCCCCGCCGCCGCCGATTTGCCGCCGGTCGAGGAAGGCCAGCCCGAGCAGGAAAAGGTGGGCCATCGCCTTCGAAGCGCGATCAACGATTTGCAGAAGATCGCCTCCACCGGCGGCTGAGGCGCTCACTTCTCTTCCACCGTCAGTGCGTCGAGACGGATTCGGGCGAAGCCCGGCCGCCGCTCTTCGGCCACCAGCGACAGGTCCGCGAGGAGATGGCCGCGAAGGCTGAAGTTGCAGGCGTCGAGGCCGTTCAGGAAGCGGGCCGCCGCCTCTTCGGCCCCCTCCCCTTCGAGCCGAAAAGCGAGCTCGTGGCGAGCGCCCTGGAAAGTCACGCTCGCCCAGCGGCGGGTGCGGATTTCCTCGAGCGCGAAGCCGGCAAAGTGGACGACCTGGACTCGGATCGCCTGTAGAAACGCGGTCGAGGCGTCGGTCAGCCGCGGCGGCGAAGCACGGTCCTCGCCGGAGGGTCCCCGGATTCGCGATCGATCCTGTCCATATAGGCCAATATCCTGGCCTCCATCCGCGGCCTCGGGACCCGGCCTTGCCGAATCAGGAAGACGAGCTTGGGATCGCCCGCCACATCCAGTCCCAGCCGGGTGGGCGATATCCGAGTGCGCTTCAGGAACTGCTCTATCCTGCGCCGCAAAGACCATTTCACCGACACTCCCCTGCGAATCGCTGTTCGTCATATGTTCCTGGTATGTACTCGGATTTCCTATTTGTCTAGGAAAGTTCCTACCAAAACGGATGAAATTGTCGGGAAGACCCTCCGTCATCCCGGCGAAAGCCGGGACCTCGGGGAGACCCACTGTGCGTAAATGACCTGAGGTCCCGGCTTTCGCCGGGATGACGGGTTTCTACCGCCGGCGCTCGCCGAGCCAGAACAGAAGAGCGATCGCGACCCCCGTGCCCAGGCCGGCGAGGAAGCCGATGCTCGGCTGCCCGACGATCGCCCCCGCCACGGCTCCGGCGAGGATGCTCATCGCGAGGATGAAGCCCGCCGCCTGGCTGGATCGAGTTGGCTGCGACATGGAAGGTCCTTTGGCAGGAAGGGGCCGGCTACTCAATTCCTCCCCGAAATTTCTCGGGGAGGGGGACCGCGCGAAGCGCGGTGGAGGGGCTCTTCGAGAGTCCGAAAAGGCCCCCTCCACCATGCTTTGCATGGTCCCCCTCCCCTGCAAATGCAGGGGAGGATTTTTGTAGTGAATCCCCCGTCAAGCATCACCCTGCGCGGTTTCGAAACTCCTTGCCGCTAGAAGCCGGGGCAGGGAAAAATCGGGGGAAAGATTGCTTCAGCCAACTGCATTCGCGCCGGCCGCCTTCACCGAGGCGGCGCAGCTGATCGAGCGTTTCGGCCAATATGCCGGGTCGGAGGCCGCCCTTCGCGCGGACCGGAGCCGCGACCTCGGCAATCTCGTCCATTTCTGCCGCTGGCGCGAGGTCGGGCGGATGATCGAGCTTATGCGCGACGAGGGGGTCTCGGGGCCGGTTCACTAGCGCTCTCGTCATTGCGAGGAGCGTAGCGACGCGGCAACCTACGCATCTTCACCGGCACGGCCTGGATTGCTTCGTCGCTGCGCTCCTCGCAATGACGGGTGACCACCGCAATCTTACGGCTGGCGGCACCCTCCCGCCGCCGCTAGATTCGCCCCATGTTTCAACTCGATGCGGGGCGGGGGGTGTCGGCCGCGCTGGCCGCCCTTTTGCTTTGCGCCTGTCCAGGGGCGCTGCTCGCACAGGAGCAGCCGTCGCCCGGGGATCCGCTCGATCTGCCCCCGCTCGATCCCTCCGCCCCGCTCGACCCGTTGCCGGGCCTGGGCGTCGACTGGCCGGACATGGAGCAGGGCTCGGACGAGCCCATCGCCGAAAGGCCCGAGACCGGGATCGCCGACCCGGCGGCCGAGCGCCGCTACACCGTCCGGATCGAGGGCCTCGATCCCGACACCGAGGCGGCGATCCGGCTGCCGTTCGATTCTCTCTCGACCCTCGCCAAGAACGGCAAGGACCCCGCCAACGCCGCCCAGATCGACCGCCGAGCGCGGGAGGATGCCGACTTGCTGGCCGAGCTGCTCCGCGCCCGCGGCTATTACGACGCCCTCGTCCGAACCCGGGTCGAGGGGACGGCGGCCGGCGGCGAAGTGACAGTCGCGCTCGAGGCGGAGCCCGGCCCCGTCTATCGCTTCGCCGAGGTGAAGCTGCCGGGAATCGACTCGGCCGGTGGGGACGCCGCGGCCCTTCGGGAGGCCTTCGCGGTGGCGGCGGACGAACCGGTCGACGCGGCCCGGGTCACGGCCGGCGAAGCGGCCCTTCGGGTCGAGCTCGGCAAGCGCGGCTACGCTTTCGCCGAATTGGGCGAAATGGACATCGCGCTCGACTACGCGACCCGGACCGCCACCCTCACCCTACCGGTCGATCCGAACGGGAGCCGCCGGTTCGGCCGGGTGCGGGTCGAGGGCCGGCCCCTGTTCAGCGCCGGTCACATACAGAGGATCGCCCGCTGGAAGCCGGGCGCTCCCTTCGAGGCCGCCCTGCTCGAAGACCTGCGGCGGGCGCTGATCGCCACCGGGCTCGTTTCCACGGTCGCGATCAAGCCGGTGGCGGGGGAAGACCGAAGCGTCGACCTCTCGGTCTCGCTCGAGCGCGCTCCGATCCGGACGATCGCCGGCCAGGCGGGCTTCGGCACCGGCGAGGGAATAAGGGTCGAGGCGAGCTGGCAGCACCGCAACCTTCTTCCGCCCGAGGGCGCGGTCACCTTCCGCGGAGTCCTCGGCACGCAGGAACAGCTTCTCGGGGTCGTCCTCAGGCGCAACAATTTCCGTCGCCGCGACCAGGTCCTGACCGCGCAATTCGCCGTCAGCCACATCGACCGGGCCGCCTACGACGCCCGGACGACGATCCTGTCGGGCTCGATCGAGCGGCAGACCAACCTCATCTGGCAGAAGAAATGGACCTGGTCGGCGGGGGCCGAGCTGGTCGCGACCGACGAGCAGGACGTCGACCTGGAAAGCGCCGCGACCCGCCGCCGAACCTTCTTCATCGGCGCACTGCCGGCAAGCCTGAGCTACGACGGGTCCAACGACCTGCTCGACCCGACGACCGGCTATCGCCTCGCCTTCCGGCTCTCCCCGGAGGCGTCGCTCCAGTCCGGCACCTTCGGCTATGCCCGGACCCAGGTCGACGCCAGCCTCTACCAGCCGTTCACTCCGACCGTCACCCTGGCCGGCCGGATCCGGCTCGGAACCATCCTCGGCGCCGGCCGCGACCGGATCGCTCCGTCGCGGCGATTCTACGCCGGCGGGGGCGGCTCGGTCCGAGGCTACGGCTTCCAGAGGCTGGGTCCGCGCGATCCCGTCTTCGACGACCCGATCGGCGGGCGGAGCGTCACCGAGTTCGCCGTCGAGGCGCGGATCCGCCGGGGCAATTGGGGGGTGGTCCCCTTCATCGACGGCGGCAACGTCTCGACTTCGCCTCTTCCCAAGTTCGACAATCTGCGCTTCGGCGCCGGGATCGGAGTGCGCTACCACACGCGCTTCGGGCCGATCCGGGTCGACGTCGGGACTCCGCTCAACCCGCGCAGCGGCGATTCCCGGGTGGCGGTCTACGTCTCGCTCGGCCAGGCCTTCTGATGGACGAAGCCGGGGATATCCCGAAGCCGCCCCCGCGCCGGCGCTACCGCCGCTGGCTGTCCCGGCTTGCGAAGTGGGCGGTGGGCCTTGCCCTCACCCTCGCCCTCCTGGCGGCATCGCTGGCCGTGCTTCTCGACACCCGCGCCGGCCACCGCTTCATCGCCGACCGGATCGCGGCGATGGCGCCCAATTCGGGCCTCAGGATCCACATCGGCCGAATCGAAGGCTCGATCTGGAGCGACACCCGGCTTCGCGACGTCAGGCTCTACGATCCCAACGGCCTGTTCGCCGAATCGCCCCTGATCGAGGTCGACTGGAACCCGCTCGGCTGGGTCGCCGACCGACTCGTCATCCACCGGCTCGAGGCCGACCTCGCCGCTCTTCACCGCCTGCCGAAGATGAGGCCCAGCGACCGGCCGGGACCGGTCCTCCCCGGCTTCGACATCCATGTCGGGCGTCTCGACGTCGCCCAGCTCAGGATCGGCAGGGCGGTGACCGGGCGGGAGCGGGTCGCCAGCCTGTCGGGCGAGGCGGACGTCCGCTCCGGCCGGGCGCTCGTCAACCTCGAGGCGGCGGTCAAAGACGGCGGCGACCGGCTGTCGCTCCTCCTCGACGCCGAGCCGGACCGCGACCGGTTCGACCTCGACGTCAGGCTCGCTTCGCCCGCGGGCGGAGTCGCCGGGGCCCTGGTCGGCAGCGGTCGGCCGATCGCACTCACGGTCGAGGGCGACGGAAGCTGGGCTCGGTGGAACGGCATCGCCCGGCTCGACCTTTCCGGCCGCCGAACCGCCGACCTTCGGCTTCGCGCCGAGAACGGCCGCTACAGCCTGGCCGGCCGGATCGCTCCGGCCCAGTTCTGGAAGGGCAAGAAAGCGAGGCTGACCGCGCCGGTGGTCCAGGTGGCCGGCAACGCCTCGCTCCAGGACCGCCAGCTCGAAGGGCGGCTCGCTCTTCGCTCGCCGGCGTTGAGCGTGGTCGCGACCGGAACGGTCGACCTCGCCCGAAGCCGGTTCCGCGACCTGCGCCTCGGCGCCGACTTGCTGCAGCCGAAAGCACTGTTCCCGAACATGACCGGGCAGAAGGTCCGGCTGGTCGCCCTTTTCAACGGCCCCTTCAGGAGCTTCGCCTTCGCCTACCGCCTGACCAGCCCCCGGATACAGTTCGATAATACCGGCTTCGAGCATGTCTGGGCGCAGGGTCGCGGCCGCTTCTCGAAAGCCCCCGTGTCAGTGCCCATCGTCATGTCCGCCCGGCGGGTGACCGGGGTGGGCGACGTCGCCGGCGGGATACTCGCCAACCTCCGGGTCGAGGGCCTTCTCAAGGTGACCGGCAAGGCCCTGACCGGCGAGGGGCTGAACCTGACGTCCGACAAGCTCAAGGGCAAGCTCGGCCTGTTCGTCGACCTGGTCACCGGACGATTCGACGTCGTCCTGTCCGGCGGGCTCACCCGCTACCTCGTCCCCGGGCTGGGGGTCGTCGACGTCGTCACCGAGCTGAAGGTGGTCCGCCACCCGAGCGGCAAGGGCACATTGGTCACAGGCAAGGGCCGGGCGTGGGTGAGGCGGTTCGACAACAGGTTCCTCGCCGGGCTGGCCGGCGGCCTGCCCTATCTCGAGACCGACCTCGTCCGGGGCAACGACCTCGTCCTCCATTTCCGCAACCTCGTCGTCACGGCGCCGAAGATCCGGATAACCGGCAACGGCTATCGGCGGCGCGACGGCAGCTTCTTCTTCGAAGGCGCGGGCGCCCAATCCGTCTACGGGCCGTTCGCGATGAGCCTCGACGGGCGCATCGAGCGGCCCAGGCTCGCGATCCGGCTACCCCGGCCGAGCGAGGCGCTGGGTCTCGCGGACGTTCTCCTCGACCTCGACCCGACACCAACCGGCTACGCCTATCGGGCGGCCGGACGGTCCCGTCTCGGGCCGTTCACCTCGAACGGGGCGATCCTTCTTCCCAAGGGCCGGCCGGCACTCATCCAGGTGGCGGCGCTCAACGTGTCGAACACGCGCGCCTCGGGAGCGCTTCGCTCCGACCCGGGCGGGTTCACCGGTCGGCTCGACGTCATCGGCGGCGGGCTCGACGGACGGCTCGTCTTCAGCCCGTTCAACAACCTCCAGCGGGTCGCGATCGACCTCAAGGCCGACAACGCCCGCTTCGCCGGCCCGCCGCCGATCGTCATCCGAAGCGGACGGCTGGAAGGAGTCGCTCTGCTCGACCCGGCCGGGACCTCGCTCAAAGGCACCTTGAGCGCCCGGGGGCTGAGCCGCGGCGCACTCTCCATCGCAAGCCTCAGCGCGAGCGGCGAGCTTCGAGGCGGGACCGGCCAGATCCGCGCCCGCATTGCCGGGACCCGCGGGCGCGACTTCGTTTTCGACACGGTCGCCGACGTCGCCCCGGGCCGGATTCGGCTGACCGGCCGAGGAACGGTCGACCGGCGGGCGATCGCCTTGACCGAGCCGGCGCTGCTGGTCCGCGAAGGCGACGGCTGGCGACTCGCCTCCACCGCTCTGGCCTTCGCGGGCGGCAACGCGACCGTCTCCGGCCTGTTCGGCGGATCGACCAGCGAGCTGAACGCGCGACTTCAATCCATGCCGCTCGGAGTCCTCGACATCGGCTGGCCCCGGCTCGGTCTGGGCGGAAGCGCGTCCGGCACTCTGAGCTACCGGTTCGGAGCCGCGGGAGAGCCGAGCGGCGACGCGAACCTGAGGATCAGGGGGCTCACCCGCTCGGGCCTCGTCCTTTCGTCGAGGCCGGTCGACATCGGGGTGGTCGCGAAGCTCGCCGGGGGCAACGCCGCCTTGCGCGCGGTCGCGGTGAGCGAGGGCCGGACGATCGGCCGGGCCCAGGCGCGGCTGGCTCCGATCGGACGAAGCGGCAATATCGGCGAGCGGCTGAGCGCCGCCCCCCTCTTCGCCCAGCTTCGCTACAACGGCCCGGCGGACACGCTCTGGCGACTGACCGGAGTCGAGCTTCTCGACGTCTCCGGCCCGGTCGCGGTCGGCGCCGACGCCCGCGGCACTCTGAACAACCCGCAGATCCGTGGGTCGCTGAGGACGGAGCGGGCCCGGATCGAGAGCGCGGTGACCGGGATGGTGATCGAAAACGTCCGAGCTTCCGGCCGTTTCGGCGGCTCCAAGCTGGTCCTCGACAGCTTCGCCGGAACGACCAAGCGGAACGGCACCGTGACCGGGCGGGCGACGTTCGACCTCGCCGGACCCAAGGGCTTCGGGATCGACATCGCGCTCCAGGCCAAGGCCGCGCAGCTTCTCGACCGGGACGACATCAAGGCTCAGGTGACCGGCCCGGTCGCGATCCGCTCGGAGGGCGGGAACGGAAGCATTTCGGGCAGGGTCGACCTCGTCGCCGGCAGCTTCCGGCTCGGCTCGGTGACCGCTTCGGCCCAGGTGCCCCGGCTCGCCGTGCGGGAAGTCAACCGCCCCGCCGACGAGCGGCCCGCGCCCCGGCGGCTGTCGCCGTGGCGGCTCGACCTCGACGTCGACGCGCGAAGCCGGCTGATGGTGACCGGACTCGGGATCAACAGCGAGTGGAGCGCCGACCTCAAGATCGCTGGAACCGTCACCGAGCCCAGGATCAGCGGCCGGGCCGACCTCGTGCGGGGAAGCTACGACTTCGCGGGCCGCCGCTTCGACCTCGAACGCGGCCAGATCCGCTTCCTCGGCGAATCCCCGGTCAACCCCGCGCTGGACATCACCGCCGAGGGCGGGGTCCAGGGGCTGAACGCCGTCATCCGGGTCACCGGCCGAGGCCAGCGGCCCGAGATCAGCTTCACCAGCACGCCCGCGCTACCCCAGGACGAGCTGCTCAGCCGGCTGTTGTTCGGGACTTCGATCACCAACCTCTCGGCGCCCGAAGCGCTCCAGCTTGCCGCCGCGGTCGCGTCCTTGAACGACAGCGGCGGAGGCCTGGATCCGATCAACGCGGTCCGGGCCGCGACCGGCCTCGACCGGCTGCGCATCGTCCCGGCGGACATCACCACCGGCCAGGGCACCGCGATTGCCGCCGGCAAGTATCTCGGCCGCCGGGTCTATGTCGAGGTCGTCACCGACGCGCGCGGTTATTCGGCGACGCTCGTCGAATACCAGATCACCCGCTGGCTCTCGCTCCTCTCGAGCATCTCCACCATCGGACGGGAAAGCGTGAACGTCCGGGTGTCGAAGGATTATTGAATCCGCCCGGCGTCGTCGTTGCGAGGAGCGAAGCGACGAAGCAATCCAGTCTCCGCGCCTAACAATGGATTGCTTCGCTGCGCTCGCAATGACTGGGGGAGTTGATCTATGTGTCGAACTAACCCCTTGGACCGGCAGCAATTCGTTAACGCGCATCCGTTAATCATTGCCTCGGCCTCAACTTGGGGATGGGGATCTTTAATGTCCTCGGACGATGATAACGGCTTCGACAGCGGCCGCCGCTCGGAACGGCTTGCCGTAGATGCCGAGACTCGGCTTCGGCCGAACAGCTGGAGCAGCCTCCAGATAAGGATGCTGGATCTTTCGGCCTCGGGCTTCCGCGCCCAATGCGAAGCCAAGGTCAAGCCCGGCGGGAGCGTTTCGCTCGACGTTCCGGGCATCGGCCCGGTCGACGCCCAGGTCGAGTGGCAGCGCGGGGACCAGTTCGGAGCCCGCTTCTTCGCTCCGATCGAGCTCGACAGCTGCCAGTGGGCCTTCCCCGACCGGCACCAGACGCTCACCCGGCTGCTGGTCGAGCGGGCGGCGGCGAAACGGGCGGGACGGCGCGGCGCGGAAGTGAAGCTGCGGCGCGACATCCTCGCTTCGCTGCCGGTTCGAAAAGGCGTCGCCTCGGCGTGAATCGGAAGGCGCGGATAAGCGCTTTCTTAACTTCGGGCCCCTAGGCTTCCCTCACGATCCGTGGGGAGCCGCCGGATCATTATCGGGACGCGACAAGCGATGCGCAAAGGGCGATTCGCCGGTTTGAGCGACAAGGGCCAGGAGGCCGTCACTCCGCCGGAGCTCGCGGAGCTTTTGCTGTTCGATTTCGTCCCGGCCGCGGACGAGGACGACCACCGCGCCGCCTGCGAACGGGCGCGGACCGTCCAGCTCTCCATCCCCCTCCTGGCCGGCTCCCACGCTTTGTGGGGCGGAGTCCTGACCGGAGGCCTCGCCGCCTCAGGGGCCACGGCGGGCCTGGCCGCGCTCGTAGCCCTCCTCCTCGCCGTCCTGCTGCTCGACTTCTTGCTCTGGCTCGCAATGACGCGGCAAAAGCTTCGTCCCTATTTGGCGATGCGCCTCGCGGCGCTCCACGGCGGGGCCACCGCCGCCCTCTGGCTCCTGTGCGCGACGCTCGTCGCTCCGGAGGCTCATACCCTTCTCGTCAAGGCCGCGCTCGTCGCGGGCGCGGGATCCGCCATCGCCGTCTTCTTCACCGTCCCGCTGCTGATGGTGCTCGCCGTCTCGACGACCTTCCTGATCGCGACCGCCATGCCGAGCGAGGAGCCGGTCCTTGCCATCGGCGGCGCTCTCAGCCTCTTCCTTGTGTGCCTCGGAGTGGCCCGCTCGCGCCAGTTCCTCTACGCGGCGCGGCAGCGGCTCGCACTCGAATGGCAGGCGGAAAAGGCGCGCCGGTTCGTCGCAGACTTCGAGGCGAGCGGCCGCGGCTGGTTCTGGGAAACCAACGCCGACGGGGCCCTGACCTACGTCTCCGAGCCGCTCGCCGCCCATCTCGGCCTCACCGCCGCCGAGCTTATCGGCCGCCGGTTCGAGGACGTGCTCCTGCTCGACTCCGGCGACGGCGACGACAGCCGCCGGACCTTGGGCTTCCACCTCTCCGCCCGCTTTCCCTTCGCGGACGCGGTCGTCCGAGCGCCGGCCGGCGACGACGTCTGGTGGTCGCTTTCCGGCAGCCCCAATTTCGACGGCTACGGGCGCTTTCTGGGGTTTCGCGGACTCGGCAGCAATCTGAGCGAGCAGCGCCGGAGCGAGGCCGAAGCGAGCAAGCTCGCGCGCTACGACAGCCTGACCGGACTGCCCAACCGGGCCATGATGCGGTCCATGCTCGACCAGGCGCTCGCCAATGCCGATGCGCGCCGGCGCGGCTGCGCCTTGATGATCATCGACCTCGACCGCTTCAAGCAGGTCAACGACACGCTCGGGCACCCGGTCGGCGACAAGCTCCTGAAGAAGGTCGCGGGCCGCCTCGCCAAGGTGCTCGGCGAGGACGGCCAGGTCGGCCGGCTCGGCGGCGACGAGTTCGAGGCCATCCTCCCCGGAATCGAGGAGGAGGGGCGGCTCTCCGAGCTGGCCGGGCGGCTGATCGAGCAGGTCTCGAGGCCGTACAGGATCGAGGGCCACGAAGTGCGGATCGGAACCTCGGTCGGTATCGCCGTGGCCGTTCCCGGAAGGACGATGGCGGAAGGCCTGATCAAGGACGCGGACGTCGCCCTCTATGCGGCCAAGGCGGACGGCAGAGGCACCTTCCGGTTCTTCGCCCAGGAGATGCACGCCCTCGCCACCGAGCGGCAGATCCTCGAGACCGACCTGCGCTACGCTCTCGCCAACGACCAGCTCACCCTCGTCTACCAGCCGATCGTCGACTCGGTGTCGGAAGAAGTGGTCGCGTTCGAGGCACTGCTTCGCTGGCACCATCCCGGGCGCGGGCTGCTTCCGCCGGCGCTGGTCATCCCGCTCGCCGAAGAGACCGGGCTGATGCCGCGAATCGGCGACTGGGTGCTGAGGACGGCCTGCGCCGAAGCGGCGAAATGGCCCAGGCACATCCGGGTCGCGGTCAACCTGTCCCCGGTCCAGTTCGCCGATCCGGCGCTCGCCGCCACAGTGACCGGAACTCTCGCGGCCTCGCAGCTGGATCCGGAGCGGCTGGAGCTCGAGATAAACGAGGCCGTGTTCCTCGCCGACCGCAAGGTCACCGAAGCGACCCTGACCCGCCTTCGCTGCCTCGGGGTCCGGCTCGCCCTCGACAATTTCGGGACCGGACATTCCGGGCTGGGCCATTTGCGCGACGCTCCGCTCGACAAGATCAAGATCGACCAGAGCTTCGTCCGGGGCGCGACCGCCCCGGGCAGCCGCAACGGCGCCATCGTGCGGGCCATCGTCGTCCTCGCCGAAAGCCTTGGGATGGACACCACCGCCGAGGGCGCCGAGACGATCGAGGAGCTGTCCCTGATCCGCCGGCTCGGCTGCTCGCAGGTTCAGGGCTACATCTTCGCCAAACCCATGCCCGCGGACGAGGCTCTCGCGCTCGCCACGGAGAGCCGGCCTTCCGCCGAAGTGATCGGCTTCAGCCGCCCGCCGCGCCACCGCCTGATCCGCAACGGCCGGCTGCTCTGGCAGGGCCGCACCCTGCCGGTGCGCCTTCGCAACATCTCCGCCGGCGGCGCGATGATCGAGTGCGACAGCGCGCTCGAGCCCGGCACTCCGGTCGAGCTCGACCTGTCGGAGGCGGGCACTCTCCCCGCCGAGGTGCGCTGGTGCCAGCAGGGCCAGGTCGGCCTCCACTTCGGCGAGGAATTCGCGCTCGGCAAGCTGGCGCGAACCCAGCGCAAGGGCGGCGCCCCGAAGACCGTGAAGCCCGGATATCTAGAGCCGCGCAAGGCGGCGAAGTAGCCGGCTACCCGTCAACTCGAATAATAGAGATCGTACTCCACCGGGCTCGGAGTCGTCTCCCAGCGCATCTGCTCCTCCCACTTGAGCTCCATATAGGCGTCGATCTGGTCGTCGCTGAACACGTCGCCCTTGGTCAGGAAGGCCCGGTCGTTCTGCAGGGAGACGAGAGCCTCACGCAAGCTGCCGCACACCGTCGGGACGTTGACCAGCTCCTGAGGCGGAAGGTCGTAGAGGTTCTTGTCCATCGGGTCGCCGGGATGGATCCGGTTCTGGATCCCGTCGAGGCCCGCCATCAGAATCGCCGAATAAGCGAGATAGGGATTGGCGAGCGCGTCCGGGAAGCGGAACTCGACCCGCTTGGCCTTCTCGCCCGTTCCATAGGGAATCCGGCAGGAAGCGGAGCGGTTGCGGCTCGAATAAGCGAGAAGCACCGGAGCCTCGAAGCCGGGGACGAGGCGCTTGTAGCTGTTGGTCGTCGGGTTGGTGAACGCGTTCAGCGCCTTGGCGTGCTTGATCACTCCGCCGATGAAGTAGAGCGCCAACTCGGAGAGCCCGGCATAGCCGTTGCCCGCGAAGAGCGGCTTGGAGCCGTTCCAGATCGAGAAGTGGGCGTGCATTCCCGAGCCGTTGTCGCTCTTGATCGGCTTGGGCATGAAGGTCGCGGTCTTGCCATAGGCCTGGGCGACCATGTGGACGACGTATTTGTAGATCTGCATCCGGTCGGCGGTCTGGACGAGGGTCCCGTAGGTGAGGCCGAGCTCGTGCTGGGAGGCGGCGACCTCGTGATGGTGCTTGTCCATCGGAAGGCCCATCTCGATCATCGTCGAGACCATCTCGCCCCGAATGTCCATCGCGCTGTCGACCGGTGCGACCGGGAAATAGCCGCCCTTGGCGCGGGGGCGGTGGCCGAGGTTGCCGCCCTCATATTCCCGGCCCGAATTGGTGGGAAGCTCGATGTCGTCGATCCGGAAATAGGAGCTGTTGTAGCCGTCCTCGAACCGGACGTCGTCGAACATGAAGAACTCGGCTTCCGGGCCGACGAAGACGGTGTCGCCGACGCCCGTGCCCTTGAGGTAGGTCTCGGCGCGCTTCGCGGTGGAGCGCGGGTCGCGGGCGTAGAGCTCCCCGGTGCCGGGATCGACGATGTCGCAGAAGACGACCAGCATCGGGGTCGCGCTGAACGGGTCGACATAGACGGCGTCGAGGTCGGGCTTCAGGATCATGTCGGATTCGTTGATCGCCTTCCAGCCGTTGATCGAGCTTCCGTCGAACATGAAGCCGTCGGTGAGCTGATCCTCGTCCACCGCAGCCGCGACCATCGAGAGATGCTGCCACTTGCCGCGCGGATCGGTGAACCTGAGGTCGATCCACTCGATCTCCTCGTCCTCGATCCGCTTCAGGACCTTGCCCGCGTCGCTCGCCATGATGATTGCCTTTCGTGGAATGGGATGTGCCCTCCCCGTTCGGCCTGAGCTTGTCGAAGGCCTCCCCTTCCCCTGGCGGCCGGCAGGAAGGAAAGGGCTTCGACAGGCTCGGCCCGAACGGCGGCGGTTTGTGCGGACACCCTTCCCAAGCCGACGGCGAGCCGTCCAGATGAGTCGGAGCCCCGGTGAACATTTCACGTGGGCAACCGGCCCGTCATCCCGGCGAAGGCCGGGATTCCATGAACGCCGTCCTCCGCGGACCCTTGAAGGTCCGTGTCCATGGATGCCGGATCAAGTCCGGCATGACGACCGCTTGCTAGAAAGCCCTTCGCTGGGCGGCGACCAGCATTCTCAAAAGCATCGCCACCGGGCGGGGCACGCCCACCTTGCCCTCCAGCCACAGGCTGACCGCCGAACGGCTCACCCCGATCGCCTCGGCGAGCTCGTTCTGGGTCCGGTAGCCGAGGGTCCGCATCGCCGAGCGCAGCTCCTCGGGGGACATGGAGGCGAGGCGGGGGTCTTCCACGGGAGGCCTTTAGCGCGGCGTGCCCCTTCGCGTCACCCCGGGGTCCTTCGATACGCCGCTTCGACTTCGCTCATCGGCTACTCAGGATGAGCGGTATCGGATATTCTCCATCGCTCATCTTGAGCAGGGACTGAGCGGAGGCGAAGGCCCGTATCGAAGGATGGGTCAGATCGCGTCCGAGCCGCGCTCGCCGGTTCGGATCCTCAACGCCTCCTCGACGTCGATGACGAAGATCTTGCCGTCGCCGATCCGGCCGGTCCGGGCGGCGTTGGCGATCGCCTCCACCACGCGCTCGGCCAGGCCGTCCTCGACCACCACCTCGAGCTTCACCTTGGGGAGGAAATCGACGACATATTCAGCGCCCCGGTAAAGCTCTGTATGGCCCTTCTGGCGGCCGAAGCCCTTGGCCTCGGTGACGGTGATCCCGGAGACTCCGACGTCGTGAAGCGCCTCCTTCACCTCGTCCAGCTTGAACGGCTTGATGATCGCCTCGATCTTCTTCACCGGCACACTCCTGCACTGTTGCGCCGCAGCATAGCCGTCGGCCGGAGAGGCGCAAGGGGTGCCGGCATTGCCATCCGCCCGTCCGACGTAGAGACTGAAGGGTCACTGCCAGGGAGGGCGCGAAAAATGGGCATCGAGGTTATCGACGGCATGATCGAGGCGGCCGTGGTGAAGAAGTCGACCGCGAAGGTCACCTTGTTCGACAGTATCACGATCCGCGCATCCGACGGGTCGCAGCGGCGCCTGGACAAAGTTGCGGCGGCGCCGGAGGTGGCGGCGGCGCTTCAGCCGGGAACGGACGGCCGCTTCTACGCCTACAAGGCGATCGACCATCGCGGCGTTTTCGGATTGCGCACTCGGGACGGCCGCTCCGCCTTCGCCCCACCGACGGGCAACGAGCGGATCATGCTGGTCGCGGCGATCGCCGGCCTCGTCGGCTTATTCGTCCTGCTCGCGCTCGGCAAAGGCATCGGCCTGCTCGCCGTGATCGTCGGAGCGGTGGGGGCTATCGGCTATTTCAAATACCGAAGCGACCGGATCGGGGCACGGGCGCGGTTCGACTCGGACACCGAATATACGAGCGGCTTTGCCTGAACAGCGCGTTCGCTCCAGGTTGATCAACCCCGTCATTGCGAGCGAAGCGAAGCAATCCAGCCCGGGCTCGGCGTCCGCTGGATTGCTTCGTCGCTTCGCTCCTCGCAATGACGGGGTGAAAAAGCCCAGGCGTCAGTCGTGCTTGGCGACCCAGTCCTCGACCACCGGGGCGATCCGCTCCCGCCATTTGCTTCCGTTGAAGATGCCGTAATGGCCGACGCCCTTGGCGAGATGATAATGCTTCAGTTCGCGCGGGAGCCTGGTCGAGATGTCGAGCGCCGCCTTGGTCTGCCCGATCCCCGAGATGTCGTCGCGCTCGCCTTCGATCGCGAGGATGGCGACGTCGCGGATGGCGGCGGGATTCACCCGTCGGCCCCGGTGCTTCATCTCGCCCTTGGGGAGGAGATGGCGCTGGAAGACGACGTCCACCGTCTGAAGGTAGAATTCGGCGGTCATGTCGCAGACCGAGCGATATTCGTCGTAGAAACCCTTGCTGGCCTCGGCGCTCTCGCCGTCGCCCTGGACGAGATGCCTGAACATCTCCCAATGACCGGTGAGGTGATCGCCCAGGTTCATCGCCATGAAGCCGGCGAGCTGTAGAAAGCCGGGATAGACCGCCCGCCCGGCGCCCGGATAGGTATAGGGAACGGACGCGATGACGTTGTTCTGGAACCAGCTGTGCGGCCGCTGGGTGGCGACGGTGTTGACCTGGGTCGGCGCCTTTCGGGTGTCGATCGGCCCGCCCATCATCGTCAGGGTGCGAGGCCTGGCAGGATTCTTGTCCGCGCTCATCACGGCGGCGGCGGCGTAGCAGGGCACGGAGGGCTGGCAGACGGCGAGCATGTGCGCTCCCGGCCCGATATGTTCGAGGAACTCCACCAGATAGTCGATATAATCGTCGAGGTCGAAGCGGCCCGAATCGAGCGGGACGAGCTTGGCATCCCGCCAGTCGGTGATGAAGACGTCGTGGCGCGGGAGCATTCGCTCGACCGTGCCTCGAAGAAGAGTCGCGTAATGGCCCGACATCGGAGCGACGATGAGGAGCCTGGGCCCGCCTTCGACTCCCTCCCTCCGGAAATGCTTGAGCTGGCCGAACGGCTTCCTCAGGACGACCTCTTCGGTGACAGCAACCCGCTTGCCCTCGACCAGGGTCGAGCCGAGCCCGAATTCGGGCTTTCCGCGCGGCGCCGAAGCGTGGGCGAAGACGTCGAGCGCCGAGGCGACGATCGGGCCCATCTGGCTGTATGCGAAGGGATTGGCGGGATTGTTCAGCCAGCCGGCGCCGATATTGGCGAGCGTGCTGGCCCCGGCGAGCAGCGAACGCTGCATTTCATAGGCGTCATAGAGCATGTGATTGCCTGTTTGGTGCGCTGCAGCGTGGGCGTCAACGGAAAAGGGGTTGCAAGTCGAAACCATCCACAAGCGGGATGGGTCCGCTCCCCGTCATCCCGGCGAAAGCCGGGACCTCGGGGAGACCCGCTGAGCCTTATTGTCCCGACGCCCCGGCTTTCGCCGGGATGACGGGAGGGCCCGCCCCTGCTACCGCGCGCTCATGGCCGAGAAGATCGACGAGACCGCGACTCCCCGGAAGATCGCCAACCTCGCGCTGGTCTGGCGCTTCACGGCGCGCTACAAGGGCCATGTCGCCGGAGCCCTGCTGGCGCTACTCGTCGCCGCGGTCGCGACTCTCGCCATTCCGGCCGCGTTCAAGCTCATCATCGACCGCGGCTTCACCGGCAGCGGCGGGGATATCGGCCGCTGGTTCCAGTATCTGCTCCTGATCGTGGTGGTGATGGCGCTGGCCACCGCGACTCGCTTCTATTTCGTCTCCTGGCTGGGCGAGCGGGTCGTGGCCGACGTCCGGGAGGCGGTTCAGCGCAACCTGCTCAGGCTCGCCCCGTCCTTCTTCGAGGAGAACAGGCCTTCGGAGATCGCCTCGCGGCTCACCGCCGACACGACCATCATCGAGCAGGTGGTCGGGACCACCATCTCGGTGGCGCTTCGAAACATCGTGATGGGCCTGGGCGGGATCGTCTACCTGCTCGCCCTGGCGCCTAAGCTTACCGCAATGCTCCTGCTCGGGATTCCGGTCGTCGTCCTTCCGATCGTGTTCCTCGGCCGCCGGATCCGCAACGTCTCGCGCTTCGGACAGGACCGGATCGCCGAAGTCGGCGCCATGGTCGACGAAGTGCTGGGAGCAATGAAGATAGTCCAGGGCTTCGGGCAGGAATCGCGCGAGGCGAGCCGCTTCGCCGAGGCGGTAGAGCGGGTGTTCCAGGCGGCCCGTCGGCGAATCGTGCTGCGAGCCTTCATGACCGCGGGAGTCATCGCGCTCATCTTCGGCTCGATCACAATGGTGATGTGGCAGGGCGCGGTCGACGTCCAGTCGGGGCGGATCAGCGGCGGGACCATCGCCGCCTTCGTCCTCACCGGCGGGCTGGTCGCCGGAGCGTTCGGGGCTCTGACCGAGGTCTATGGCGACCTTCTGCGCGGCGCGGGAGCGGCCGGCCGACTCGCCGAGCTGCTCCGCGAGGAACCGGAAATAAGGGCTCCGGCGGTCCCCAGGCCGCTTCCGTCGCCCGGCCGAGGCGGGCTCGAGTTCCGCGAAGTCACCTTCCGCTACCCGACCCGGCGCGAAGTCAGCGCGCTTCACGAATTCTCGCTCGCGGTGGCCCCGGGCGAGACGCTGGCGGTGGTGGGTCCCTCGGGCGCGGGCAAGTCGACCTTGTTTCAGCTTGCCCAGCGATTCTACGATCCGGAGGCCGGGACGGTGCTTCTGGACGGAGTCGCGCTCCCCGACGCCGATCCCGCGGAGGTCCGGGCCCGGATCGCGGTGGTGCCCCAGGAGACGGTCATCTTCGCCGCCAGCGCGCGCGACAATCTGCGCTACGGGCGCTGGGAGGCGTCGGACGATGAATTGTGGGCCGCGGCCGAGACCGCCAACGCGGCCGAGTTCCTGGCGAAGCTGCCCGAGGGGCTGGACACCTATATGGGCGAGGGCGGCGCCCGGCTTTCCGGGGGCCAGCGCCAGCGGCTCGCGATCGCGCGCGCCGTGCTTCGCGACGCGCCTTTGCTTCTGCTCGACGAGGCCACCTCGGCCCTGGACGCGGAGTCGGAGCGCCTCGTCCAGCGTTCGCTCGAGCGGCTGATGGCGAACCGGACCACGATCGTCATCGCCCACCGGCTTGCGACGGTCCGCGCGGCCGACCGGATCGTCGTCATGGAGCAGGGCCGGATCGTCGAGCAGGGGACCGACTCCAGCCTTCGGGCGCAGGGCGGCCTCTATGCCAGGCTGGCCAGGCTCCAGTTCGACGGGATCGCGGCGTGACCCGAGGCTGTTCGAACGCCGAACGCTAAGGTCCGACTTGATGAGATTTGAAGCTTCTGTTCCCCGGCGAAGGCCGGGGTCCAGCCGCACATGCGGTGCCACTGGGTCCCGGCCTTCGCCGGGAAACGATTGTCACTGAACAGGTCGACTCTGCTCATCACCCGCCGCGGCGCAGCCGCTGTTTCGGTTCACGCGAAGGCGCGAAGGACGCGAAGGTCGACCTGTCCGGATTTCGCGGGCGATGCGCGCCGACGGTAAATGACCGGCCCCTTCGTGCCCTTCGCGCCTTCGCGTGAACAAAGGGAATCTCCCCCCGCTCCGGGCCTGGCGAACTGGCGCTGTCGCGCCGAAGGCAAAAAAAGGGCGGCCCGAAGGACCGCCCTGAGAGAGTAGAGACCGAGAGCCCTAGAAGACGGCGTAGGCCTCGTTGCCGACGAAACCCATCTTCTCGACCCGGGCGCGCTTGGTGACGGCGAGGACTTCGTCGACCAGCTCGTAGCGGGCGTTGGGCTCGGGCTGGAGGTGAAGCTCCGGCACCGGGTTCATCGTCTGGGTGACGTCGAGATATTGGCGAAGCCGGGCCAGGTCGATCGGAGTGCCGTTCCAAAGCACCTGGTCCGCCGGCGAGATCACGATCTTGTTCTTGACCGGATCGATGGGCGGCGGCTGCTGGTTCGGCTGATCCTGCGGGAGGTCGAGCTTCACCGCGTGGGTCTGGATCGGGATGGTGATGATGAACATGATGAGCAGCACCAGCATGACGTCGATGAGCGGCGTCGTGTTGATGTCCATCATCGGTTCGTCGTCCGAACCCGCGAGTGACATGGACATAAGCTCTAACTCCTAAACCTGTTCGAGCCGTCTCAGAGACGGGCGCCGCCGCGCGGGGGCGGTTCGGAAATGAAGCCGACCCGGGCGAAGCCGGCCCGCTGCATCGTGTAGATGGCGCCGCCGACGCACTTGTAGGGCGTGTTGACGTCCGCCCGGATGTGCGCCTCCGGCATGTTCTCTTCGGTGATGTTGTCGACTCCGCCGACCTTCTTGATCTCGTCCTCGAGCTTCTTCACCGCACGCTTGAGCAGGTCCTCGGAGTTCATCTTCTGAAGACCCCAATAGACCTCGCAGGTGCCGCCGGTGCCGCCGCGCACGGAGAGAGAGACGTTCTCCGGCTTGGTCGTGGTCGCCTCGAAGTCGACCTTGGGAAGCTTCATCGGGATCGTCTGGACGACCACCGGAACCGTGATCAGGAAGATGATCAGGAGCACCAGCATGACGTCGACGAGCGGCGTCGTGTTGATGTCGGACATCGGCGCTTCGTCGCCGCCTTCACTCTCTTGGCCGACATTCATGGCCATGGTCGGTATTCCTATCTAGCTCGAGTGCCGAAGGGAGCCGGCGACGGCGAAGCCTCGCGGCCCCGCCGTCGCCATTTCGTCAGACTTTCTTCGGTCCGCCGTGGGGCGCGCCGATCGCGCTTCCGGTGGCGGTGCTTCCGCCCGGCGAGGCCGCGCCCGGACCCTTGGCCGCGCTCGCTCCGCCGGTGGCGGCACCGGCGCCGCCGGCCCGGTTGATGACCGGACGGACCGCTCCGCCCGACATCATGTAGCCGTGAAGCTCGTTCGAGAAGCGCGCCAGCTCCTCGACGATGCCCTTGTTGCGGCGGATCAGCCAGTTGTAGGCGAGCACCGCCGGAACCGCGACGACGAGTCCCAGCGCGGTCATGATCAGCGATTCGCCGACCGGGCCCGCGACGGTGTCGATCGAGGCCTGCCCGGCCGCGCCGATCTTCACGAGCGCGCGGTAGATGCCGACGACGGTTCCGAACAGGCCGACGAACGGAGCGGTCGAACCGACGGTGGCGAGGAAGGCGAGGCCGCTCGACAGGCGCGAGGTGATCGCGCCCTGGCTGCGCGCCAGCGAGTTGAGCATCCAGTCATGCTGGTCGATCGGATCGGTCAGCTTGTCATGCTGCTCGAGGGCGATGATCCCGTCGTCGACGATCTGCCGGTAGGCGCTGTTCTTCTCGAGCTTCGAGGCGCCTTCGCGAAGGTTTGCCGATTGCCAGAAGCTGGTCCGGGCGCGGCGTCCCTGGTTGATGATCTTCTGCTGCTCGAACAGCTTGACGAACAGGACGTACCAGGAACCGGCCGACATGATCGCGAGGATGATGAAGGTGGCCCAGGCGATCATACCGCCTTGCTCGAGGGCGGCCATCAGGCCGTAGGGGTTTCCGCCGCCTGCGGGGGCTGCGCCTGGTGCTGGGGTGGCCATGGTCTCTACTTTCCTCTCAGATAGAAATTGAAGTCGTTATTGCCGGCCGTTCGGTCATCAATCGGCCGGGAGACGCCAGACGATGCGGCCTGTGACCGAGTCGCTCGTGGCCCCTCCGCTGCTGTCGGTTGCGGGGGTGAACCGGGCGCGCGATCTGAGCAGCCGGCAGGTGGTCGAATCGAGTGCCGACGAGCCGCTCGATGCGGTCACCGTGCAATTGGTGACCCGGCCGTTCGCACCCACCTCGAGGCGGAAGCCCGTCGCGCCCGATTCGGAGGACCGAAGCGCCGAAGCGGGATAGTCCTCGTCGGAGAAGAGCGAGCCGAGATTGGCCTTTGCACGCGCAGGAGTCACCTTCTTCGGCGGCGGCGGCGGCGGCGGAGGCGGACTCGGCGCGGGCGGAGCCGGCGGAGCCGGAGGCGCCGTGTACGTCACCATCGGCGGCGGAGCGATGTTCGTCGTCACCATCGGCGGCGGCGGCGTGTTCGTCCGGACGATCGGCGGCGGAGTCACCAGCGGCGGCGGAGTCTGCGGCTGATCCGGCGGCGGGGGCGGCGGCTTCTCCTCGGGGGGCGGCGGCTCCTCCTCGACGTTGAACGTCTTGAGGTCGGCCGCCACCTTCTTGACCACGTTATAGGCCAGGCCGGTGACGAACGCGTAGCCCAGCAGAGCATGGAGGATGGCGACGATGATGATCGCCGTCATGCGGCTCCGGCTCATCCTGTTGTCAGCATATGCCATTAATCAGCCACACTCCCTCTCTTCGTCCCTCTGCCGGGGACCGGCGCGCCAACAACAACGCGGCTGATCCCCAACGGCTCCATCCGAAATGCGATGTATCAACATATCATCCGCTGGAGAAGGTTGCTCTATCGTGTGACCAAGGCGGACGCAATCCTCCTGTGAATGCAAGCCGAATGCACCTAAAATGGCCGAAATCCGCCGTTCATCCCTCTAAGCATATGGGAAATGGGGGATAAACTTACGGAGGCGGAACGGTGGCAAAGGCGGTAACTTTTTGTAAAGCGGTGCTCGCTGCGGCCCTCGTCGCGGCTGCGGCCGAATCGCAGGCGCAGGCGGTGCCCGCCCCAGCCCCCGCTTCGATGACCTACGCCGATCTCGCCGATCTGGCGCTCGAGGCCCCGGTCGCCGCCCAGGTCCGGATCGCCGCGGCGACCGCCGTAAAGGCCGAACGCGCTCCCGGGCTGAAGCCGGGGCTGGCGCGCTTCTATGTGGAAGCCGTCCTGGTCTCCCTGATTCGCTCGCCCCAGTCGCTGCCCGCGCGGCTGAGCTACGTCGTCGATCTCCCGCGCGACTCGAAGGGCAAGCCCCCCAAGCTGCGCAAGGGCGGCGAGTTCCTGCTGCTGGCGGCGCCGGTGCCCGGAAAGCCGGCGGAGCTCCGGCTCGCCGCTCCCGACGCCCAGATCCCCTTCAGCCCCGAGCGCGCCGCGACCCTTCGCTCGATCGTCCGCGAGGCGAGCTCCGCCTCCCCTCCGCCGCGAATCGCGGGAATCGGCCGGGCGTTCCATGTCCCCGGGGCGGTCCGCGGCGAGAGCGAGACCCAGATCTTCCTCCAGACCGCCGGCGGAACGCCGGTATCGCTGACCGTACTGCGGCGTCCCGGCGAGACTCCGCTCTGGGCGGTGGCGCTGAGCGAGATCGTCGACGAAGCCGCGGAGCCCCCCGCCCCCGGCACCCTGCTCTGGTACCGCCTGGCCTGCGGCCTTCCGCGCACGCTTCCGAGGCAGAGCGTGGCGGAGGCGGACGCCGAGGGCGCGACCGCGATCCAGGCCGATTACCGGCTGGTGCTGGACCGGCTGGGGCCGTGCGTGAGGACTCGGGCGCGCGGTTGAAAGGCAGGGCAGCGGGCGTCACCTCGGCGAAAGCCGGGAGCCCGCCGAGACTTCTTGTCCCGAGGTCCCGGCTTTCGCCGGGATGACGGTCAATAAGACGTCAGCTCCACGCCGACCCCCGCGCAGTCGGCGTAGATGTCCGGCTTTCGAGTCGCGACTCGAAGGCCGGTCACTCCGCGCCGGGCCGCGACCAGGTCGTAGACCGCGCGGGCCACGGTCTCCTGCAGGTTGAAGCGGCGGCCCTCGATCAGGGCTCCGATCTCGGTCCGCAGGAAATCGTAATCCCAGGCGCCGGCGGGCTGGTCGTCGGCGGGGAAGCTGTCCTCGTCCACCCAGACCTCGACCGTGACCAGCAGCCGTTGCGGCGCTCCAACCTCGAAATCGTGGAAGCCGATGTCGGCGGCGACGCAATAATCGTCGAGCACGATCTTTCGGCTCCGCGGCGCAAGCCGCTCGGGGACGAGGCCCTCCAGCTTTGCCGCCTCATTCATCGTCCGGCTCCAGGAATTGCACGTCGCGGGGAAGGCCGAGAAAGCGCTGGCCGCCGTCGAGGGTGAGCGTCTGCCCGGTGAGGGTCGGCGTTGCAATGATGAAGCGGAGCGCCGCGACGATCTCCTCGACCCGGACTCCGCGCCCCAAAGCGTTGAAGTCGTGAACCGAGTCGAAATTCCGTTGGGCGCCGGAGACGAGAGTCACCGAGGGTGCGATTCCGCAGACCCTTATGCCGCGCCCGGCCCAGGCCCGGGCGCAAAGCTCGGTAAGGCCGGCGAGGCCGAATTTGGACACGGTATAGCTGAAGAAATCGGGATTGGGCTGGGCCAGCTTGGCGTCGAGCAGGTTGACGATCAGGCCTCGGCCCTCCGTTCGAGCGGCGAAGGCCTGCGAAAGCAAGGCCGGCGCCCGCAAATTGGTCGCGAGATGCGCTTCCCAGCTTTCGAGGGTGAAGTCGTCGACACTGTCATAGGCGAAGAGCGAGGCGTTATTGATCAGCAGCCGGGCCGGCGGAAGGCCGTCGAGTGCCGACATCACCTGGGTCGCCGAATCGGCGAGGGCGAGGTCGGCGCTGACGATCGCGGCATCGCCCAGCTCCCGCGCCAGCGCCTGCGCCTCCTGGACGGACCGACGGCAATGGATGAGCAAATGCCAGCCGTCCTCGGCGAGTGCCCGGCACAGGGCGGCGCCGATCCGCCTCGCGCCGCCGGTGACGATCGCCGTCCGCGCCCCTTCGAACTCGCTGGCCATGGCGCGGGATAGGATGGACCGGGGCTCCTACTCAATAGCCACGACGGCCAGGCTCGCCGACGGGCACCCCACACCCTCCCCGTCATGCTGAAGCCGTTTCGCAGGTCCAGCCGGACACCCGTCCCAATGCTGGATGTGGGACGAACGTCGGAGCGAGACCCCGGCGCCCCGGCGCCATTTCCAAAAGAGCGACGCGACGGCGCAACGGCGCAACGTAGAAAGATCTTTTTCCCTACGTCGCGCCGTTGCGTCGTTGCGTCGTCTTTCAAAAAATCCAGGGCCTCCGGCCGACGAAGAGACGCGCCCGATGCAAGGCGGCCAGCTGCGAAGCGGCTCGACCCTGGGTGCCGAAACAAGTTCAGCGAGACGACCGGCGAAAGGCGGCAAGGCTTGCCGCCGCGCTCGCGCGCCGCCAGAGTCGCCCGCATCATGCCCATGCCCCCGCCTCCCGAAGACCTTGCCGGCCTCTCTCTCGCCGAGATCGCGCGCCTGGCCGAGGAGAAGAAGCTGCCGCCCGTCGAGAAGTGGAACCCCACCCACTGCGGGGACAGCGAGATGCGAATCGCCCGCGACGGGACCTGGTACCACCAGGGCAGTCCGATCGGACGCCAGGCCATGGTCCGCCTGTTCTCGACCATCCTCCGGCGCGAGCCCGACGGGCGCTTCGTCCTCGTGACTCCGGTGGAGAAGCTCGGCATCGAGGTCGAGGACGCACCGTTCGTCGCCGTGGAGCTCAAGGCCGAAGGCGAAGGCGAGGCCGCGTCGCTCGCCTTCCGGCTCAATACCGGCGACCTCGTAATCGCCGGTCCCGACAACCCACTGCGCTTCGAAACGGGCCCTGAAGGGCCGCACCCTTATGTCGAGGTCCGAGGCCGGCTCGACGCCCTCGTCGCGCGCCCGGTCTATTACGAGCTGGCGGAGCTCGCGCTTGCCGGCGGAACCCCGCGGGGCCTGTGGAGCGGCGGGGCCTTCTTCCCGATGGGCCCGGAATGACCGGCCTCGCCGGGCGGCTGCGCGACGCGCTCGATCGGGGGCGGCAACGCCGCCCGATCCTGCTCGAAGGCGATGTCCTGGAAGGCGCGGACGGCGACCTTACCCCGGCAGCGGTGCTGGTGGCGGTGGTCGACCGTCCCTCGCCGACCGTGATCCTGACCGAACGGCCCAAGACGATGCGCAAGCACCCGGGGCAGATCAGCTTCCCGGGCGGGCGGATCGACCCGGAGGACGACGGCCCGGTCGCCGCTGCCTTGCGCGAGGCCGAGGAGGAGATCGCCCTCCCCCGCCACGCCGTCGAGGTGATCGGAGCCGCCGACCTCTATCGCACCGTGACCGGCTTCGAAGTGACTCCGATCGTCGGAGTCGTTCCGCCCGGCCTCCACCTCCAGCCCCAGCCGGGCGAGGTCGCGGCGATGTTCGAAGCCCCGCTCCATTTCCTGCTCGATCCCGGGCACCAGGTGGTCCGGACGGCGACATGGCAGGGCCGCGAGCGCAGCTATTACGAGATCGAATGGGAAGGGCGCCGAATCTGGGGCGCGACGGCGGCCATGATCGTCAATCTCTCGCGGCGCCTGGAGTTGGTGCAGTGAAGCTGCCCCGAGCGTCCTGGCAGCGGCGGGAGGGAATGAAGGCCCTGCTCGCCGCGCTCGGCGCCGGGGAAGGCGACACCCGCTATGTCGGCGGCTGCGTGCGCGACACCTTGCTCGGCCTCGCGGTCAGCGATGTCGACCTCGCCACCCGGCTGCCGCCGAAAGAGGTTCTGGAGCGGCTCGCCAAGGCCCGGATCAAGGCGGTGCCGACCGGCCTCGCCCATGGCACGGTCACCGCCGTCGTCGCCGGCCAGCCGGTCGAGGTGACGACCCTGAGGCGCGATGTCGCCACCGACGGCCGCCGGGCGACCATCGCCTATACCGACGACTGGCGCGAGGACGCCGCCCGCCGCGACTTCACGATCAACGCCCTGCTCGCCGATCCCGAGACCCTGGAAGTGGTCGATTATTTCGAGGGCGAGGCGGACCTCTCGGCCAGGCGGGTCCGGTTCATCGGCGACCCGCTCACCCGGATCGCGGAGGATCATCTCCGGATCCTGCGCTTCTTCCGTTTCTTCGCCCGCTTCGGCGCCGGCGATCCCGACCGGGAGGCGCTCGAGGCCTGCGCGGCCCGGGCGAACGACCTGATGGCCCTGTCGCGCGAGCGGATCGCCGACGAGCTGACCAAGCTGCTCGCCCTGCCGGAGCCGGTCGCGGCCGTCCAGCTGATGGTCGGGCGAGGCATTTTGAAGCCGGTCCTTCCGGAGATCGGGACCGACGGGGTCGAGCGGCTGGCAAGGCTGGTGGGGCGGGAAGCGGAGGCGGGCGCGGCGCCGAATGCGCTGCGGCGGCTTGCTGCCTTGCTTACGGCCGACGGCGAGGCCGCGGCGGCGGTGGCCGCCCGCCTGCGCTTGTCGAACCGCTCGGCCAAAAGGCTGACGGCGGCGGCAAACCGGATTCGGGACGATGCCCGCTCGCCGCAGGTGCTCGCCTATGCGATCGGCGCCGACGAGGCGGTGGACCGGATCCTGCTCGGCGAGGGCGACCCGGGCGCGGCGGCGGCGCTCGCCGGCTGGCAGCGGCCCCGGCTTCGGCTCGGCGGCGGCGACCTCATCGCGATGGGCCTCGCCCCCGGCCCCGTCGTCGCCCGGACGCTGCAGACCGTCGAGCGCGAATGGGCCGAAGCGGGCTTTCCGCCGGAGGCCGCGGCGCAGCGGGCCATCGCCCGGCGCCATGTCGATCAGGCGCTGCGCGAGGCCCAATGAGCGAATAGTCCGTCATCCCGGCGAAAGCCGGGACCTCGGGGAGACCCGCCGAGACTTTCCGATCCGAGGTCCCGGCTTTCGCCGGGATGACGGGGGAGGGGCGGGATGGCGGACGAGCGGGTGCCTCCGTTGCCGGATGGGGGGAAGAAGCGGCCGGCGCGTCCTTGCCACGGGCACCCGGGGCTGGACGACTTTTTGTGCTTT
>DASVSP010000006.1:0-26959 GCA_036388065.1 Allosphingosinicella sp.
CGTCGCGTTGAGCTGCTGGCCGGCGGTGGCGGGCAGGGCGCCGATCTGGCCGCCCGGCGTCTGGCTGTTCTGCTCGCGAACGGCGGCCAGCGCCTCGGCGGAAGACATGTTATAGCCGGCGAGGCGCTCCGGATCGAGCCAGATCCGCATCGCATATTCGGATCCGAACAGGGTGACGTCGCCGATCCCGGGCACTCGGCGAAGCTCGTCGAGAATCCGAGTGCTTGCGTAATTGCCGAGTTCGAGCGCGTCCCTCGATCCCTGCGGCGAGGTCAAGGCGACGATCATCAGGAAGTTCGAATTGGCTTCGCTGACGGTGATGCCCTGCCGGCGGACGTCCTCGGGCAGTCGCGGCTCGACCCGGCTCAGCCGGTTCTGGACGTCGACCTGGGCGAGGTCGATGTCGGTTCCCGTCTCGAAGGTGACGGTGATCGTCGCGACCCCGTTCGAATCCGAGCTCGAGCTCATGTAGAGGAAATTCTCGACCCCGTTCATCTCCTGCTCGATGATCGAGGTGACGCTCTCCTCGAGCGTCGCCGCGTCGGCGCCGGGATAGACGACGTTGATCGTCACAGAGGGAGGAGCGATGGTCGGATATTGCTCGATCGGAAGTCCGCGGACGGCGAGCAGGCCGGCGAGCGCGATCGCGAGTGCGATCACCCAGGCGAAGATCGGCCGGTCGATGAAGAAGCTAGCGCGCATTGCCGCGGCCTCCCGCGGGAGCCGCAGCGGCCGGGACCGGCTTCACGGGCGCGCCGGGCCGAACCTTCTGGAGACCGTCGACGATGATCCTTTCGCCGGGCCTGAGGCCGGCCGTCACCACCCACAGGCCGGCATCCATCCGGCCCAGCTTCACCGGTCTCGGCGAGGGCATGTTGCCGGGGCCGAGCACCATGACCGCGCTGCCCGCGGGGGTAAGCTGGACCGCTCGCTGCGGGACCGCGATCCCGTTGGGATTGGCACCGGCCTCGATCCGGACCCGGACGAACTGGCCGGGCAGAAGGAGTCTTTGAGGATTGCGGAAGACCGCGCGCAGGCCGACTCCGCCGGTGGTGGGGTCGACCGACTGGTCGAGGAAATTGAGGGTTCCGGTGATCCCGTAGGCGCTTCCGTCCTCGAGCAGCACGGTGACGGTCCGGGCGATGGCCGGGCCGCCTCCGGCCGACTGGCGGCGAAGTGCAAGAAGCTCCTCGCTCGATTGGGAGAAGTTGACGTAGACCTGGTCGATCTGCTCGATCTTGGTGAGGAGCGTGCCGGCGGACTGGCTGGCGAGGGCGCCCTCGGTCACCTCGGCTCGGCCGACCCGGCCTGCGATCGGCGCGGCGACCGTGGTGTAGCCGAGGGTCAGCTGGGCCTGCCGCACCTGCGCCTGCGCCGAGCCGACGTCGGCCCGGGCCCGCGCCAGCCGGGCCTGAGCCGCCTCGAACTCCTGCTTGCTTATCGCGTCGCGGGCGACCAGCGGGCGATAACGCGCCACTTCCCGAGCGGCGTTGTCGGCCTCGGCCTGCGCCCGCCGGACCGCCGCGAGCTGGACGTCGAGGCTGGCCCGAAGCGGCCGCGAATCGATCCGGAACAGCGGAGCGCCGCGCCCGACGTCCGAGCCTTCGGCGTAGAGGCGCTGTTCGATTATGCCGTCGACCCTCGCGCGCACCTCCGCGGTTCGAAGCGCCTCCACTCGGCCCGGAAGCTCGACGATGTTCACCACCGGAGCCGGGGCGATGGTCAGGACCCCGACTTCGGGGGGAGGCATCGGCCCGGCGCCTGCGCTCTGGCCGTCGGAACAAGCCCCTATCATTAGGAAGGCCGCGGCGGATAAGACGAGTGGCAAAGGCGCAGCGGGTCGGGAGAAACCAAGCATGATCGTTCCTAAGGGTGAGACGGCGCCGACTCTGGTCAGGCTTCATTCATTGGTGTAATGTAGGTTACACTACAGGTCAAGGCCCATCGGGACATTCGAGATGATGATTGCCATTTGCGGACAGCGGGAGTCGAAGAAGGAGGCGCGGCGCCAGGCGATCCTCGACGCCGCCTACGATCTCTTTCTCGAAAAGGGCTACGAGGCGACGACTCTGAGCGACATCGTCGGCCGCTCGGGCGGTTCGCTCGCCACCCTCTACGAGCTGTTCGAAAGCAAGCCCGGGCTGCTTCGGGCGATGGTGCACGGCCAGTGCGACAGGGTGGACACCGGCATGAAACGCGCCTTCTGCTCGGTGCAGCCCGTCGAAAAGACCCTTCGCGAGATCGCGGAGAGCCTGTTCGACGAAATATTGCGGCCGCGGGCCGTAGCGCTTTTCCGGGTCGTGGTGGCCCAGTGCGCAAGGCAGCCGGAGCTTGGAAAGCTGCTTTACGATTCGGGGCCCGCCGTCGGCAAGGCCAAGGTTGCCGACTACCTTAGAGGGCAGGGCGATGCAGGCAGGATATCGGTCCGCGATCCGGAAGCGGCGGCGCAGATGTTCTTCCAGATGGTGATCGGCCACCACCACCACCTGCTCCTCATGTGCGCCATCGATCCTCCCGGCGAAAAGGCCAAGGCCGCCCATCTCGACTTCGCGATCGAATCCTTCCTGAAGGTCGTTTCACCGACCTGAACCTTCCGGCGCGGCCGCTTCGCCGCGGGCATGACCCCCGTTTGCCCTGCGAAACCACTCGCCAAACCGCTTTCCCAAGCTTAACAGCAGGTTGGGGATCCTGCTCGACCAGCTGAAATCGCCGCCCGGGCCGCATGCCCGGCGTGCGCAAGCGGTGGGGGCGTGGAATGTGGGGTTGGGGTGGACGATTCGAGTGAATTCAAGGCCGATCCCGCTTTAGCGTGCTTCGTGCTGTTGGCCCGGTTTCTCGGGATTCCGGCGGACCCGCGCCAGATCGCGCACGAGCGGGGCAAGGGCGAGGCGGCCTACACGCTCGAGGACCTTTCGCGCATAGCCAAGCAGCTCGGGCTGGTGGGCCGGGTGCGCCGGTGCGAGGCCGGCGAGCTCCACAAGATGCCGCTGCCGGCGATCGCTCAGCTGAACGACGGCGATTCTGCGGTGATCCTCAAGCTCGAGGACGACACCGAGGAGCCGCGAGCGCTCGTCCAGTTCGGGGACCGCGACCGTCCCGAGGTGTGGACCGCCCAGGAGCTGCGCGAGCGTTTCGCGGGCCGGATCCTGATGATGACCTCGCGGGAGAAGATGGCCGGGAGCGGGCGGCCCTTCGACATAAGCTGGTTCATCCCGGCGCTGGTCAAATACCGCAAGCCGCTGAGGGACGTGCTGATCGCGTCCTTCTTCATGCAGCTGATGGGGCTGGTCTCGCCGATCTTCTTCCAGCTCGTGATCGACAAGGTCCTCGTCCACCATTCCCTGACGACGCTCGACGTCCTCGCCTTCGGTCTGGCGGTGGTGCTGATCTGGGAAACGGTGCTGTCGGGACTTCGAAACTGGCTCTTCGCCCACAGCACGAACCGAGTCGACGCGGAGCTGAGCGCCCGGATGTTCCGGCACCTGCTCAACCTGCCTTTGTCCTATTTCGAGGCGCGCCGGGTCGGCGACAGCATCGCCAGGGTCCGCGAGCTCGAGAGCATCCGCGAGTTCCTCACGTCCAATGCCGTCACGGTGGTGATCGACCTGTTCTTCACCGTCGTCTTTTTCGCGGTGATGTACGTCTACAGCCCGATGCTCACCCTGATCGTGCTCGGCTCGATCCCGATCTATGCCGCCATCTCCGTCTTCATCACTCCGCCGCTTCGAGCCAGGCTCGACGAGAAGTTCCGGCGCGGCGCGGAGAACCAGGCCTTCCTGGTCGAGACGGTGACGGGAGTCGGGACATTGAAGGCGATGGCGGTCGAGCCGCAGATGCGCGAGCGCTGGGAGAAGCAGTTCGCCGCCTACACCCAGACCGGCTTCGCGGTCACCAAGCTCGCCAACTGGGGCAACCATCTCATCCAGATCGTCTCCAAGCTGACGACCGTGGCGATCCTCTATTTCGGAGCCAAGGCGGTGATCGCCGGCGATCTCAGCGTCGGCTCGCTCGTCGCTTTCAACATGCTGGCGGGAAGGGTGGCGGCGCCGATCCTTCGTTTGTCGCAGCTGTGGCAGGACTTCCAGCAGGTGCGGATCTCGGTCGATCGCCTGGGCGACGTCCTCAACGCCCCGGCCGAGCCCGAGCATAATCCCAACCGAGCGAGCCTGCCGGCGATCAAGGGCAATATCGAGTTCGACAAGGTCCGCTTCCGCTACCGCCCCGACGCGCCCGAGGCGCTGCGCGGAGTCGGTCTCAAGGTCGCCGGCGGGGAGATGCTCGGGATCGTCGGCCCTTCGGGCTCGGGCAAGTCGACCCTCACCAAGCTCGTCCAGCGGCTCTACGTCCCCGAGCAGGGCAGGGTTCTGATCGACGGGGTCGATCTCGCGCTCGTCGATCCCGCGTGGCTGAGGCGGCAGATCGGAGTCGTGCTCCAGGAGAACATCCTCTTCAACCGTTCCGTGCGCGAGAATATCGCGCTCTCCGACCCGACCCGGCCGATGGAGGCGGTGCTCGCCGCCGCCCAGCTGGCCGGCGCGCACGAGTTCATCCTCGAGCTTTCCCACGGCTACGACACGATCATCGACGAACGCGGGGCCAACCTCTCGGGCGGGCAGCGCCAGCGCATCGCGATCGCCCGGGCGCTGATCGGCGACCCGCGGATCCTGATCCTCGACGAAGCCACCTCCGCGCTGGACGCGGAAAGCGAGGAGATCATCCAGAACAATCTGAGGATGATCGCCCACGGCCGGACCGTCATCATCATCGCCCACCGCCTCTCCGCGGTCCGCCAGTGCCACCGGATCATCACCGTGGAAGCGGGGACGATCACCGAAGAGGGGACGCACGAGAGCCTGCTGGCGAAAGGTGGACGCTATGCCGATCTCTACCGCAAGCAGATGGGAGTCGCCGCATGAGCGCGATCGCCGACCGGTTTCCCAATTTGTCGCGGCACTTCGCCGTGCTTCGCGAATCCTGGCGCAAGCAAAACGAGGCGGACCGCAACCGGAGGCCGGTCGAGGAGCACGAATTCCTTCCCGCAGCGCTCGAGATCATGGAGAAGCCGCCGAGCCCGGGCCTTCGCTACCTGATGCTGACGCTGTGCAGCCTCTTCGCGATCGCGCTCCTCTGGTCGTTCTTCGGGCGGGTGGACGTGGTCGCGGTCGCCAGCGGCAAGACCCTCCCCGTCGCCAACGTCAAGGTGATCCAGCCGATGGAGATCGGCGCGGTGAGAGCGATCCACGTCCGCAACGGCGAGCGCGTGCGCAAGGGACAGCTGCTGATCGAGCTCGACAGCACCATGGCCGGCGCCGACGAGGCCCAGGCCACCCAGGGATTGCTGTCGGCCCAGATCTCACGGGCCCGCAACGACGCGCTTCTCGGCCATCTCAGCGGCCGGCCGGCGCGCTTCGTCGCTCCGCCTGGAACGCCCGAGCAGGTTGCGCAAACCCAGAAGATCGTGATCGCGAGCGCCGTCGCCGAATATGAGGCCGAGCGGGCGAGCCTCACCCAGAGCCGGGCCGAGCGGGGCGCCGAGCTTGTGGGCTCGCTGGCCGAGATCTCCAAGCTGAGGCAGACCCTGCCGCTGGTCGACCAGCAGCTCGAGGCGCGCCGCGACCTGAGCGCGAGGGGTCATTTCCCGAAGCTCAAGGTGCTCGAATACGAGCAGCTGCGGGTGGAGCATCTGCAGAACATCCAGGTGCAGGAAAGCGTCGCCGCCAGGGCCCGGGCGGCGATCGCCAACATCGACGCGCAGATGGCCAAGCTGCGCCAGACCTTCGCCAAGGCCGCGAGCAGCGAAATGGCCACGGCGGAAGACGAATCCAGCCAGCGCGGCGAGGAGCTGCGCAAGTCCGAGCGCCGCCGCTCGCTTCAGCAGCTCCGCTCGCCCGTCGACGGGGTCGTCCAGCAGCTCGCCGTGCACACGGTGGGCGGAGTGGTCCAGCCCGCCGAGCCGCTGATGATCATCGTCCCCTCGGGAAGCGACGTCGCCGTCGAGGCCCAGATCCTCAACAAGGATATCGGCTTCGTGCGGGAGGGCCAGGAGGTCCGGGTGAAGCTCGAGGCCTTCCCCTTCACCGACTTCGGCCTCATCGCGGGAGTGGTCGAGACGATCAGCCGCGATGCGATCCAGGACGAGAAGATCGGCCTCGTCTACGCCACCCGGATCCGGCTGGAACGCAACACCATATCGATCAACGGCCGTGACCAGCCGATCGGCCCGGGCATGGCGGTTCAGGCGGAGGTGAAGACCGGGGAGCGCCGAATCATCCAGTATCTGCTCTCCCCGATATCGCAGACTGTCGCCGAGGCCGGCCGGGAGCGCTAGGACGGGGTCATTCGAGGATATTCGCTCCGTCGTTGCGAGCCCTTCGACGCCGCCTGCGGCGGCGTTCAGGATAAACTGCGGCTACTCCGCAGCGAAGCAATCCAGTGCTGCGTCTCCGTCCGCTGGATTGCTTCGTCGCTTCGCTCCTCGCAATGACGAGTCGCGAGCACAATCAGGTCCTAAAGGATTGACCCTAACCCGAATAGGAGCGAGGCTGGCCCAGGGCAGCCCGAGTCACGCTGCCGGGGCCCGGCCGTAAGGGGCGGCGGGAGCGCCTTATAGGCTCGGGCGGCGGGGGGAATTACGTGGACGGCGACCGGCTCAGCGACAAGGATGCTATCGTCGGCAGCCCGGCCATTTCCGGGCTGTCGATCGCGTCGGCGATCATCCTGGACATGGACGGGGACGGCAACGAGCTCGTTCCGGCCTCGGCGAGCAGCGCCGGCTTCGACATGGACGGCGACGGCAAGCCGGACGATACCAGCTGGTTTGGAAGCGGAGACGCGATTCTCTTCCTCGATCGCGACGGCAACGGAACGGTCACCGACGCCAGCGAGATCGCCTTCGTCGGGGATTTCGAGAATGCGCGCTCAAGCCTCGATGGCCTGAAGGCTTTCGATACCGACAAGGACGGCAAGCTCTCGTCGGCCGATTCCGATTTCGGCAAGTTCGGGCTCTGGCAGGACCGGAACGGCGACGGAGCGGCGACGGCGGCGGAGATCACCACCCTGGCCGCCTCGGGCGTCCTCAGCCTCTCGCTCGCCGGAACCCCGACCAACGTGCCCGCCGCCGCCGGCGAGGCCGTGGCCCTCGCGACCGGCCATTTCACCCGGACCGACGGCACCCAGGGCATGCTCGCCGACTCGGCCTTGTCCTATTTCCCGAGCGCCGCCGGGACCAATGCCCGAATCGACCTGAGGGACCGGTCTTTCGACCGGAAGCGGGGCAAATATCAGATCACGGCGCAGGGCGGGCAGCTCTTCGTCGCCCCGGTCAAGGCCAAAGGGGCGCTGGACCCGGGGTCCGGTCGGATCGAGGCCGCCACCCTCCTCAACTTCAAGGGCAAGACGATCGGAATGCTCGCGCCCATCATCCTCGACCTCGACGGCGACGGGGTGGAGATGGTCGCGCGCGGCAAATCCAAAGCCCGGTTCGACATGGACGGCGACGGCACCCGCGACGATACGGGCTGGGCCGGCAAGGGCGACGGCTTCCTCGTCATCGACCGCGACAATGACGGCCTCATCACCGGGGCGGCCGAGCTCAGCTTCCTTTCCGAGAAGCCGGGCGCTCGAAGCGACCTGGAAGCGCTGGCCGCGCTCGATTCCAACCGCGACCGAAAGATCGACGCCACCGACCTTCGCTTCGGCGAGCTCAAGGTGTGGGTCGACGGCAATCGCAACGGGATCACCGACGCCGGTGAGCTCAGGACGCTTCAGGACCTCAACATCGCCTCGATCGACCTCGCCGGGGCGGCGACCCAGCAGTCGGTGAAGCCCGGCCAGAACATCCTGCTTGCGACCGGCAGCTTCACTCTGGCCGACGGCACCGTTCGCTCGCTGGGCGACGCGGCGCTGGCCTTCAAGCCCAGTCGGGGCGCCGCCGCCGTGCGGTTGGGAGCGGGAAGCGGCCCCGGCGGCGGAGCGCCGGACGGGGTGCGGCGGCCGGCCGAAGAGCCCCGGCAGCTGCCGGGCCCGGAGCCGGAGCTGACCTCGGCCCTTCGCTCCGGCCTCGGGGACGACCGTCCGTCGATGGGCTCCTCCGGCCTTTCGTTCGGCCTTTCGCCGGAGGTGAGCCCGTTCGACTATTTCGCCGGCGCGTCACCGGGGGATCCCGGCTCGCAGGCCGTTTCGCTTGGCGGCGACACCGATTCCGCACCGGCCGACTCCGGGCTCTCGAGCCTGGACCTCAGGGTGGCCCTGATGGTCCAGTCGATGGCGGGCTTCGGCCGGTCCCACGGGGAGGCCGAATTGCGCGACAAGGGGCGCGATGCGCCCAGGTTCGACTATTTCGCCTGAAGCAGAGGGCCGGCACGGCCGGCCCAACCGGTCTAGCCCGGCGTCCGGCCGACTGCCGTCAATTCTGCTCGCCGAGCGCCGCCTGGATGGCCTCCTTGAGCTTCTCGCCGGCGTCCGCCGCGACCGTCTGAACGGTTCGCTCGCCGGTTGCGGGATCCGTCTGGTGGAACTTGAAGGACTTGCCCGCGAGCGGGCCGGCGATGAGATCCGCGATCATGACTTCGCGATGCTTGTTCTCGGAATTGGCGAAGGGCGCGATCAGGTCCACCAGCCAGATGTTCGGCCCGTTGGTCCATTCCTCGAGAGTCAGGCGGTTTTCGGGCTCGATCATCCCGCCCTCGAGCTTGGCTTCGGCTACGGGCCCGCATTTCGCCCACAAAGCCAGGCCGACCGGCCGCTCACCGTCCCTGAAGATGTAGAATTGCTGGTGGATCAGCGCCGGCATCACCAGCCATTCGAGGTCGCCGACAGCGAGCGCGCGGTGCAGCGGCGACTGGGTCAGAAGCCACGTCATCTCCCCGAGCAGGTGGGAAACGGTGACTCCGCCCTCCGTCTTTCCCGCCGCTTGCGCTCCGACTTCGCTCATTGGATCCGTCCTTCAGGCGATATATCGAGCGGGCTTAGCCGCATTCGCGGCTACTCTCCACTCCCTTCGGCAGGCCGGGGCCGGCCGGAAAGGTTGAATTCATTTACAAAGGCGCACCTGACAGGCGAATTTTCGTGCAGCCTCTGGGCGGCCGCAGCGTTATTCGGATTTGTACCTCACTTTCTGAAAGCCTTAAATTGCACGCACCCCTCCCGCGCCAACCGGGTCTAGACCCGCGCGCCCTGCTCAAGGCGGTCACTCCCTTCCGGCAACCGCGCCACGCCCGGAGCGTCTTCGAGATCGCCGTGACGGCGGCGCCCTTCGGTCTCCTGTGGCTCATGACCTGGGCTGCGCTCGATGCAGGCTATGCGCTCGGCCTGCTGCTCGCCGTGCCCGCCGGCGCCCTCCTGCTCAGGCTCTTCCTGATCCAGCACGATTGCGGGCACGGCGCCTTTTTCCGGGGAAGGGCGGCCAACGACTGGATCGGCCGGGTGCTGGGAGTCCTCACCCTCACCCCCTACGATTACTGGCGCCGGTCCCACGCCATCCACCATGCGAGCACCGGAAACCTCGACGCCCGCGGAGTCGGCGATGTCGATACGCTGACGGTGGCCGAATTCCGGGCCCTCGTACGTTTCCGGCGCTTCCTTTACCGATTGTACCGGCATCCGGTCGTCCTGTTTGGGGTCGGGCCGGCCTACCTGTTCCTGCTCCGGCACCGCCTTCCCATCGGAATGATGAGGAAGGGATGGCGGCCGTGGCTCAGCGCGATGGGAACGAACGCCGGCATCGCCGCCGTCGCGGGCGCACTGATCTGGGCGATGGGCCTGAAGCTGTTCCTTCTCGTCCACCTGCCGATCACCCTGGTCGCGGCGTCGCTCGGAGTGTGGTTCTTCTACGTGCAGCACCAGTTCGAGCATACCCATTGGGATCGCGACTCGGACTGGTCCTTCCATGCCTCCGCGCTCCACGGCAGCTCGCACTACGATCTTCCGCCGATATTGCGCTGGTTCAGCGCCAATATCGGGGTCCACCATGTCCACCACCTGGCCAGCCGGATTCCGTTCTACCGGCTGCCGGAAGTCCTCCGGGAGGTCCCGGTGCTCGCCAGGTGCAGCCGGCTGACCCTGTGGCAGAGCCTGGTCACGGTTCGACTGGTGCTCTGGGACGAGGACAAAAGGCGGCTGGTGTCCTTCGCGGAGGCGCGCGCCGGATAGGCGGAAACCGCCTGGAAATGTTGCCGAGCCGGAACGGCCGCCCTCCTTGATCGTTGACAGGGCATGAAGCGACAGCCCTTGCCCAAAACGCCGGTCGGCGACAGCGTCGCGGCGATGATGCGCCGCGGTGTATCGATCGCCGAATCGCACCTCATAACGGCGTCGGCCCGCTGCGGGATCGGGAAACGCTGGGGGGATGAGCCGGCGGGCTGCTAGCCGCCGCACCTCCGTCACGAGCCTGCAACACCGAAGAGTTAGGCAGTATCACCGTTCAGCGGCGGCGTCGGTTGCTCATTCCTCTCCCCGGCGGGGAGAGGGTAGGGAGAGGGGGCTGGGCGCCGGGAAATATCCGCAGACTCAGAGCCCCCTCACCCCGGCCCTCTCCCCGCCGGGAGAGGGAGATCAGGGCCGCTAGCCGTCCGTCCGTCCGTCACGAGCCTGCAACACCGAGCGTTTAAACCGCCCGGGGGCGTTTCTCGGGCGGATGCTGGTCTGGTCCACCCGCAACGATCGCGAGACGGCCTGACTTCCGGCCGGAGGGTCTTGGCCAAGCCTCAGTCGGGCGGTCGCTGAGCGACATCCTTCAGCAGGCGGTCTTCGGACTTGGCGCCGCCTTGCCGGGCGCCCTGGACGGCTTTGTCGACTTCGCTCGCCGGACCCGAGGTTCCGAGGTCGGCCTGCTCGGGGAGGCTTTCGTCGCCGCGCCACTTGGACCGCGCCTCCGCCTCGTCATGAAGTGGAAGGTCCTCGTCGGATTCGCCGGCCATGGTTCGTCTCCTGTCGAGGTCGATCAACGTCCAGTCCTCCGCCCCGATCCGCCGGCCGCGGTGGAATCGCCAATTCGTTCGATCGGGGCAACGCTGGAACTTGGTGCATCAACCCCGCTAAAGACGGGTCATGCTTCTCCGCGTCTCCCGGCGGCCGCTCGCGGCCGCGGCCATCGTCGCCCTCGCGGTCGTCGGCGCCTGGGGCGCCGGCGGCCCGCTGGGCGCGGTGCTGCTTGGGCTCATCGGCGGCTCGACCGCCACTCTCATCGCCTGGAGAGCCCATTTCTTTCCGGAAGCCGTCCTCGTCCGCGAGGCGCCGGCGGAGGGCCGGGCGGAATGGGTCCACGAAATGCTGAGCGCGCTGCCCGAGCCGATGCTCCTCATCGACGGAGCGAGGGTCGTCGTCGCCAACGGCTCCGCAAAGCAGCTTCTGGGCCCGTGGATCGAAGGCCAGGACATCCGACTCGCGCTTCGCCATCCGGCGACCCTCGAGCTCCTGTCCCGGCCGGCGCCGCCGGACCGCGAGGTCGTGCAGATAGAGGTGGTCGGGATCGGCCAGGCGGAGCGGAGCTGGCTGGTGAGGATTGCCACCCTGGAAAAGGGAACCCGGCTCGTTCACCTCGTCGACCGGAGCGAGGCGGCCGCCGCCGAGAAGATGCGGGTGGATTTCGTCGCAAACGCGAGCCACGAGCTTCGAACCCCGCTGGCCACCTTGCTCGGCTTCATCGAGACCCTGCAGGACGAGAGCGCCGGAGCGGACAAGGATATCCGGTCTCGATTCCTCGGGCTGATGTTCGGCGAGGGGAAGCGGATGCAGACCCTCATCGAGGACCTGATGTCGCTTTCCCGGATCGAGGCGGAAAGGTTCAACGCACCGCGCGACACCGTCGATCTCGTCCAGATCGTGGAGGAGGTGCGGGCCGGCTGCGCCCAATTGTTCCTGGAGCGGTCGAACGAGCTGGTCGTCGAGAATGAAGCCCGATCGACCATCGTTCCTGGAGACCGCGGGCAGCTTCTCCAGCTCGTCCGCAACCTCATCGTCAATGCCTTGAAATATGGGAGGACCGAATCGCGGGTGACAGTCCGCCTGGAGGATGACGGGCCTTCCCAGCTTCGCTTCGCGGTCATCGACCGGGGCGAAGGAATCGCGGTCGAGCACCTGCCGCGGCTCACCGAGCGATTCTACCGGGTCGATGCCGGGCGGAGCCGGGCCGTCGGCGGCACCGGGCTGGGGCTCGCCATCGTCAAGCATATCGTCAGCCGCCACCGCGGCCGGCTGGATATAAGAAGCACCGTGGGGGAGGGGACGACCGTTCTCGTCTCGCTTCCGAGCGCTCCGGACCCGCACCCTTCCACTCTGTCATGAAACCGTCACGCAAGAGTCACAGGACTCACGCCGAACCGACCTAGGAGGTCGTCGGGGCCCGCTACGGGGGTTCGATGGAGGCAATGATGAAGACCAGATTTTTCGCCGCGGCCGCCGCCTTGGCGCTCGCCGCCTGCGGCCAGCAATCCGGCGGGGGCGCCCAGGGCCAGCAGATCCAGATCGTCGGCTCCTCGACGGTCTATCCGTTCACCACGGCGGTCTCCGAGCAGTTCCAGCGCACCCATCCCGGGATGAGCGCCATCGTCGAATCGACGGGCACCGGCGCTGGAATGAAGCTGTTCTGCGGCGGGGTCGGCGACCAGCATCCGGACATGACCAACGCCTCGAGGCGGATCAAGGCCTCCGAGTTCCAGGATTGCGCGAAGAACGGCGTGAAGCAGGTCGTGGAGGTCCCGGTCGGGATCGACGGCCTGGCCCTGATCGAGGGCAAGAACGGCGCGAACATGAGCCTGACCGTCCGCGACGTCTATGCGGCCCTGGCGGCCAACCCGTTCGGAAAGCCCAACACCGCCAAGACCTGGAAGGACGTCAACCCGGCGCTGCCCGCGGTGGCGATCCAGGTCTACGGCCCGCCGCCGACCTCCGGGACCCGAGACAGCCTCGCCGAGCTCATCCTCGAGAAAGGCTGCGAGAGCGATCCGGCGATGAAGGCCCTGAAGGACAGCCACAAGGACAAGCACAAGGACCTGTGCACCAAGGTGCGCGAGGACGGGGCCTATGTCGAAGCCGGCGAGAACGACAATCTGCTCGTCCAGAAGGTCGCGGCCAATCCGGGCGCGATCGGGGTCCTCGGCTATTCCTTCCTCGAGGAGAATGCCGACAAGGTGAAGGGCATCCCGCTCGGCGGGATCGCACCCACGGCCGAGACGATCTCGAACCTGACCTATCCGGGCGCCCGCCTCCTCTACCTCTATGCCAAGGGCGAGCACCTGAACGTCATCCCGGGAATGCGCGAGTTCCTCGCCGAATATGCCAAGGCGTGGGCCAAGGGCGGCTATCTCGAGCGCCGCGGACTCATTCCGGCGCCGGCGGACGTCCAGTCCAAGGGCACGGAAGCCGCGACCAAGCTGACGGCGATGACGGCCGACGGTCTGAAGTGAGGATGAAGGGTTTGATTCCTCCCCGCGTTTTCGCGGGGAGGGGGACCGCGCGAAGCGCGGTGGAGGGGTTCTCCCACGCCGGAGAGCCCCTCCACCAGCCTTCGGCTGGTCCCCCTCCCCTGCAAATGCAGGGGAGGATCTCTTAAGTCATGTCCCCCCTCGCCATCCTCATCGCGATCCTCGGCCTCGCCCTGCTCGGGTGGCTGTCGGCGCGCGCCCGGGCGATGGCGTTCGCGGCGCCGGGCGCCGCGAAGCTCCATTCGCTGCCCGGCTATCACGGCTGGTACGTCGCGATCTGGGCAGCGCTTCCGGCCCTGCTGTTTCTTCTGCTGTGGGTTCCGCTCAGCGACAAGCTGGTGATGGACGCCGTTCTCGCAAGCCCGGCGGCGTCGAACCTTCCGCCGTTCGAGATGCAGCGCAACGCGATCCTCCAGGAGACCCGCCAGCTCGCCGAGGGGCTGAGGCAGTCGAGCTTCTATCCCGAGGCCCGGGAGCTGGCGCCGGTCTACGGCTCGGCGCTCGGCCGCTACCGGCTGATCGGAACGGTCGCGGCCCTGCTCCTCGCCTTCGCCTGCGGGGCCTTCGCCTACAGCCGGATCGGCCCCGCCTTCCGAGCCCGGACCCGGGTCGAACGGCTGGTCATGCTCGCGCTCCTTCTGGCCTCGCTGATCGCCATCCTCACGACCCTCGGAATCGTCCTTTCGCTCCTCTTCGAATCGCTCCGCTTCTTCTCGATGGTCTCCCCTGTCGAGTTCCTGTTCGGTTCGACCTGGAGCCCGCAGACCGCAATGCGCGCCGACCAGGCGGGCTCGTCGGGCGCGTTCGGGGCGATCCCGCTGTTCTGGGGCACAGTCTTCATCGGAGCGATCATCGCCATGATCGTCGCCATCCCGCTCGGGCTGATGAGCGCCATCTACCTCACCCAATATGCCCGGCCGGTGGTCCGGCGCTGGATGAAGCCCCTGCTCGAGATGCTCGCCGGAGTGCCGACCGTCGTCTACGGCTATTTCGCGGCTCTGACCGTGGCGCCGGCGGTCAGGGATTTCGGCCAGTCGCTCGGGATCCCGGCCTCTTCCGAAAGCGCCCTGGCCGCAGGCCTCGTCATGGGCATCATGATCATCCCCTTCGTCTCCTCGATGGCCGACGATTCGCTGACCGCGGTGCCCCAGTCGATGCGCGACGGGTCGCTGGCGATGGGGGCGACCACCTCGGAGACGATCCGCAAGGTGCTGGTCCCGGCGGCTCTGCCCGGGATCGTCGGCGGAGTCCTTCTCGCGGTCAGCCGCGCGATCGGGGAGACGATGATCGTCGTCATGGCCGCCGGCCTGTCCGCCAACCTGACCGCCAATCCCTTCGCAAGCGTCACCACGGTCACGACCCAGATCGTCCAGCTGCTGACCGGCGACCAGGAGTTCGACAGCCCCAAGACCCTCGCCGCCTTCGCGCTCGGGCTGGTGCTGTTCATCGTCACCCTCCTCCTCAACATCGTCGCGCTGCGCGTCGTTAAGAAATATCGCGAAGCCTATGACTGATCGTGATCAGCCCGGCCCGGGGCCTGATAAAGGCACCGTTCGGCCTGAGCCTGTCGAAGGCCGTTCCTTCTCTTCTTCTGAACAAGGGAAAGTCTTCGACAAGCTCAGCCCGAACGGGGGAGGAGCGGGCACGTCCAGCAAGATTCCCACCGACTGGAAGGGCCCGGAGATGAGCGGCCGGATCCGAAGCCGCTATGCGGCGGAGCGCCGGTTCCGCTGGATCGGGCTCGGAGCGATCCTCCTGTCGGCGGGCTTCCTGGCACTGCTCCTGTTCACCATGGTCTCGAACGGGGCCCGCGGCTTCACCCGGACCGAGGTGAGGCTGGACGTCGACTTCGCCAGGGCCGCCTTGTTCCTCGATCCCGCCACACTGCGCTCGAGCGGGGCCAAGGCGGCGCTGGCCGGGTCCGACCTCCAGGCCGTCGTCGCCAAGGCGGCTGAGACTCAATTCGGCGCCGAGGGCGCCCGGCTGTTCGCGGACACGGCCTGGCTGACGGTGCTGAACGCGATCGAGGCCGATCCTTCCCTGCTCACCCGCACCGGCAGCCTTTGGCTCCCCGCTTCCACCCAGATCGACATCGCCGCCAAGAGCGACGGCGACCCGGCAGCCGAGCGAACCTACGATCAGCTCAGCTCCGGAAACCGGGTGCGAACCCGCTTCAACAGCGACTTCCTGACCTCCGCCGACGCCACCGATCCGGCGGCCGTCGGAATCTGGGGCGCTTTCAAGGGCTCGCTCCTGACGATGCTGGTGACTATCGCCATCGCCTTCCCGATCGGCGTGCTGTCGGCCATCTATCTGGAGGAATATGCGCCCCGGAACCGCTGGACCGACCTCATCGAGGTGTCGATCAACAATCTGGCCGCCGTGCCCTCGATCATCTTCGGGCTGCTCGGGCTCGCCGTCTTCCTCAACACGATGCACATGCCGCGCTCCGCGCCGCTGGTCGGAGGGCTGACTCTGGCGCTGATGACGATGCCGGTCATTGTCATCGCCGGACGGAACGCGATCAAGGCGGTGCCGCCCTCGATCCGCGACGCCGCCCTCGGCGTCGGCGCGAGCCGGATCCAGGTCGTCTACCATCACGTCCTTCCGCTTGCGCTTCCGGGCATCCTGACGGGGACGATCATCGGAATGGCCCGGGCTCTGGGCGAGACGGCGCCTTTGCTGATGATCGGAATGCGGGCCTTCATCGCGACTCCGCCCGGCGGAATCGCCGATCCGGCGACGGTCCTCCCAGTCCAGATCTTCCTCTGGTCGGACGAGGTCAGCCGCGGCTTCGTCGAGAAGACCTCGGCGGCGATCATCGTGCTGCTGGTCTTCCTGCTGGCGATGAACGGGATCGCCATCTACTTGCGGAACAAGTTCGAGAGGCGCTGGTGAAACTGATGGTCGACCAAGCAAGCATCGGCGCCGAGGCCGCGCCCAGGCCCGGGGAGGCCGAATCGAAGCCCAAGATGCGCGCCAGGGGCGTCGGGATCTGGTACGGCGACAAGCAGGCCGTCCACGACGTCTCGATCGACATTCCCAAGGAGCACGTCACGGCCTTCATCGGTCCGTCGGGCTGCGGCAAGTCGACTTTCCTTCGAGCGTTCAACCGCATGAACGACACGATCGCCGGGGCTCGGGTCGAAGGCTCTATCGAGCTCGACGGCGAGGATATCTATGCGTCGGGAATGGATGTCGTACAGCTCCGGGCCCGGGTCGGAATGGTCTTCCAGAAGCCCAATCCCTTTCCCAAGTCCATCTACGAGAATGTCGCCTACGGGCCCCGAATCCACGGCCTCGCCGCGCGCAAGGCGGACATGGATGTGATCGTCGAGAAGTCGCTGAAGCGCGCGGGGCTGTGGGACGAGGTGAAGGATCGGCTCGCCGAGAGCGGGACCGCCCTTTCGGGCGGCCAGCAGCAGCGCCTCTGCATCGCCCGTGCCGTCGCGGTCGACCCCGAGGTTATCCTGATGGACGAGCCGGCCTCGGCCCTCGATCCCATCGCCACGGCGAAGATCGAGGAGCTGATCCACGAGCTGCGCGGCCGCTACGCGATCGTCATCGTCACCCACAACATGCAGCAGGCCGCCCGGGTCTCGCAGCGCACCGCCTTCTTCCATCTCGGCGAGCTTCTCGAATATGGCGAGACGTCGGAGATCTTCACCAATCCCAAGGTCGAGCGGACCAAGGATTACATCACCGGCCGCTACGGCTGAGGAACCCGAACATGCCAACCACCGGTCACACGCTCAAAGCCTTCGACGACGATCTCAACCAGCTGCGCGCAAGCATCGCCGAGATGGGCGGACTCGCGGAGTCGGCGATCTCGGCGGCCATGCGCGCGCTTGCCGAGCGCGACAGCGAGGGCGCCCGCCAGGTCGTCGACGACGACAAGAGGATCGACGCCATGGAGGCCGAGATCGAGCGGCTCGCCGTTCAGATCATCGCCTTGCGGGCGCCGATGGCGGACGACCTTCGCGAGGTGGTGGCCGCGCTGAAGATCGTCGGGGTGGTCGAGCGGATCGGCGACTATGCCAAGAACATCGCCAAGAGGGTGCCCGCGATCGAGGACAGCCCGAATCTCAGGCCGCTTTCGCTTCTGCCCGAGATGGCCCGGATCGTGGCCGAGATGGTCCGAAGCGCGCTCGACGCCTTCGTCGCCCGCGATTCCGCAAGGGCCGCCTCGGTCTGCGAGCGCGACCGGGCGGTGGACGATTTCTACAACTCCATCTTCAGAACCCTGCTCACCTTCATGATGGAAAGCCCCAACAACATCACGCCCGCGACCCACCTGCTGTTCGTCGCCAAGAACCTCGAGCGGATCGGCGATCATGCCACCAACATCGCCGAGATGGTCTATTTCGCCGCCACCGGCGGCCATCTCGGCGAACGCGAAAAAGGCGCCGACACGACCCGTCCGGCCGGGCAGTGACCAAGGGCCGGATCCTGCTCGTCGAGGACGACCGGGCGCTCGTCGAGCTCATCGACTTCCACCTCGGCCGGGCCGGCTACGAGACGACCAGGACCGCAAGCGGCGACGAGGCGCTGCTTCTCGTCCGCGAATCGCCGCCCGACCTCGTTCTGCTCGACTGGATGATCGAGGGCACGTCCGGGATCGAGGTCTGCCGGCAGCTGAGCCGGATGAAGCACAGCAAGCAGATTCCGATCATCATGATGACCGCGCGCGGGGAGGAGGCCGACCGGATCCGCGGCCTCGATACCGGCGCCGACGATTACATCACCAAGCCCTTCTCCCCAAAGGAGATGCTCGCCCGGGTCGCCGCCGTCCTCAGGCGGGTCCGGCCGGCGCTGGCCGGCGGAACCCTGACCTTCGAGGATCTCGAAATGGACCTCGCCACCTATCGGGTCCGGCGCGGCGGGCGGCCGGTCCACCTCTCGCCCTCGGAGTTCCGGCTCCTTCGCCACTTCATGGAAAGCCCCAGGCGGGTCTTCACCCGCGAGGGGCTTCTCGATTCCGTGTGGAGCGAAGGATCCGAGCTCGACCTGCGCACCGTCGACGTTCAGATCCGGCGCATCCGCCGGGCTTTGAACGAGGGCGGCGGCCCCGACCTCATCCGAACCGTCCGATCAGCGGGATACGCCCTGGAGAGCGGGGGCGGTTGAGCACTCGCCCGTCATTGCGAGCGAAGCGAAGCAATCCAGTGCTGCGTGTCCACCCCCGGGATTGCTTCGTCGCTTCGCTCCTCGCAATGACGGACCCGCCGCCTCAAAACTTCAGGCTCATTCCGACGCTGACGGTCCGGCCGACCTTGTAGGTGTTGATGTCGATGCGGTTGTCGCCGGACTGCTGAAATTCCTCGTAATCCTGGCCGAGCAGGTTGCGGGCCTCGAGCTTGATCTCCGCCTCCGTGCCGAGGAAGCGGATCGCTTCGCGGGCGACGAAATCCAGGCGGAGGCCCGGCTTCTCGACGATGTCGGGCTGCCGGGCGCTGCCCTGGATCGGGCCGCGGTCGGTCACCCGCTCGCTTGCATAGGTGAGGAGGAGGGTCGCCTGCTGCAGGCGGTCCTTGTTCTCGATCCCGAACTGGATGTTGGCGAGATGGTCAGACTGGCCGGTGAGCGGGGCTCCGTCCTCGAACAACAGGTTCGCCGCCACCGGCTGCAGATCGGGTCCGATCACCAGGCTGTCGTCGGATTTCACCCTAGACTGGGTGTAGGTGTAATTGCCGATCAGAAGCAGGCGCTGATTCGCGAAGCCGTTGCCCAGCCCGGAAAGCGGCAGATAGGTCTGCAGCTCGGCCTCGATTCCGTAGAGCGTCGCCTGGGGCGCGTTGGCGAAGCCGGTGCGGAGCTGCCCGCCGCCGGCGAAGAAGGCGGCGGATTCGATCGGATTGTCGATCTTCTTGTAGAAGCCGGCGAGGCTGAACCGCTCGCCGCGTCGGAAATAATATTCGAACCGGGCCTCGGCGTTGGTCAGCCGACTGTCGGTCAGGAACGGGTTGCCGGTGAATTCCCGGTCGGATTCGAAATCCTGGTAGATCTGGGGGGCCAGCTCGCGGAACTGCGGGCGGGCGATCGTCTTCGAGCCGTGAAGCCGAAGCTGCATGTTGTCGGCAAAGGTCCAGGTGAGCGTCGCCGCCGGAAGCCAATAGTCGTTGGCGATCCGGGTCGCGGCCGCTCCGGCGCCGGCGGTCAGGACCGTCTCAACCGCGTCCTCGTAGCGGACTCCGAACTGCGCCCTCAGCGCCGGGCCGGGAAGCTCGATCTCGGCCTGGGCGTAGCCGGCCTGGATTCGAAGCCCCGCTTCATAGGCGGCCGCGCCCTCGGCGCCGGAGATGTCGCGGAGCTGGATGTTGAAATTGTAGATGTTGAAGTCGGAGAGCAGATAGTCCGGCCGCTCCTGGGCCACCCCGATCGGGAGCGCGCCTTCGGGGCGGAAATACTGGAACTGGAACCGGGAGGAATCGCGCTTGCTCTTCGTGTAGGCATATCCCGCCGAAAGCGTCGTCGGAGCGGCGCCGTCCACCCGGTAGGCGAAGTCGATCCCGCCCGCATAGACGTCCTCGCTGAGGTCGTTGAAGGCGATCGTCGCCGACTGCCCGCCCGAGGTCAGGTTGTTCACATAATCGTCGACGTCGCCGAGGCTCTTGGTCGCCGGATTGCCGTCGCCGAGATAGGTGTAGCTGATGTCCCGCTCGTAAGGGGATTCGCGCTTGGAATTCGCGTAGGTACCTCGAAGGTCGACGCTGAGGGCGCCGAACTTGAACTCGCCGACGAACTGGGTGTCGATCAGCTGCCGCTCGAACCAATATGTGTTCTGCTCGATGATCGAGGGGGGGCGGTTCGGGTCCTGGTCCTGGACGCTCCGGTTGAAGCCGGCGGCGAGGCGGCCCTGCTTCAGGGTGTCGTGGATGAAGAGGTTGGTCCAGCGGAGCTTGTGCTTGCCGATCTCGGCGCCGAGGCCGAGCATGGCGTTGACGAGGATCCGGTTGTCGGTGGTGACCCGCCGGAAGCTCGACTGCGGAGTGCCGGCAAGCTCCGGGTCGAGGGAGATCTGCTGTATCGAATCGCGGGTCCGCCAGCTGTTGCTGTAGCCGGCCGCCGCGAGGAGGCCGATCCGGGCCCCGAGCAGGTCGAAGGCGGTGCCGCCGCTGATGTTGCCGCCGAGATTGGGCGCGATGTTGGGAACCCGCTGGAGAAGGGTGGTCGGGGCATTGACCAGGGCAGCGGCGAAGTCGCGGCGCTGGGCGGCCGTGGTGGCCCCGTTGAAGGCGCCGCCGGCGACGGCCTCTCGAAGTCCCGCCGGAAGGTCGCGGGTGCCGTCGTCGAAGCCGGTCGGATCGAGGTCGCTTCCGTAATAGGAATAGCCGAAATGGCCGGTCGTCTCGCCGTCCAGCTCCGCCGAGCCGCCGACGGTGAGGAAGGATTCGTCGGGGATTGAGGTGGTGGTGAGGTTGATGACTCCGCCTCCGAACTCGCCGGGATAATTGACCGAATAGCTCTTCTGAACGACCGAGCTGGCGATGAGGCCGGTCGGGAAGATGTCGAGCGGGACGACCCGGCGAAGGGGCTCCGGGCTCGGCAGCGGGGAGCCGTTGAGAAGGGCGAGCGAGTAGCGGTCGCCGAGGCCGCGGACGAAGACGAAGCCGTTGCCGACGACGGAAAGGCCCGTCACGCGCTGCAAGGCCCCGGCGATGTCGCCGTCGCCGGTCCGGGCGATGTCCTCGCTGGACAGGACGGTGACCACTTCGGGAGCGTTTCGAAGGACGTTGGGGATGTTCCGGCCGGTGACGACGATGTCTCCGGTCCCGTCGGGCTGGGCGCCGGGGGCGGAGACTTCGACCTCGTCCTCCGCGGTTTGGGGAGAAGCTTCAGCCTCGGCCGCGCCGGCCTCCGGGGCGTCCGCGACCGGCGGCGCGCCCTGGGCGAAGGCCGACGTCGCCGTGAGCGCCGTCGAGAGGAGGAGGAGGCTCCCCAGGCGGATGGGTTTCAACATCGTCGTAAATTCCCCGGTGCGTTCGGTTAAAGGGGGCGGCGGCCGTGGCCGCCGCCCCAGGACAGCGGCGTCTCAGCTCGTGGGGACGGCCGTGCAGTTGCCGCTGGTGTTCCCGAAGCTCAAGTAGCCCGCGTTGCAGGTCCAGCCCGCGAACCAGCTGTCCGAAGCGTTGCGGACGGCGCCGACATAGGCGACCGTCTCGAGGCGGTTCGGAGCCGCCGCATTGGCCGTCTGGAACTGGTCGTTGTTGAACGGGGTCGGATCGGTCGCGGCCACGCCGGTTTCGTTGGCGCCGTTGATGAAGACGCTGGTCAGGCTCGGCGTGAACGCCGAATTGTTGCCGTTCGAGCCCGAGCCGAAGATCGCCTGGATCTCCGCCACGATGACGTTGCCGTCATCCCGGAAAGGGGTCGCGCAGGCGAGGACGACCGAGCGGAAGACCGGCGGGCCGACGTCCTGGAGCGCGGCGTCGGCGGCCCTGATGGTGGTGCCTCCCGTCGCGTCGATGTCGAGGCAGGCGGTGGGGCCGGCGACCACGCTGTTGAGAAGGGCGTAATCGGTGCCGCCGCGAAGCAGGATCGCGTTGCCGCCCTGGACGGTGCTTCGCTGGACGAAGGTGGCGTTCGAGACCCTTGTGTACTGGCGGGGAAGGGCGTCCTCGTTGCCGTTCGAATCGGCCTCGATCATCGAATCGCCGTTCTGGCCGTCCCGCTGGACCCCGATCACGAACTGGATCGTGCCGCGATAGCCGAGGTCGGTGTCGAGCCCGTCGTCGTCGGCGCCGGTGACGACGAGATGCTTGGCGTTAACCCGGCCCCCGAAGATCTCGATCCCGTCGTCGGAGCTGTTGTGGATCTGGATATGGTCGATCGTCGTGTTGCTTCCGACTCCGCCCATGGTGAGGCCCTGGAGCTCGTTGCCCGGAGCGATTGCGAAGCCCGAATAGCGGATCTGGACGTAGCGCATCGTTCCCGAATTGTCGGTCGCGACGTTGCCGCCGTAGAAGGAGCCGGTGGTCCCCTCGATGACCTGCTGGCAGGCCGCCGAGCCTCCGGGGACCGCGGTGTTGCAGTCGCTGATCGGGGCTCGGCCGAGAAGGATCACCCCGCCCCACAGGCCCTGGGTCGAATCGGTGGCGGTGCCTTCGACATTGGCCCGGGCGGTGAAGACGATCGGCTGGGTCGCATTGCCGTTGGCGTTGATCCGCGAGCCGCGGTTGATCACCAGATAGTCGTTGCCCGACGAGCCGAAGACGGTGACTCCGGCCTGGATGGTGAGGGTCACCGCGTCGCCGCCGGCGAGCGCTCCGTCGCCGCCGACGTCGGTCCCGACGTTGACCGGCCCGGCGAGCGAATAGATTACTCCGGGGAGCTTCTGAAGGGTGTAGTCGTCGCTGATCCGGCCCGAAATCTCGCAATTGCGGAAGGCGGTGGCGATCACTCCGCGGTCGACCGTGCCCTGCGGGCAGCCGGCGGCCGGAGTGCCGTTCCCCGGGGGCGGGGGCGGGGGAGGCGGCGCCGGAGTCCCCGGCGTTGGAACGACGATCACGCCCTCGCCGGGCGAGGCGACTCCGCCCGGCCCGCAAGCGGCCAGGGAAATCACGGTTGAAAGCAGCAGGATCGAGCGGAGACGAAGCATCTGGAACCCCCTTTAGGATCGGCTGAAGGCAGCCCGCCTTTGGTGCGAGTCTGTTCGATCAGGGCCCTAGGGCGATTCTGTGATAGTCATGTGACAAACCGCGCCGAAGTTCGTCATTGTTGTGGATGATTATTATGACTATTGGTTCACATAGCTGACGCATTACTGTCGTAATTGAGAAAAGTATAATCCTCCCCTGCATTTGCAGGGGAGGGGGACCATGCGAAGCATGGTGGAGGGGGTCTTCCAGACTCCGAAGAACCCCTCCACCGCGCTTCGCGCGGTCCCCCTCCCCGAGAAATCTCGGGGAGGATTTTTTCAAACGCTTGCGCGCATCTTCTTGCGGTTCCTCATGAAAACGAACTCGGTCTTCGCGGCATTGCCCATCTGCCAGGCGAGCTCGCTCATCCGTTCCTCGTCGAGCTGGCTGCCATTGACGCTGACGATGACGTCGCCGGGCCGGAGGCCGGCTCGGATCAGCTGCGGGAGGCTCTCGCCGGACCTGAGCGCGTAGCCGCCCACCCGATTGTTGGAAATCACCGGCTTGAGGATGGTGCGAAGGACCGCGGCTTCGATCTTCTGCTCCTGCTCCGCCGGGAGTGCGGCCGTGGTCTTGGCCGAGCCTCCCGAAGCGTAGCGGCTGAGCTCGAGCCGGACCGGCTGGGCGCCGTTCCGAAGGATCGCATAGTCGACTCCGACCTCGGCGAGCCGGAGGCCGGGGCGATAGTCGTTGCCGACCGCCACGACGCGCTGGCCGCCGAGCCGGGAACCGATGATCGCCGCCGCGCTCGGGCTTGCTCCGCTCACGCCGTAGAGAATGAGGCCGTCGGTCGAGACCGCCGGAACGGCCGGGGCGGGCGCCTGGGCAAGCGCTACGGGGGCGGGGAGGGGCCGCTCCGGCGTCGCCGCAGAGGCGGGAGCCCGTGGCTCCGGCGAAACCGACAGCCAGAAGAAGGAGGCAGCCAGCGCGGCCGCGAAGCCCGTTAAAACCAGGTTCCCTGGCGCTTTCGGCCCCACTCCCGCTTTCCGCGGGAGAGGGATTTCGGTGCCTTCCGGCAAGCAAGTCCCGCCGACAGCCCGCCCCACATCAGGCCTCGGCATCGAGCGCGTAGCCGGCCGAACGGACCGTTCGGATGAGATCGTCCTTGCCGGAGATGTTGATCGCCCGGCGAAGCCGCCGGACGTAGACGTCCACGGTCCTGGCCTCGATGTCGCTGTCGCGACCCCAGACCGCGTCGAGCAGCCGCTCCCGGGAGAAGACATGGCCGGGATGCTCCAGGAAATGGCGGAGCAGCTTGAACTCGGTCGGCCCCACCGCGACCGCGGCGCCGCCGCGCCGGACCCGGTGAGCGGCCATGTCGAGCTCGAGGTCGCCGACGCTCAGCACCATTCCGGCCAGAGCCGGCCGGACCCGGCGCAGAACGGCTCGGACGCGGGCGATGAGCTCGGGGGGAGAGAAGGGCTTGGTAATGTAGTCGTCGGCGCCGGTGTCGAGTCCGCGCACCCGATCGGCTTCCTCGCCGCGTGCGGTGAGCATTATGATCGGAAGGTTGGCGGATTCACTCGAGCGCCGGAGCCGGCGGCAGACCTCGATCCCGGAAAGCTCCTCAAGCATCCAGTCCAGGATCACGATGTCGGGCGCCGATTCCGACGCGAGCAAAAGCGCCTCCTCTCCGCTCGGCGTGCTGACCACCTCGAACCCCTCCTTCTCGAAGGTGAAGCGGAGAAGCTCGACCATCGCCGGGTCGTCCTCGGCGAGAAGCAATCGGGTCTTAGCTGAAGGCATGGGTTGCGCTTTCGGTGCTGCGGCCGGGCGGCGGACGGTGGCCGGTGGCCGCGAAGTGGACGAGCCGGGCGATCTCGGCGGAGTGGCCGGCGACCTTGGCCAGGCTCTGAGCCGCGAAGAGGAGATTGGCCGCCGAGGCGCTGCCCTGCGGGTTGGCGATCATCGCCGCCATCGAGCTTCGGTAGAGCGATTCGTATGCCGCCTCCGCCTCCTCGCCGGCGGCCCGGATCGCGGTTTCCGCACCGGCGTCGCGGCCGGCGAAAGCGTCGAGAGCGCCGCGAAGGGTTTCGAGCGCGGTCTCGGCGAGCCGGGTCAGAGGGGCGGGCATCGCGACCACCGGCCGGCTGGCCACCGCGGGAAGCCGCCTGGCGATGCTCCGGGCATGCCCGCTGGCGCGCTGGACGAGGTCCGATATCTTCAGCGCGGCGATCACTTCGCGAAGGTCGTCGGCCATCGGCGCTCGAAGGGCGATCAGGCAGATTCCCCGCCGCTCGACGGCCTCGCCGAGCGTTCCGATTCGCCGGTCGAGGGCCAGCGCTTCCTCGGCGGCCTCGCAGTCGAACCGGCACAAGGCCCGGATCGCGGCGGCGACCGCCGCTTCGGCCCATCCGCCGAGCTCCGCCACGGTCGCGCGGAGCTGCTCGAGATCGTCGTCGAACGCTTTCACGGTGTGGGTGGAGGGCTGGGCGGTCACAATGAGCGTGAGTGCGCCACTTTCATGACAGGCGTGTGAAAGCCGAGCGGACGGGCCGAACCGCCCGATAGGGCCTCGACAAGGGCATTGAGCGCCGCCAAGGTGCGCGCGCTTTCAAGCCGCGGGGTGCCGGGTGGATTTCGTCTCGATCCTGTCGATCTTCGTGCTGGCGTGCTTCGTCGGCTATTACGTCGTCTGGTCGGTGACCCCGGCCCTCCACACGCCGCTGATGGCGGTGACCAACGCCATTTCCTCGGTGATCATCGTCGGCGCGTTGATCGCCGCCGCGGCGGCCGGGGTGCCAGGGGCCAAGTGGCTCGGGCTCGCCGGGGTGGTGCTCGCGAGCATCAACATCTTCGGAGGCTTCGCGGTGACGGCGCGGATGCTGGCCATGTACCGGAAGAAGGAGAAGAAGGGGTGACCTTCAAACCCCGTCATTGCGAGGAGCGAAGCGACGCGGCAACCCACTCGTCTTCGCCGCCGCTGGCTGGATTGCTTCGCTTCGCTCGCAATGACGGCGGGCGGGGCGGCCTTTCCGAGCCTTTCCTCTCTGGGGCCCCAGCCTTCGCTGGGGCGACGGGTGTTGCCCATGCACGGTGAGGCCGTCGCGCCCCCGGCCTGGGTGATGGTCGCCTACCTGATCTCGGGCATCTGCTTCATCCTGGCCCTTCGCGGCCTGTCCCACCCGGAGACCGCCCGGCGGGGCAACCGGGCCGGGATCGTCGGAATGGGCCTCGCCCTGGTGACGACCCTCATCCACTACATGCCGATCCGCGACGAGGAATTCCCGCTCCAGTGGCACGAGCCCATCCACTGGGACAATCTGATGCTGATCGGAGGGGCGATCCTGATCGGAGCGGTCATCGGACTGGTGACGGCCCGGCGGATCGCGATGACGGCCATGCCCCAGCTGGTCGCCGCCTTCCACTCGCTGGTCGGTCTCGCCGCCGTGCTGGTGGCGGGCGCGGCCTATCTCAACCCGGACGCGTTCGGGATCGCGGTCGACGGCCTCATCCACCCGGTCAGCCGGGTGGAGATGAGCCTCGGCGCGGCGATCGGAGCGGTGACCTTCTCGGGATCGGTGATCGCCTTCCTGAAGCTCAACGGCAACATGTCGGGCAAGCCGATCCTGCTGCCCTTGAGACATGTCATCAACCTCGCGATCCTGGCGGCGATCGTCGGCCTGGTCGGCTATTTCACCACCGACCAGAGCGCCTGGGTGTTCGTCGCCCTGACCGCGCTCGCCTTCCTGGTCGGATTCCTCCTGATCATCCCGATCGGCGGGGCGGACATGCCGGTCGTGGTCTCGATGCTGAACAGCTATTCGGGCTGGGCGGCGGCGGCGATGGGCTTCACTCTGCAGAACAGCGCGATGATCATCACCGGCGCCCTCGTCGGCTCGTCGGGCGCGATCCTTTCCTACATCATGTGCCGGGCGATGAACCGCAGCTTCATCTCGG
>DASVSP010000007.1:0-6372 GCA_036388065.1 Allosphingosinicella sp.
GGGGCGACACCCTGACCGGCGGGGCCGGCAACGACGTCTTCCGCTACAATAATGTGGCGGAGTCGAACTCCACCGAACGCGACGGGATCCAGGACTTCAACGCCGGCGACCTGATCGACCTGTCGAGGATCGACGCCAACAGCCTGATCGCGGGCGACCAGGCGTTCAACTTCGTCGGCAACGCCGCCTTCAGCGGCACGGCCGGAGAGCTTCGCTTCGAGAACATCTCGCTGGGCGGTCCGGTCTGGCTGGTCCAGGGCGATACCAACGGTGACGGCGTGTCCGACTTCGAGGTCGTCCTGGTCATCAACCCGCCCGACCCGATCACCAGCAGCGACTTCATCCTGTAGGGGGAGGGCCGCCCCCGTCATCCCGGCGAAAGCCGGGACCCCAGGACGAGAATTCGCGGCAGGTCTCCCCGAGATCCCGGCTTTCGCCGGGAGGACGGGGTTAGGCCGAGGCGGCCGGATCCCTAAGGGTCCGGCCCTCCGCGTCTTTTCCGAGAAGAAATGGTGCTGCCGGTGAGGATTGAACTCACGACCTCAGCCTTACCAAGGATGCGCTCTACCACTGAGCTACGGCAGCATCTCGCCAGGCGGCTTCCCATCAAAACTTGCTTTGATGACCCGCGGGAGAGGCGGCGCTATGGCCGGGGGGGCGGTGGAATGTCAAGGTAAGTCATGGCGAAGCTCGACGAGGAACGGGAGAAGCGGCTGGCCGAAGCGCTTCGGGAGAACCTGCGGCGAAGGAAGGCGCAGGCGCGGGGGGAGGACCGGCCGCCCGGGGAGGAGGAGTCGCCCCGCCATGCCGGCGAAAGCCGGAACCTGGGGGAGGCCCGCTGAGACTTTTCGACCCGAGGTCCCGGCTTCCGCCGGGATGACGTTCGGCTAGAGCGGCGCGCAGCCCCCTTCGAGCCAGGCCCGGGCCTCGCCGTCGAGCTGCCGCCCCACCGCCTCCAGCACCCTGGCGTGATAGGCGTTGAGCCAGTCCCGCTCCTCGGACGACAGCATCCCCGCCTCGATCAGCAGCCGGTCGATCGGCGCGAAAGTGAGGGTCTCGAAGCCGAGCATCTTCTTCTCCGCGCCCTCGATCTCGCGCGGCTCGACCAGGATCAGATTCTCGATCCGGATCCCGTATTCGCCGGTCTTGTAGTAACCCGGCTCGTTGGACAGGAACATCCCGGCGCGCAGGGTCTCGTCGCCGCCGGACTGGCTGGAGCCGGCGGGGGAGATTCGCTGCGGCCCTTCGTGGACGGAGAGATAGGCGCCCACGCCGTGGCCGGTGCCATGGGCGTAATCGAGGCCCGCCTCCCACAGGAACCGGCGGGCGAAGCTGTCGAGCTGGCTTCCGCGCGTGCCTTCCGGGAAGACGGCGCGGGCGACGGCGATGTGGCCCTTGAGCACCCGGGTGAAGCGGTCGCGCATCTCGGCCGTCGGCTCGCCGATCGCGACCGTTCGGGTGACGTCGGTGGTGCCGTCCGGATACTGGCCGCCGGAATCGACCAGATAGAGGGAGTTCATCTCCAGCCCGCGGTTGGTTTCCTCGCTCACCCGATAGTGGACGATCGCTCCGTTCGGTCCCGCCCCCGAAATGGTGTCGAAGCTGGTGTCGCGAAGATCGCCGCATTCCTGGCGGAATTGCTGGAGCTTCGCGGCCGCGATCAGCTCGTCCACCCCGCCCCTCGGCGCCTCCACCGAAAGCCAGTGGAGGAAGCGGCTCAAGGCGGCGCCGTCGCGGGTCTGAGCGGCGCGGTGGCCTTCAATCTCCGCCTGGTTCTTGATGGCCTTGGGCAGGACCGAGGGGTCGCGTTTCTGGACGACTTTCGCCCCGGCCTTCTCGAGCGCCTCGAAAATGGCCGCCACCGCCCGCTCCGGATCGGCGATGACGGTCTTGCCGGCAAGCGAGCGAAGGTGCGGCTCGAAGGCGTGGCGCTCGTGGATCCGGACCCCGTTGCCGAGATGCTGGCGAACGTCGTCGCCGATCTTTTCCGAAGCGATGAACATATCCGCCGTGCCGTCTTCGTTGACGATCGCGAAGGAGAGGGCGACGGGCGTGTGCTCGACGTCCTGGCCGCGGACGTTGAACGTCCAGGCGATCGAATCGAGGGCGGAAAGCACCGCCGCGTCCGCTTTCTGCTTGTGCAGCCAGTCGGCCATCTCCTGGCGCTTGGCGGCGGAGGATTTGCCGGTGAAAACGTCGGGGTGGACGGCCAGCCGCGCCTTGGAAGGCTGGGGCTTGTCGGCCCAGACGGCGTCGATCGGGTTGCGCTGGACCGGCACCAGCTCGGCGCCCTTGCCGGCGAGCGCCTCCTTCGCCCGGGCCACCCAGTCCCTGGTGTGGAGCCAGGGATCGTAGCCGATCCGGCCGCCGTCCGGCGCGTGGGCGCCGAGCCATTCGGCGATGCTCGTCTCAGGCACCGACTGGTAGCTCCAATGCCGTCCGTCGACCTGATCGCGCACCTGAAGGGTATAGCGCCCGTCGACGAAGATCGCGGCCTCCTGCGGAAGCACCGCCGCGGCCCCGGCCGAGCCCTGGAAACCCGTCAGCCAGGCGAGCCGCTGGGCGTAGCTTCCGACATATTCGCTCATATGCTCGTCCGTGAGTGGCACGACGAAGCCGTCGAGGCGATCCGACTTGAGCTGCTCGCGCAGGGCGGCGAGACGGGCTTCGTAGGTCGACATGGCAAAATCCTCAGGCGTCGCTATGGGCTTTCCGGGCGAATAGACCAGCCCGCCTCAGCACGAAAGAGAGCATGACCCTTCCAGATCCGCCCCGCGCCGAGCCGCGCCCCTACAGCTACGAACGCCACGGCCACACAGTCGAGGATTGCTATGCCTGGCTGAAGGACCCGGGCTATCCGAAGGTCGAGGACGAGGAGGTGCTCGGCTATCTGAAGGCCGAGAACGCCTATTTCGAAGCCGCGATGGCGCCCCACGCCGAGCTCGTCGAAACCCTGTTCGAAGAGATGAAGGGCCGGATCAAGGAAGACGAATCCTCGGTACCGATGCGCGACGGGGACTGGCTCTACTGGTGGGCGTTCAAGCCCGGCGCGCAATATCGCACCTGGTATCGCCGGCCCGCCGGCGGCGGCGCCGAGCAGACGATCTTCGACGAGCCGGCGGAAGCCGAGGGCAAGGAATATTTCCGTCTCGGAAAGCTTGCGCTGAGCCCCGACGGCCGCCTCGCCGCGACTCTCGTCGACGACAGCGGCTCCGAGCGTTTCGAACTGCGCATCCGCGACCTCGCCACCGGCGAGGATATCGAGACGGTGACGGACGTGGCGATCGGGGAACCGGTCTGGACCAGCGACAGCGCCGGGATCGTCTTCACCGAGGTCACCGAGCCGTGGCGAAGCTACCGGGCGCGCTACCATCGCCTCGGACGGCCGGTGTCGGAAGACGTGACACTCTACGAGGAGACCGAGGAGCTCGGCTTCACCGTGCAGGTCTCCAGGTCCCAGGACCGCAGCCTGATCTTCATCGCGACCGGCGACAATTCGACTACCGAGGTCCGCTTCGTCCCCGCCGGGGATCCGCTGGCGCCGCTCACCCTCATCTCGCCGCGCCTGGAGAAACGGCAATATGCCGCCGACGCCTCGCATGGGAAGCTGTGGATCCTGACCAACGACGATCATGTCAACTTCCGGCTCGCCGAGGCCGATCCTTCCAGGCCGGAGGCTTGGACGACGGTGATCGAAGGGTCCGACCGGGTCTACCTGCGCGGCTTTTCCGCCTACCGGGATCATCTCGCCATCACCGAACGGGTCGACGGCCTCGATCAGCTCCGCCTGCGCGCCTATGACGGGACGGAGGAGCGGATCCCGTTCGGCGAGGCCGCCTATTCGGCGGACTTCGCCAGCAATCCGGAATATGCGCCGCAAGCCTACCGCCTATATTATTCCTCGATGGTCACTCCGCTGACCATCTACGATTACCACGCAGCCGATCGCCGGCTCGAAACCCTCAAGGTGCAGGAGATCCCTTCGGGCTACGATCCCTCGCGGTTCGGCACCGAGCGGCTGATGGTGCCGGCGCGCGACGGCAAGCAGGTGCCGGTCTCCGTCGTCTATCCCCGGGGCTTCCCGAGGGACGGCAGCGGCAAGCTCTTCCTCTACGCCTACGGCGCCTACGGCTACGCCGTCCCGCCGGATTTCTCGACCAGCCGAATCAGCCTTCTCGAGCGGGGCTTCGCCTATGCCGTCGCCCATATCAGGGGGGGCGACGATCTCGGGCACGGGTGGGCGCTGGATGGCAAGCTCGACAAGAGGATGAACACGTTCACCGACTTCGTCGACGCCGCCCGGGGCCTGATCGCCCAGGGGTTCACCCGTCCCGGAAACATTGCCGTCTCCGGCGGCTCGGCGGGCGGCGAGCTGATGGGCGTGGTCGCCAACACCGATCCGGAGCTATGGGGCGCGGTGGTCGCGGATGTGCCCTTCGTCGACGTCCTCAACACCATGCTGGACGAGAGCCTGCCGCTCACTCCGGGCGAATGGCCCGAATGGGGCAATCCGATCGAGGACAAGGAAGCGTTCGAGCTGATCCGGAGCTACAGCCCCTACGACCAGGTCAAGGCCCAGGCCTATCCGCCGATGCTGATCACCGGCGGCCTCAACGATCCGCGGGTCACCTATTGGGAGCCGGCGAAATGGGCGGCGAAGCTTCGAGCCACCAAGACCGACGGCAACCTCCTGCTGCTCAAGATCAACATGGGCGCGGGCCATGGCGGCAAATCCGGCCGGTGGGAGCGCCTTCGCGAGATCGCGCAAGCCTATGCCTTCGTGCTCACGCAGATGCGGTAGGGTCTTCGATCAACGCCCCCGTCACCCCGCCGAAAGCCGAGGGTCTCGGGGAGACCCGCAGGGACTTTCCGGCCCGGGATCGCGGCTTTCGCCGGGATGACGCGAGTTTCAGCCCTCTACTGAAGCAGGTCCTTGAGCGCGCTCTTCCAGCCCGAGAAGGCCGCGTATCCGCCCGACCGCCACAATCGCCAGACGCCGGCGGCGCGGCCTGGGAGCGGGGCCGAGGCCAGCCGGTGGCGTTCGGCCATGGTTTCATGTTGCCGGCGGAGCAGCCGGGCCGCCGAGTCCGCCTTGCCGGCGAGGCCGAGGCGATCGAGCTCTTCGCGGCGCTCGCCGATGCGACGGGCTTCGGCATCGTGCGAGTCGAGGAAGGGCCGCCAATAAGCTTCCGAATCGCTCTTCGAGCGCTTGAGGACGGCTCCGATCTCCACCGCCAGGCGGCGGGCGAAGCCCACCCGGCGCCGCTCGCTATAGGCGTTCTGGGAGACGTTGGCGCCGTGGCGCCGGTAATATTGGAGCGGCCGCTCGCAGATGGACGCCACCTGGAGCCGGTGGGCGAGGCCGACCAGCCAGGTGTCGTGGGCGATCGCGCCTTTCGGAATGGGCAAGGCGATCTTCAGCCACTCGCGGCGGAAGGCGGAGCAGCAGCCGGCGACGAAATTGCCGTCGGGAGAGCCGAAGCCGCGGATGTTGCCGAGCATGGTCGCGCCCGTGGGAACGAGATCCTCGTCGGCGATCAGCTTGTCGTTGACGATTGCGAGCGCGCCCGGGTCCTTCTCGAAGAGCGCGACCACCGTTTCGATCTTGTCCGTGAGCCAGACATCGTCCTGGTCGGACAGGAAGACGATGTCGCCCTCGCACAGCGACAGCGCCTTTTCGAAATTGCGAAGCACTCCGAGATTGCGCTCGTTGCGGTAGATGCGGACCCGGAAGGGGGCGGTGCGGGCGAATTCCTCGAGCAGCTCCACCGTGCCGTCGTTCGAGCCGTCGTCGCAGACGACGAGCTCGTCGGGGCGGCGAGTCTGCGCCGCCAGGCTCGCCAGCTGCTCCGGCAGATAGGCGCGGCCGTTATAGGTCGCCAGCGCCACCGAGACGATCGGAGTCATTCCGCGCCGGGGCGGCCGGGACCGGCCTTGCGCCCCTTGTACATGATCTGGACCTGGAAGAGGTGGGCGAGCCGGCCGCCGCTGAGCCGGTTGATCAGCCGCGCCTTGCGGGGATAGGGCGCCACCGGGCCGACCGAGAGGGTCTGGAAGCCCGCCTCCTCGAACATCGCGCGGTAGGTGGCGGGCGTGAACCAGCGGACGTGGGTGCGGTCCATCACTCCCGACACTTCATAGTCGAACCGGCCGGAGAGCAGCGACCGGATCACCTTGTGGTGGGAGATGTTGGGGGAGCTGGCATAGACCCGCCCGCCCGGCTTCACGAAAGGCGCCAGGGCCTTCATCACGCCCCAGGGGTCGATGAGATGCTCCAGCACCTCGCTGAGGATCAGGACGTCGTAAGAATCGGCGATCAGCGCCGGGTCGATCGTCTCGACATTGGCGAAGACGACGTCGGTGAGGACGGAG
>DASVSP010000008.1:0-15891 GCA_036388065.1 Allosphingosinicella sp.
TTGGCGGCGATGACGTGCATCAGGGGGCCACCCTGCAGGCCGGGGAAAACCGCCGAATTGATCTTCTTCGCGATCGCCTCGTCATCGGTCAGCACCATGCCGCCGCGTGGCCCGCGCAGCGTCTTGTGGGTGGTCGTCGTCACGACATGCGCGTGGCCGAACGGGGTCGGATGCTCACCGGCGGCGACCAGCCCGGCGAAATGCGCCATGTCGACCATCAGCAGCGCCCCGACCTCGTCGGCAATGGCGCGGAAGCGGGCGAAATCGATGTGCCGCGGATAGGCCGAGCCGCCGGCGATGATCAGGCGCGGCCTGTGCTCCTTCGCGAGCGCCTCGACCTGGTCGAAATCGATGAGGTCGTCGTCGCGCCGCACTCCGTACTGGACCGCGTTGAACCACTTGCCCGAAAGCGCCGGCTTGGCGCCGTGGGTGAGGTGGCCGCCGGCATCGAGCGACATTCCCAGGATCGTGTCGCCGGGCTTGGCCAGGGCCAGCATCACCGCCCCGTTCGCCTGCGCGCCGCTATGCGGCTGCACGTTCACGAAACCGCAGTTAAACAATTGCTTGGCTCGTTCTATTGCAAGCGTTTCTACGATGTCCGACGGCGCGCAGCCCTGATAATAGCGGCGCCCCGGATAACCCTCGGCATATTTGTTGGTCAGGACCGATCCCTGCGCCTCGAGCACCGCCTTCGAGACGATGTTCTCGGACGCGATCAGCTCGATCTGGTTCTGCTGCCGGTCGAGCTCTGCGGCGATCGCCTGCGCGACCGCGCCGTCGGCCTCCTCGAGCCGGCCGGTGAAGAAGCCCGAATGCTGGACGTCTGCGAAATCGAAGGCGGAAGCGCTGCTCATGCATTTTCCCTGGCGAAGACGGGGTTGGAAAGCTTGTCGACCCGGCGCTGGTGGCGGCCGCCGCCGAAGGGGGTGGCGAGGAACTGATCGATTATGTCGCGAGCAGCCTCGATCCCGATCAGCCGGGCGCCCATTGCGACGACGTTGGAATCGTTGTGATCGCGGGCGAGACGTGCCGAGAGCCCCTCTGATACCAGGGCGCAGCGGCAGGCGGGGTGGCGGTTGATCGAAATCGAGATTCCGATCCCGGTGCCGCACAGGGCAACGCCGCGTTGCGCCTCTCCCGAAGCGATCGCCTCGGCCATTCGGTAGCCGTAGTCGGGATAGTCGACGCTGTCGCTCGAAGTCGTTCCGAGGTCGAGCACCTCATAGCCTCCGGAGCGCAGATGCTCGACCAGGAGCATCTTCATCTCGAAGGCGGCATGATCGGCGACGATGGCGATGCGCTCGGCCACGTGGAGACTCCAAAAGGGCGAGCGCTAATTGTAGGGGATGCTTGGACACTTTGCCACTACGGATTGGCAGCTATCCCCGCGATATGCTCCTCGGGAAAGAGGACCTTTAGGAGATCGGAGTATGAGAACCACAGGGCTGGCCATGACAGCGGTCTTGCTGCTCGTTCTCGGCTTTGGCATCGGCTTCGGTTACCTGGCAGAGAAGATAGCAGCTGATTTTAACGGACAAATTGCGCTGGGATGCCTCACCTTTCTTGGTGGTATTTGGCTCGCATTTTGGAATGTCCGGAAGTCTCGCGAGAAGGAGGCCGAGAGCAGGATTTTTAGCGAGAAGGCAGCGGTGTACGTAGAGCTTGTGAATGTGCTGCGGGACATCATGATGGCGACAAAGGGCTGGGCTCCTGAGACAGAGACTTCTGAGCTCGCTAAAAGCCTAATGAAGATACGATACAAAATGATTGTCTGGGGCGGTCAAGACACTGTGCGCGCTATTGATGCTTTAGAGGCCGTGCCTGAGGATGGTTCGGACGGGCAACGATTCTTGGCAGCCGCCAATTTGTATCAAGCCATTCGCAGCGACCTTGGCCACCGCGATGATCCGCAATTTGCCGAGGATCTGTTTCTCACACAGATAATTGCTGCCGACAAAGCGAATGTTCGTCGTTTGATTCATGAAGCGCGAGCACGTCACAAAACCAATTAAGCCGCCGCGCGCATTTCCAGCCGGTCCCAGATCTCGACCAGCGCCTTGGCCAGCTCGCGCATCATCGCTTCGTCGTGGCGGGGGCCCGGGGTGAAGCGGAGGCGCTCGGTGCCGCGCGGAACGGTGGGATAATTGATCGGCTGGACGTAGCAGCCATATTCGGCGAGCAGGATGTCGCTGATCTTCTTGGCCTTGACCGGATCGCCGACCATCAGCGGGACGATATGGGTGGTCGACGGCATCACCGGCAGGCCGGCGTCCTCGAAGATCGACTTCAGCCTTTGCGCGTTGACCTGCTGAGCCTCGCGCTCCGCCGAGGAGGCCTTGAGGTGCTTCACGCTGGCCAGGGCGCCGGCGACCAGCACCGGCGAAAGCGAGGTGGTGAAGATGAAGCCCGGCGCGTAGCTCCTCACCACGTCGACGATGTTGCGGTCGGCCGCGATGTAGCCGCCCATCACCCCGAAGGCCTTGCCGAGCGTGCCTTCGATGATCGTAACGCGCCGGGCGACGTCGTCGCGCTCGGAAATCCCTCCGCCGCGCGGGCCGTACATGCCGACGGCGTGGACCTCGTCGAGATAGGTGATGGCGTTGTACTTGTCGGCAAGGTCGCAGATCTCGGCGATCGGAGCGACGTCGCCGTCCATCGAATAGACGCTTTCGAAGGCGATCAGCTTGGGCGCCTCGGGATCCGACTCGGCGAGAAGGGCTTCGAGATGCTCGAGATCGTTGTGCCGGAAGACCTTCTTCTCGCAGCCGGAGGCCCGGATCCCCGCGATCATCGAGGCGTGGTTGAGCTCGTCCGAGAAGATGATGCAGCCGGGCAGGAGCTTGGCGACGGTAGAGAGGGTCGCCTCGTTCGAGATGTAGCCCGAGGTGAAGAGGAGCGCCGATTCCTTGGCGTGGAGATCGGCCAGCTCGGCTTCGAGCTCGACATGGTAATGGGTGTTGCCGCCGATGTTTCGGGTCCCGCCCGAACCGGCGCCAACGTCGTGGAGCGCCTCTTCCATCGCCGCCACCACGTCCGGGTGCTGGCCCATGCACAGATAGTCGTTCGAGCACCAGACGGTGATCGGCTTGGGCCCGTTGTGCCCCGCGAAGCAGCGCGCGTTGGGGAAGGCGCCCTTGTTCCTGAGGATGTCGATGAACACGCGATAGCGGCCTTCGGCATGCAGCCGGTCGATCGCCTGCGCGAAGATGCGATTGTAGTCCACGCCTGCTCCCCGGGGGTCCCTGAACCCTTATTAGCCGATCTGAGGACCGATTGGCTAGACCGGTTTCCCCTCTCCCGTACTTACGGGAGAGGAGGGGCCCGCCGCGAAGCGGCGGGAGGTGAGGGTCTTGGCGAGTCTGCAGAAAAGACCCTCACCTCCCAAGCTTCGCTTGGGCCCCTCCTCTCCCGCGAAAGCGGGAGAGGGATTCAGAGCCGCTCCAACCTCGTCAGGCCGTAGCGGGCGAGGCCGGGGCGATAGGCCTCGACGTCCGTGCCCCGGCCGGTGAACAGGGCCACGCCGTCGCAGGGCGAGGCCGGCCATTCGAGATTGCGGGTCAGCCAGGCGGTCCGGCGCGCGATCCCCTCCTTGCCGTCGACGAATCGGACCGGGCGGGAAGCGGCTGCCGCGAGCTCCGCCTCGACCAGCGGAAAATGGGTGCAGGCGAGGACGACGGTATCGATCCGCTCGCCGCCCGGCTGCTCGAACAGGCCGTCCAGCGCCCGGCGGCAGGCATCGGCCGGGCCAGCCTCGCCGCGCAGCTTCGACTCGGCGAAGTCCACCAGCTCGGCCGAGCCGTAACGGATCACGGTGCAGTCAGAGGCGAATTGCGCCGATAGCCGGTCGACATAAGGCTGGCGGACCGTCGCCTCGGTTCCGAGCACCCCGATGGTCCGGGTTTTCGAAAGCTCCGCGGCGGGCTTGATCGCCGGGACCGTCCCGACCACCGGAAGGTCGAGGGCGCCGCGCACCGCGTCGAGCGCGATGGTCGAGGCGGTGTTGCAGGCGATCACGATCAGCTCCGGATCGAAGCGCTCGGCGAGTCGGCCGAGCAGAGCCGGAACCCGAGCCTCGATCTCCGCCGGCCGCTTTGTTCCGTAGGGGTAGCCCGCACTGTCGGCGGCGTAGACCAGAGGCGCGGCCGGGAGCAGGGCCCGGATCGCGGCGAGCACCGAGAGGCCGCCGACTCCGGAATCGAAGACGAGGAGGGGACGATGACTGGTCACGAGCACCCTTTAGCGGCAGAGCGGACGGCGGCAAGGCGGCGTAAAATCCTCCCCGCGATTTCGCGGGGAGGGGGACCATGCGAAGCATGGTGGAGGGGTTCTTCCAACCCTGGAGAATCCCTCCTCCGCGCTTCGCGCGGTCCCCCTCCCCGTCAAAGGCCGGGGAGGATTTCAGTCATCGAATTGCGATGAATCCCTTGCGCGGTCTTGTCGATTCGCTTAGGGTCAGGAGAGCGGACATGCAACCAGTCGTCGCACCAATCGCCGCCTTGCTGCTCGGCTACGCACTGGGCTCGATCCCCTTCGGGATAGTGCTCACCCGGCTCATGGGCGCCGGCGACCTGCGCAAGATCGGTTCCGGCAATATCGGCGCCACCAACGTGCTGAGGACCGGGCGTAAGGGCCTTGCCGCCGCGACCCTGCTTCTCGACGGAGCCAAGGGGACCGCCGCCTTGCTGCTCGCCGAACGGCTGTTCCCCGGGACCGTCCAGCTCGCGGCGATCGGCGTCATGATCGGGCACCTCTGGCCGGTCTGGCTTGGCTTCGCGGGAGGCAAGGGGGTCGCCACCTATTTCGGAGTCCTGCTCGGCTTCGTCCTCGCCGACGGGCTGGCCGGCTGGGTTCCCGCCGCTTATGCGTGCGCATGGATCGGGACCCTGGGGCTAACCCGCTATTCCTCGCTCGGGGGGCTGGCCGCGGCGCTCGTCGCTCCGTTCGCGGCCGCGCTCGACGGGCGCTTCGACCTCGCTTTGCTGTTCCTCGGCTTCACCTTGCTGGTGTTCTGGAAGCATGGGGAGAATATCGCCCGCCTGGTCGCGGGGACCGAGTCGCGGGTCGGCGGTGCCTGAGCCTTCGAACGACCAGATCGCCCGCCTGCGGCTGATCCGGTCGGAGAATATCGGCCCCGTAACCTATTTCCAGCTGCTTGCCCGCTTCGGCTCCGCCGCCGCGGCGCTCGAGGCGATCCCCGATCTCGCCGCCCGGGGCGGCGGCCGCGCCCCGAGGCTGGCTTCCCGCTCGGCGATCGAACGCGAGATGGATCAGGTCGACCGGATCGGCGCCCGCTATCTCTTCCTCGGCCAAGGCCTCTATCCGCCGCTGCTGGCCGAGCTCGAGACGGCGCCGCCGGCCCTCATCGTCAAGGGCCATCCGAGCCTTCTGGACCGGCCGACCGTGGCCATGGTCGGAGCCCGCAACGCTTCCGCAGCCGCCTGCCGATTCGCCCGCTCGCTGGCGCAGGCGCTTGGGAACGCCGGGACGGTGGTCGTCTCCGGCCTTGCCAGAGGCATAGACACCGCCGCCCATGACGGCGCCCTCGAGACCGGAACGATCGCCGTCGTCGCCGGCGGAGTCGACATCTTCTACCCGCCCGAGAACGAGTCCCGGCAGAGGGCGATCGCCGAGCGCGGCCTGGTCGTCTCCGAGCAGCCGCCAGGGGTAGAGCCGCGCTCGCGCCATTTCCCCTCGCGCAACCGGATCATCGCCGGACTCGCTTACGGAACGGTCGTCGTCGAGGCCGCCCCGCGCTCGGGCTCGCTCATCACCGCGCGCTGCGCCGCGGAATGCGGCCGCGAGGTGATGGCCGTCCCGGGCTCTCCGCTCGATCCGCGCGCTCAAGGCTGCAACCAGCTGATCCGCGAGGGCGCCACCCTGGTTCAGTCGGCGGACGACGTGCTGGAAGCGGTGGGCCCGGCCGGCACGCCCCCTTTCCGCCAGCCGGAGCGGAATTACGCAACGCCGGAGGTGGTAGTGGAAGCGGACGACGAAGCGCGCAAGGCGGTCACCGGGCTGCTCAATGGAACCCCCGTGCCGGTGAACGAGCTGATCCGCCAGTCGGAGCTTCCGCCCGCGGTGGTCCAGACGGTGCTCCTCGAGCTGGAGTTGGCTGGTCGGCTCGAGCGTCATGCCGGGGGTAGGGTGAGCCTGATGTGACGAGGCAAAAATCCTCCCCGCGATTTCGCGGGGAGGGGAACCGCGCGAAGCGCGGTGGAGGGGTTCTCCAGAGACAGCAAGGCCCCTCCACCATGCTTCGCATGGTCCCCCTCCCCCGGAGATCCGGGGGAGGAATTAAGCCGTCAGCTTCCGTTCAGGTGCGCCTGCCGATTTATGAGACGTTGTAACATTCGCACAAGGGGAGAATGTCATGCGTCATGCCGCCCGGTTCGGGATCGTCAGCCTCAGCGCACTGGGCCTCGGCCTGGCCGCGCTGGTTCCCGGGGTCTTCTCCTCCGGCGCCGTCGCACAGGCTCGCGAGCCGCTTTGCCGGCGGGCGGCCGCCCTGCCGCCGCTTCCACCGGAGGCCAGCCCGCGCAACCGGCAGCAGCTGCGCCACGGCTATGGGGGAAGCGCGGTCGCTTCGCCGGTTCTCGCTCCCCCGCCCGTCATGGCCGAGCCCTCGTCGCCCCCATACCCCCCGGCGCCGCCGCCCCCGCCGCCGCCGCCTCCGGCGGCGATGGAACGGACGTGCGATGCCGAATCCATCTCCGTCACCGGAAGCCGGTCGGCGTCGCCGGCCGCGGAGAAGTCGACTCCGCTTTCCACCGCCGACGATTATGTCGACGAGGCGCGCCCGGCGCACGGCTACCGTCCACCGTCGCGCCCGCAGCCGCAACCTCGAGCGGGCCTGCTCACCGCCGGCGACCATGACGACCTGCTCAATCCGGAGCTCTACGCGAGCTATGCGGGCAACTACCTTCAGCGCAGCAACCTCCCCGGCCTGCCGAGCCTGGACACCAGGCGGGTCCTTACCGTCGCGGTGCAGGACCCGTCGGGCCGGCCGGTGCCGTTCGCCCGGGTGACCCTGACCTGCGGCGACGGCAACACGCTGTCGCTGGCCACCGTGGCCGACGGCACAGTGGTCTTCCATCCCGGGCTGGACCGGCTGGGCGGCAGCGTCCGGCTCAGCGTCCCCGGGGCGCCGGCGCGGAGGATCGAGATAGCCGACTCGGCCGGTTCGCAAAGGCAGAGCGTCACGGTCCGCTCGGGTGCCGTCCCGGTCCGGAAGTTCGACCTCCTGCTTGCGATCGACACGACGGGGAGCATGGGCGACGAGATCAACTATCTGAAGTCCGAGCTTCGCTCGATCCTGACCGACCTCAGGCGAACCCATCCCGGCCTCGACATCCGGCTCGGCCTCGTCGCCTACAAGGACGAGGGCGACGTCTACGTGACTCGCACCTACCCGTTCGTCTCCAGCCTCGATGCAATGCAGTCGAACCTCCAGGCCCAATATGCCGAAGGCGGCGGCGATTATCCGGAAGCGATGGACCTCGCACTCGCGCGGGCGGTCGCCCAGGACTGGCGGCCCGACGCGGTCAAGTCGCTGCTGCTGGTCGCCGACGCTCCACCCCACGACGAGAATATCGACAGGGCCTGGCATGTCGCCGAGGCTGCCCGGGCCAAACGGATCCAGATCGTTCCGGTGGCGGCCTCGGGCGTCGGCGACGTCGCGGAATATCTGATGCGGGCGATGGCCGCCGCGACCCAGTCCCGCTACATCTTCCTCACCGACGACAGCGGCATCGGCAATCCGCACGCCACGCCAGCGGTCGACTGCTTCCTCGTCACCCGCCTCGACCGGCTAGTCCGCCGGGTCCTCGACAGCCAGATCTCGGGCCGCCGGGTCGAGCCCAGGGACGGCGAAGTGATCCGCTCGGTCGGTCGCTACGAAGGCGGCAAGTGCGTTCTTCCTCCCGATTATCCGCGGTGGGAGCAATATTGACGGCCGCAGAGCCGTCATTGCGAGCGCAGCGACGCAATCCAGTGCGGCTTCGGACGACCGCTGGATTGCTTCGTCGCTTCGCTCCTCGCAATGACGGGACGGCTTGACGCGGCTCGCAGTGGTTCCCCACCCTATACGCGTACGCGTGAAGGATCCCCATGAAGCTAGTCGTCGTCGAATCGCCCGCCAAGGCGAAAACCATCGAGAAATATCTGGGCCCCGGCTATCGGGTGCTCGCCTCCTACGGCCACGTCCGGGATCTTCCGCCCAAGGACGGGTCGGTCGATCCAGACTCCGGCTTCGCCATGGAATGGGAGACCTATGCCGACAAGGCCCGCCAGCTGAAGGCGATCACCGACGAGGCGAAGAAGGCCGATACCCTCATTCTCGCCACCGACCCGGACCGGGAAGGCGAGGCGATCAGCTGGCACGTCCAGGAGGTGCTGAGGAAGCGCAAGGCGCTCCCCTCGGACGTCGAGCGGGTCACCTTCAACGCCATCACCAAGGCGACGGTGACGGAGGCGATGAAGCATCCGCGGGCGCTCGACGAGGACCTGATCGACGCCTACCGGGCCCGCCGGGCGCTCGACTATCTGGTCGGCTTCACCCTCTCACCGGTGCTTTGGCGCAAGCTCCCAGGGGCCAAGTCGGCCGGCCGCGTCCAGTCGGTGGCGCTCCGGCTCGTCGTCGATCGCGAGCGCGAGATCGAGCTGTTCAGGGCCCAGGAATATTGGAGCGTCGCGGCGCTCATGGAGTCCGACGGCCAGGAGTTCCTCGCCCGGCTGGTCCGCTTCAAGGGCGAGAAGCTCGACCGCCTGTCCATCGGCGATCGCGGTACCGCCGAGGCCGCCAAGGCCGCGGTCGAAGCCGGCCGCTTCTCGGTCGCCTCCGTCGAGACCAAGCCGCTCGGCCGGAACCCGCCGCCGCCCTTCACCACCTCCACGCTCCAGCAGGAAGCGGCCCGCAAGCTGGGCTTCGCGGCAAGCCACACGATGCGGATCGCCCAGGCGCTCTACGAGGACGGCTCGATCACCTACATGCGGACCGATGGGGTCCAGATGGCGCCCGAAGCCATCTCGGAGGCGCGCCGCGCCGTGGCGAACCGCTTCGACGCCGGCTATGTGCCGGACAAGCCGCGGCACTACGAGACCAAGGCGAAGAACGCCCAGGAAGCCCATGAAGCGATACGCCCCACCGATTTCGGCCGCGACCGCGCCGGCTCGGGCGACCATGGCCGTCTCTACGAGCTGATCTGGAAGCGCGCTCTGGCCAGCCAGATGGCCTCGGCGCGGCTCGAGCGGACCACCGCGGAGCTCGCCGACGGCACCGGCCAGACAGGCCTTCGGGCGACCGGGCAGGTCGTCCTCTTCCCCGGCTTCCTCGCTCTCTACGAGGAAGGCCGCGACGATGCCGAGGACGACGAGTCCCGACGGCTGCCGAGGCTTCGCGAAGGCGACGCTCCGGCCAAGAAGAAGGTCACGGCCGAGCAGCATTCCACCCAGCCTCCGCCGCGCTACTCGGAAGCCAGCCTGGTCAAGAAGATGGAGGAGCTCGGCATCGGGCGGCCGTCCACCTACGCCGCTACCCTCCAGACTCTGAAGGACCGAGGCTATGTCGAGCTCGAGAAGAACCGCTTCATCCCGCAGGAGAGCGGCCGGCTGCTGACGGCCTTCCTCGAGCGTTTCTTCGAGCGCTACGTCTCGTTCGACTTCACGGCGCATCTCGAGGACGAGCTCGACGACATCAGCGGAGGCCGGGCCCAGTGGCAGGCCGTGCTCGAGGCCTTCTGGAAGGATTTCAAGCCCAAGACCGCCGAGATCATGGAGCAGCAGCCTTCCGCGATCACGGCGGCGCTCGACGAATTCCTCGCGCCCTGGCTGTTCCCCGACAAGGACGACGGCTCCGACGCTCGCCTCTGCCCGGCCTGCGGCGACGGACGCCTGGCGCTTCGCGGCGGGCGATTCGGAGCCTTCGTCGCCTGCTCCAACTATCCCGAATGCAAGTTCACCCGCCGCTTCGGCCAGGGCGGCGAGGAAGGCGCGACCGACTCCGGGCCGGAGATACTCGGCCGGCACCCGGAAACCGGCCAGGACATCTCGCGCAAGACCGGTCGGTTCGGGCCCTATATCGAGATGGGCGAGGGCAAGGAGGCGAAGCGCGCGTCGATACCCAAGGACTCGGGCGATCTCGACTTCGATCTCGCGGTTCGCCTGCTTTCGCTTCCCAGGACCGTCGGGACTCACCCGGAAAGCGGCAATCCGATCACCGCCTCGATCGGCCGCTACGGGCCCTACCTCGCCCATGACGGCAAATATGCGAAGCTCGGCTCCACCGCCGAAGTATTCGAGACCGGAATGAACGCGGCGGTGGTCAAGCTCGCCGAAGCGGCGGCGGGCGGCGGCCGGGCGAGGGGCTCGCGAGAGCCTCTCAAGCTGCTCGGCGCCCATCCCCGGACCGAGCTCGAGCTCAAGCTGATGGAAGGTCGGTTCGGTCCCTACGTGACCGACGGCACGACCAACGCCACCTTGCCGAAGTCGCTCGCCCCCGACGCTCTCACGCTCGAGGAGGCCGCCCAGCTGATCGACGAGCGCGCCGCCAAGGGCCCGCCGGCCAAGAAAGGAAGGGCGCGCAAGCCCGCCGCGAAGAAGGCGCCCGCCAAGAAGGCCGCCGAGAAGACGGCGCCGGCGACCAAGGCCGCGGCGAAGAAGGCGCCGGCGAAAAAGGCGCCTTCGAAGAAGAAGGTCTGATGCGGCGAAGCTGGACCCTGGTCGGGCTCGCTGGCTCGGCCGAGCTTCTGGCCCTGGCACTGTGGGCGCTGCTGGGCTGGTACGAAATTCTGTTCTGGCCGCTTGTCCTGCTCTCGATCCTCGCGGGGCTTGCCGGAGCGTGGATCGTGCTTGCAACCATGTTCGACCTTACCTTCCACCCCCCGCGCGGCGAGCGGCTTCGGCCGGTGCGAGGTTTCGACCTGGCGCTCGGCAGCGGCCTGTTCATCCTCGCCTTCCTGCAGTTACGCGACGCGCTCGGCCAGCTTCCCGCGTGAGGGGATGAGGGTCTTGGCGCGGCCGCCCTTGCAGAAATCCTCCCCCGGCTTTCCGGGGGAGGGGGACCGCGCGAAGCGTGGTGGAGGGGTTCTTTCGGAGTCTGGAAGGTCCCCTCCACCAGGCTTCGCCTCGTCCCCCTCCCCTGCAAATGCAGGGAGGATTTAGGTAAGACCTCCGCACGCCCTGCACCCCGGATCCTTGGCGATCCTCAAGGTCCGCATCACGGGCGCCAGGCCATCGAAGACGTGGACCTTGCCCGCCGCCTCGTCGCCGAAGCCGACGATCTGCCTTATCGCCTCCATCGCCGCCCAGCTCCCGGCGATCCCGGCCATCGCTCCCAGCACCCCCAGCTCCGCGCAATTGTCGCAATCGTCCGAGTCGAAGGCGTCGCCGACGAAGCACCGGTAGCAGGGCCGGCCCGGCTCCCAGCCCCGCCAGGTGCCGACCTGCACCTGGAACATCCCGATCGCCGCGGAGACGAGCGGAATTCGAAGCTCCGTGCAGGTGTCGGAGATCAGCAGCCGGGTCGCGAAATTGTCGCTTCCGTCGATCACGGCCCCGGCACCCGCGAGCAAGGCGGAGGCATTCGCGGACGTCAGCCGCTCGCGCGTGCCGGTGAACCTCACATCCGGGTTCAGCCGATCGGTCGCCTCCCGGGCGACCTCGACCTTGGGCCGCCGGACATCGCTGGTTCCGAACAGGATCTGGCGCTGGAGATTGTCGAGCGAGACCGTGTCGTCGTCGATCACCGTGAGCGACCCGACCCCCGCAGCGGCGAGATATTGGAGCGCCGGAGAGCCGATCCCGCCGGCACCGACCAGAGTCACCGCCGAATCGAGCAGCCGGCGCTGGCCCTCGCCGCCAATCTCCTTGAGTACGATGTGGCGAGCGTAGCGGTCGAGCTGGTCGTCGCTGAGGGTCACCGACCGGTCGAGCCGAAGCCGCCGGCGCCGCGCCTGGTCGAATCCAGCGACTCCACTTCGACGAAGGCGGCCCGCTGCACCGGCGCCGGCACAAGCTGGGCGATCCGTTCCCCCCGGCGAATTTCGAAAGGCTCCGAGCCGAGATTGGCGAGGATCACCTTCACCTCGCCGCGATAGTCGCTGTCGATCGTGCCGGGCGTGTTGAGGCAGGTGATCCCGTGCTTGAGCGCGAGACCCGAGCGAGGCCGGACCTGGACCTCGAAGCCCGGCGGGATCGCGATCGCGAAGCCGGTCGCCACCGCGTGGCGCTCGCCCGGCCCGAGAATCAGGGCCTCGGCCGCGACCACGTCGAGGCCCGCGGCGCCGTCGCTCGCATAAGCGGGAAGCGGCAGGCCCTCACCGCCCGAAAGCCTTTTTATCTCTATGTCGATCATCGCCCCTCTCGATCCGATGGTCGATCGAGTAGCGCCCGGCCCCTCGGGTTGCAAACAGCAGGCCCAGGAAGACCAGGATGAGGGCCGGCCACCAGCCGACGAAGTCCTGCGGCCAGTGCACCATCCAAACCGCGACGGACATGACGAAGGCGGTGACGAGCCCCGCCCAGCGGGTGAGCAGGCCGAGGATGAAGGCGATACCGCACAGGAACTGCGCCCAGACGCACAGCGGCGCCATCAGGCCGGGCAGAGGGAAGTCGAACTGGACGAGGAACTTCTCGAACTCGTCCATCCGGGCGGGGCTGAAGATGTTGTCGTGGCTCTGATAGATCAGGAAGGCGCCGGTCACCCAGCGCAGCAGCAGGAGCCCGAGGTCAGCAAGCCTCGCCAGCGGAGTCAGGAGCAGAAGGTCCGTTCGCATCTCTTTCCCCCAATGCCGCCGCGACCCTGTCTGCGAGGCGCCGCGCAACCTCGCTCTTCTCACCCTCCTCCCAGCTCTCGACACCGGCATCGGTGATCAGGTGGACCCGGTTGCGATCGCCGCCCATCACGTCCCCCGATACATCATTGGCGACGATCCAGTCGCACCCCTTGCTTGCTCGTTTCGCCTGCGCAACATTTACGACGTCCTCCGTCTCGGCGGCGAAGCCGACCAGAAGCCGGGGTCGGCGCGGGCTCTTGGCGAGGCTTGCCAGGATGTCGGGATTGGGAAGCCAGTCGAGCTTCGGCGCGCCTTGGGCCTTTTTCAGCTTGGCGGGGGAGGGGGCGACCCGCCAGTCGGCGACCGCCGCGACGAGGACGGCGGCGTCAGCCGGAAGCCCCGACTCGACGGCCGCCTCCATCTCGCGCGCGGTCTGGACATCGACTCGCTCGACCCCGGCGGGGGTCGGGAGCGCCACCGGTCCGGCCACCAAGGTGACTCGCGCCCCGAGCGCCGCGAGCGCGCCCGCGATGGCGAAGCCCTGCTTGCCGGAGGATCGGTTGGCGATCACCCGCACCGGATCGATCGGCTCATGGGTGGGTCCGGCGGTGACGATGACGTGGCAGCCGGCCAGCCAAGCCGTTCGGCCTGAGCTCGTCGAAGGCCTCCCCTTCTCTTTGCCCGACGCGCGGAGGGAAAGGGCTTCGACAGGCTCAGTCCGAACGGAGAGCTGGGCTTGGATCGCCTTGAATATGGCATCCGGCTCGGGCAGCCGACCGGGCCCATATTCGCCGCAGGCCATCGCGCCTTCGTCGGGCTCCAGGATGGTCACTCCGTCCGAGCGCAACCGGGCGACGTTCCGCCGGGTCGCTTCATGATGCCACATCCTGACGTTCATCGCCGGGGCGGCGAGCACCGGCTTGTCGGTGGCGAGGAGCAAGGTGGTGGCGAGATCGTCGGCGATCCCGGCGGCCATCTTCGCCATCAGATCGGCGGTCGCCGGGCAGACGACGACCAGGTCCGCCTCCCGGCTGAGCTGGATATGCCCCATCTCGGCCTCGTCCTTGAGGTCCCAGAGGCTCGTGTGAACGCGCTGCTCGGAGAGCGCTGCGAGGGTCATCGGAGTGACGAAATGAGCCCCTCCGGCCGTCAGCACGCAACGCACGCTTGCGCCGGACTTGCGAATGAGTCGGATGAGTTCACACGCCTTGTAGGCGGCGATCCCGCCACCGACGATGAGGAGGATGCGCTTGCCGTTCACTCGTCGAGACGCGCAAGCTCGTCGCGACAGGCTTTATCCAACGGATCGAGCGTCTCGGTCGCAATCTGCCAAAGAATTCGATAGTTCGGTCGGCGGTAATGGTCTGCCACGATATTGCGCAGCCCGTACATCTTCCGCCATTCTATCTCGGGCTGAACCAGCTCCACGATCTCATCGAGATAGAGGGCATCCGCTTCCGGCCCCGGGTTCATCAATAGACCTCGATCATCTCGTTTTCGACGCGGGGCCGAATGCGTTGATGAAGCAGGTGTCTGTCGACCAGATCCACGCGTTTGCCGAGGATTCCCTCCAGGCGGTCCCAGTTGTCGACAAGCTCATGGAACCCCGGCCTGCGGTTATCCTCGGCCTCATACAGCAGGTCGACGTCGCGCGCGTCCGGGTCGGAGCGGGCGACCGATCCAAAAAGGTAGAGCTTCGCGAAGCCGAGCCGCTTGAGCTCAGGTTCAAGCGGCCTGAGGGCGGAAAGAACTTCGTCTCGCTTCATGACTCTAGAATAGTAGCCATACCGCCGCCGCGCCAGCCGCCGCCGAGCCGATCGCGGTCAGCACATATCGCCAGTACCTGCGTGGCTTCACCACGATGACGTCGGCGAGCGGCGGGTCCGGCGGTGCAGCGCCCGGCGGCGGATAGTAATGGTCGATGCGCCGGATCAGGTCCGGGATCTTCGCGAAGGTCCGGAAGTCGCGGACGATCCGGTCGGCCAGCGCCGCCTCCGGGCCCAGCTCGCCGCGCACCCATTCCCTCAGGAACGGCTCGGCCGTCTCCCACATGTTGATGTCGGGATCGAGCGCGTGGGCGACTCCTTCCTCCATCACCATCGTCTTCTGGAGGAGGAGGAGGTGCGGCTGGGTCGGCATCTCGAAGTCGCGGGTTATAGTGAACAGCCCGTCGAGCATCTGGCCGATCGAGATGTCCTTGACCGGAAGGCCCCGGATCGGCTCGCCGACCGCTCGAAGCGCCGTTGCGAACTCGTCGACATCGTGGTGGGAGGGGACGTATTGCGCCTCGAAATGGATCTCCGCGACCCGGCGGTAATTGCCGGTGAGCAGGCCGTAGAGGATCTCGGCGAGCCACACCCGCGACTGCCGGTCGATCCGGCCCATGATCCCGAAGTCGATCGCCGCCAGCCGCCCGTCGGGAAGGGCGAAGAGATTGCCCTGGTGGAGGTCGGCGTGGAAGAAGCCGTCGATCACCGACTGGCGGAGGAAGGCGCGCACCAGGATCGCTGCGAGCTCCTTGAGATCATGTCCCGCCTCGACCAGGGCGTCGCGGTCGGTGAGCTTGATCCCGTCGATCCATTCGAGGGTCATCACCCGGCGCGAGGTTCGGCTCCAGTCGATCGCCGGGACGTAGAAGCCGCTCTCCGCGACCAGGTTCTCGCGAAGCTCCGAGGCCGAGGCGGCCTCGCGGCGAAGGTCGAGCTCGCGCGCGGTCCACTGCTTGAAATAGGCGATGACCGCTCTCGGCCTGAGCCGCGCCGCCTCGCCGCCCATATTCTCGACCTGGGCGGCCGCCCAGGCGTAGGTGTCGAGGGCCCGGGAGAAGTCCTCCTCGATATTGGGCCGGAGCACCTTGACCGCGACGAGCTTGCCGTCGGTCGTATGGGCGCGGTGGACCTGGGCGATCGAGGCGGCGCCGACGGGCTCGGGGTCGATTTCGGAGAAGATCTCCTCGAGCGGCTTCTCGAGGCCCTGCTCGATCGCCTGGCGCACCTGGTCGAAAGGGGCGGGGGGGAGGCTGTCCTGGAGGAGCTGAAGGTCCCGAGCCGCCTCTACTCCGACGAGGTCGGGGCGGGTGGCGAGCGCCTGGCCGAACTTGATCGCCGCCGGCCCGAGCTCG
>DASVSP010000009.1:0-14734 GCA_036388065.1 Allosphingosinicella sp.
ACGAATCCTGTCTCTAGATTCCGAACCGCCCTTAGAAGGGGCGCAATAAGCCGAGGATCGGGAGCGTCCCCATCAGGTCCTTATAGACCTGACGGGCCCGGCTGCCGTCCACGATGACGATGTCGTTGCCGTAGATCACCGGATCCTGCGCCTTGGCGCGGCGGATGTCCTGGAGGTCGAACGCTCCGGCCAGGCGCTCGCCGCGGATGGTGCGGAAGACGACGACTCGCGAGGGGTTGGCATCCTCGGTCGTGCCCTTCGCCATCGCGACGGCCTGAAGCAGGGTCGTCGGGCCCTTGACGATGAACTGTCCGGGCGCGCGCACCGAGCCGTCAACGGTGATGGTCTGCTCCGCGCGCTCCTTGATCGCGACCTGGACGTTGGGCGACTGCAGATATTTCTTCGACAGGCCGGCGGCGAGATCCTGGCGCAGCTCCTGGGTCGTCCGGCCCAGCGCCTGGACCGAGCCGAGCAACGGATAGTCGATCTTGCCCTGGGCATCGACCTTATATTCCCCGGTCAGCGATTCGACCTGGAAGACCGACACGCTGAGCGTGTCGAGCGCGCCAATCGGATGCGACGCGTTGGCGACCACCTGCCCCTGCGTGTCGGGGGCCGAGAAGCCAGTCGGCTCGTAGGGGACCGAGCCGCCCCGGCCACCGGCGCATCCCGCTGCCGCAACCGCGGCCGCAACCACGAGCAGTGCCCGGGACATCAGGCCGCTGAAGGAAAAGTTACGCTCTTCATGCCCAAACGCTCGCATGTTCATCTCTCTCCGGTCGGGGGCGACAAGCCCTCTACACAATCCATGGCTTCCGTGGAACAGCCCATGCGCCGATTCGGCGCACACCCTTCCCTGCGGATCGGTGCCCGCGCCGCCCTCAAAGGCGATCCGCCTGTATCTCGTTGCGCCGCTTAGCTTATTTCTCCCTCGCCGTCCAGAGTCCTGCATTTTCCGGGGCTAAAAGCTTGCAACTGCGGCGAAACACCAAATATCGGCGCCGCAACCTCGCCGGAGTTGACGTCAGTGTTGAGTCGCCTGTTCTCGAAGAGCCGGACGCCGCGGGGCCGGAGCGGCCCGCCGGGCGGCCGCGCCTATGCGATCGGCGACGTCCACGGCCGTCTCGACCTCCTGCTCGACCTGCTCGTCCGGATCGAGCAGGACAATGCACGGCGCGGGCCGGCCAAGACGTGGCTGGTCTTCCTCGGCGACCTGGTGGACCGGGGCCCGGACAGCCGCGGAGTCGTCGAGCAGCTCGTCGACCGCCCGCCGGCTTTCGCCCGCAACGTGTTCCTGAAGGGCAATCACGAGGAATTTTTCCTGGGAGTCCTCGGCGGCGACGATTCGGGCGTCCAGCACTGGCTCGCTTATGGCGGCACCGAATGCGCGCAGAGCTATGGCCTGACCAGCGGCTGGATGCTGAACGCCACTCCGACGGCGATCATGGAGCGGCTGATCCGCGAGGTGCCCCAGAGCCACGTCCGATTCCTCGACGAGATGCACGACAGCTTCCGCTTCGGAGACTATCTGTTCGTCCATGCCGGGATCCGCCCGGGCGTGGCGCTCGACAAGCAGGTCAGCCGCGACCTTCGCTGGATCCGGGAGGGCTTCCTCGACGACCGGAGCGACCACGGGGTCGTCGTCGTCCACGGCCACACCATCGTCGATCGGCCCGAGGAGCATCCCAACCGGATCGCCCTCGACACCGGCGCCTACCGCTCGGGCACCCTGACCGCGATCGGGCTGGAGGGCGAGGAGCGCTGGTTCATCGAAGCCCGCGAGCCGGGGGCTGCGGCGGCGGCCTGAGGGCGGGCGCCGGTTAGCCCACCGTCTTGCGAGGAGCGAAGCGACGAAGCAATCCAGCTCCGGGTGCCTGAACCTCTGGATTGCTTCGCTGCGCTCGCAATGACGGGAAGCCGACTCCTTCGTCTGCGGCTTGGCATCCTCCGGCGCCTCTTCTAAGGGCCCTGTCACCTTTCTCATAGCGCCCGCACGGCAGGGACCCATTCATGAAGATCCTCGTGACCGGCGCCGCCGGCTTCATCGGCCATCACGTCGCCGACCGACTGCTTCGCCGCGGCGACGAGGTCGTCGGGATCGACAATTTCAACGCCTATTACAGCGTCCCGCTGAAGCGCGACCGGGAGTCGAAGCTGAGCCGCGACCATGGCGAGGCCTTCACCTCGATCGAGACGGACTTCGCCGACAACGAGTCGCTCGAGCGGGCGCTGGGGCCGGTCGGCTTCGACCGGATCGTTCATCTGGGGGCCCAGGCCGGGGTTCGCTATTCGATCGAAAATCCGCGGGCCTACGTGCAGTCCAACCTGGTGGGCCACGTCAACATGCTGGAGATCGCCCGGGGCCGCGGCCTCTCGCATCTCGTCTACGCCTCCTCCTCCTCCGTCTACGGCGGCAACGACACGTTGCCGTTCCGGGTCGAGGACCGGGTCGACCATCCGCTCTCGCTCTACGCCGCGACCAAGAAGGCGGACGAGCTGATGAGCGAGACCTATGCCCATCTCTACCGCCTGCCCCAGACCGGCCTTCGCTTCTTCACCGTCTACGGCCCCTGGGGCCGGCCCGACATGGCGATGTGGCTGTTCACCAAGGCGATCTTCGCCGGCGAGCCCATCCACGTCTTCGGCGAGGGCAATATGAGGCGCGACTTCACCTATATCGACGATATCGTCACCGGCGTCGTCGCGGCCCTCGACAACCCGCCGCCCGACGACGGCGAGCCCAAGGCGGGCGGAAGCCGCGGACCGCACCGCCTCTACAATATCGGCAACAACCGCTCCGAGGAGCTGGGCCGGATGATCGAGCTCATCGAGCAGGCCTGCGGCCGTAAGGCGGACAAGATTCTGATGCCGATGCAGCCCGGCGACGTGCGCGACACCTATGCCGACATCAGCGCGATCCAGCGCGACCTCGGGTTCGAGCCGACAACCACGATCGACGACGGCGTGCCCCGGTTCGTCCAGTGGTACAGATCCTATCACGGCCTCGGCTGACGAGGCTCCGGGCTGCCCGCGAAGGCCGGCCTAACCGCTGCGTTCGTCGGTCAGGTGCCTAATATCCCTCGCCTTGCCTTACCGCAGACGGCCGGCGCTCCGGCCGGAACTTGCCAAGGCCGGGGACCCCAACTAAGTGGCAGTCGTGTCCGATCCGATCCGTTCCAGCTCTCCTCGAGGAGGAGAAATAGCCGCGCGGATCAGAGCAATCGCCACCCATCTGCCGGAAACCGTGCTGGGGAATGCGGAGCTCGCCGGCCTCTTCCCAGGCTGGTCGGAAGGCAAGATCCTGGACAAGACCGGGATCGAGGCCAGGCGGGTGGCCGGCCCCGACGAGACCGCTTCGGACCTGGCCTTCGAAGCCGCCCGGCGGCTCCTCTCCACGGGCGCCTGCGCCGCCGACGAGATCGATTTCCTGGTCTTCTGCAGCCAGGCTCCGGACTACGTCCTTCCGACCACCGCCTGCGTCCTTCAGGAGCGCCTCGGCCTCAGGCGCGACATCGGCGCCATGGACTTCAATCTCGGCTGCTCCGGTTTCGTCTACGGCCTGTCGATCGCGGCCGGGCTGATCGCCGCCGGGGCGGCCAGGAACGTCCTGCTCCTGACCGCCGACACCTACTCGAAATACATCAATCCGCTCGACAAGAGCGTCCGCACCCTGTTCGGCGACGGCGCCGCGGCTACCCTGATCGGAGCGTCGGAGGATGGAGGCTCGATCGGCCCTTTCGTCTTCGGCACCGACGGGCGCGGGGCGAAGGACCTGATCGTCGAGGCCGGCGGCTTCCGGACCCCGCGCTGCGCCGAGACCGCGATCGAGATCGGCGACCGCATGGGCAATGTCCGCTCCCGCGACAATCTCTACATGAACGGCGCCAACGTGATGGCCTTCACCTTGCGTGAGGTGCCCCGGACCTTCGCCCGCCTGCTCGAGAAGACCGGCACCGTGCCCGACGATTACGAGCATGTCGTCCTTCACCAGGCGAACAAGTTCATGCTCGACGCGCTTCAGAAGAAGCTGGGCCTGCCGGATCGGCAGGTGCCGCGCCATTTCGAGGCGATCGGCAACACCGTTTCCTCCACCATACCCTTCGTGCTGGCTAGCCTTGAGGAACAGGGGCGGCTACAGGCGGGCGCCCGAATCATGCTGATCGGCTTCGGTGTCGGCCTTTCCTGGGCCGGCGGGACGGTCACTTGGTAGCAATAGGACATGAGATGAGCGAATTTTACGAAGGCCTGGCGGAAATTCTGGAGGTCGAAGTCAATGATGTGACCCCCGGGCTTGAGCTAGACGGCGAAAATTGGAATTCCCTCGCTGTGGTCTCGACCCTTGCGCTCGTGGACGAGGTTTACGACGTGATGGTGAGCCCGGACAAGCTCGCCGAGTGCAAGACGGTGGGCGACATCGAGCAGCTGGTTGCCGCAGAGGGCGGCGCCGCCTAGACAGGATCGAACCGTGCAGACAGGTCAGCATACCACGACGACAGGCGCGAAGATCGCGGGCATCGTGTCCTGCGTTCCGCCGCGCATTGTCGACAATGCGCATTTCGAGAAGACGTTCGGCGCCGACGCCGTGCGCGACGTCGCCAAGATGATCGGAGTCGAGAAGCGCCATTATGTCGAGCCCGGCGTGGCGACCTCCGACCTGTGCCACGACGCCGCCAATCGGCTGATGGACGAGCTCGGCTGGGAGCGCGACTCGGTCGACGGGATAATCTTCGTCTCGCAATCGGCAGACTATCTGCTTCCGGCCACGTCCTGCATGCTTCAGAACCGGCTCGGGCTGCGCAAGACCGTGTTCGCATACGACGTCAGCCTCGGCTGCTCGGGCTATCCCTACGGCCTGTGGCTGGCGATGATGGCAGTGCAGACGGGCGCGATGAAGCGCGTGCTGCTCGCGGTCGGCGACGTCAGCACACGGCGTTCCGATCCCACGGACCGGGCGACCGTGATGCTGTTCGGCGACGCTGGGACGGTGACCGCGATCGAGCATGCGCCCGGCGAGGTCGTCAACTTCGTGCTCGGCACCGACGGCAGCGGCGCGGAGAACCTTATCATTCCGTCGAGCTGGCACCGTGAGCGCAAGGCGGAGGGGCGGCTGGAAGGCCGCAACCTGGAAATGCTGTACATGGATGGCGGCGAGATTTTCAACTTCACCCTCAAATCGGTGCCGCCCCTGATCCGGGACACGCTCGAGGCGGCCGGCAAGACGGTGGAGGATTACGACGCCTTCCTGCTGCACCAGGCCAATGCCTTCATGATCAGGCACATCGCCAAGAAGGCGAAGCTGCCGCCGGAGAGGACTCCGATCAACATGGACCGCTTCGGCAACACCAGCAGCGCCTCGATCCCGCTATTGATGACCACCGACGTCGCCGCTTCGCTCAAAAGCGGGCGCCGGCGGATCGCGATGTTCGGTTTCGGTGTCGGCTACAGCTGGGGCGCGGCGTCGATGGAGGTGGGGCCGCTCGACTGCTGTGAGACGATCATCCTGGGTGAAACCGGCAGCGGGGCCAGCCCCCAGGCCGAGCCCGAGCTGGCGGTCGCATCCTGACCGCGGGCCTCGCGCGACTGAAGGCGAAGCGATGAGCGAATCTACTCTTCCGGCGGAGCAAGCCAGGTTTGCCGACCCTTTGTCGGCCTTTGCTGATGGCTCCTTTGCAGGCCGCACCGTGTTCGTGACCGGGGCGTCCTCGGGTCTCGGACGGGCAAGCGCGATCGCGCTGGCGGCCAAGGGGGCTCGCCTGGTCGTGAGCGGTCGCTCGGAAGAGCGCCTGGAGGAGACCCGGCGCGCACTTCAAGGCGAAGGCCATGCAGCCGTCGCTGGCGAGCTGGCGGATGCGGACGCCGCGCAGGAGCTGATTAAGGCGGCTGCCAAGGAGCATGGACCGTTCCACGGCATTTTCCACTCGGCAGGCGTCTTCAACGTCCTCCCCGCCAAGGTCACCAAACAGCGCCACATCGACGAGCTGTTCGGCGCCAGCGTGCCGGGCGCCTATGGAATTGCTCGTGCGGCCTCTCAAAAGAGCTTGATGGTCGACGGCGGCGCGATCGTGCTGATGTCCTCTGTCGCGGGCGTGCGCGGCAACGCAGGGCTGACCGCTTATGCCGGCGCGAAAGCGGCTATCCTCGGACTAACCGCCGCCTTGGCGGTGGAGCTCGCGCCGCGCCACATTCGAGTGAACGCGATTGTCGCGGGCACGGTGGAAACCGAGATGCACCTGCGCATGCAGTCGGCGGCGTCTGGGCAGCAGACCGACGCCAATCTGCTGAAGCACCCGCTTGGCTACGGCCGGCCCGACGACATCGCCGCCGCGGTCCTGTACCTAATGTCAGATGCGGCCCGCTGGGTGACCGGCACGGCTATGGTGGTCGATGGCGGCTATCTCGCCTGATCGCATGGGTGCGGACCGGATCATCTTCGTGGGCGGCGGCGGCTTCTGCCGCGAACTCATGGTATGGGCATCCGACTGCGTGGCGGCCGGCACGCTGCCTCCGTTCGGCGGCTATATCGACGATGAAGGCGACATGCTGTCGCGCTTCAAATACGATCTGCCATACCTCGGCGCGGTTCAGGATTATGCGCCGCAGCGCGGCGACAACTTCATCCTCGCCATCGGCAGCCCTCAGGGAAAGCGGGCCGTGCACGCGAAGCTGAAGGATCGCGGCGGCACCTTCCCGCGGCTCCTTCATCCCACGGCGCGGGTCGCGCCGACCGCCAGCCTGGGCGAAGGCGTCATTCTACTACTGATGGCGGTTGCCGGCCCGGAGTCCCGGATCGACCGATTCGTCACTCTGAATGGCGGCTCGGGTGTCGGGCATGACGGCGTGGTAGGCGAATTCACCACGATCAGCTCGCATGTCGACGTGACCGGGGGCGCGCAGCTGGGCCGTGATCTCATGGTAGGCTCCAAGAGCCTGTTCCTTCCCGGCGTCAAAGTCGGTGATGGTGCCAGGATCGGTGCCGGTTCGATCGTCTACCGCAATGTACCGGCCGGCGCGACCACATTTGCGGCACCCGCAAGACAGCTTAGGATGCGCTCCTGACCCGAGCCCCGCCGCAAGCGGCAGGAGATAGATTTGATTCCGACCAGCCATTACCACGATCCGGCCGTCTTTCGCGACGAGATGGAGAGGCTGTTCAGCGGCTACCAGTTTGTCGCCTTGCTGAGCGAACTCTCCAACGATCGCGATTTCGTATGTCTCGATCTGCCGGGGCTGCCGCTCGTGATCCAGAATTTCAAGGGCGAGATCAAGGCGTTTCGAAACGTCTGCTCGCACCGGTTCACCAAGATCCAGTTCGAGGACAAAGGCAATCGGCCGCTGGCCTGCCGCTATCATGGCTGGTCCTACGACTCGACTGGCTTTCCCTATGGGATGCCGAAGCGCGAGGAATACGAACTGCCGGATGGGCCGCGCGGCCTCTGCCTCACCGAATATAAGATCGAGACATGCGGCCAGTTCGTATTCGTCAACTTGGGAACGAACCAACCCCTCGCCGACTTCCTCGGCCGCTTCCACGCAAGCTTGGAGGAGATGAGCCCTCACATCGGAGCGCTCATCCATTATGACACCGTCTCGCACGCCGCCAATTGGAAGATCTTGGTCGAGAACGTGCTGGACAACTTCCACTGCGCCTTGCTTCACAGGGAAACTTTCATCGCGTTCGGCTTCTGCAAGCTTCCGCTGGAGGACATTGTCGTCGAAGGTTCGCATTCGAGCTTTCACGTTCCGCGTTCGCCGAGCGACAACGAGAAGTTGAGGCGCCGGGCCTTTTCGCACCTCGACCGGCGCGGCTACGCTCACGACAGCTTCTTCCACATCCACATCTTCCCGAACTTCTTCGTCGCATCGAACGAGGGCATGTCCTTCTACGTTGGGCATGCCGTACCCGTAGGGCCGGATCGGACTATCCTGCGGGTTCGCTATTTCGAGCCTGCGCTCCAGTTCTCACCGAGCGAGCGGACGCGGCAGGATTTGGTCAACCTGCAGACCAGGTCCAACGGCCTTAAAGTGATTGAAGAGGACCGGCCGATCCTGGAACAGGTGCAACAAGGGGTCGAAGGCGCCGACAAGCCTGGGGTTGTTGCGACCTCCGAAGTCCGCATACGGGCGTTTCTCGAACAATATACAGCTCGAATGGGGCCGGTCGCTGTTGAATCCAGCTCGGCGACGCACAAGCCACCGGTGCGTTGATGGAACGCACCATCGGCGCGGCGTCACTCAGCGGCGACGAACGAGCAGCTTGACCGCCGCCCTCCGCTTAGCCTGGGCGCGGAGACGCCGCTAGACTAATGCCGCCTCACCTGTCGGCGACCTTGTGGGCGCCATTTGCCATTTATTCGCAAATGCCAGAATGAAGGTGCCTCGGCGAAAGGGAGCGATGCACCCAAGGCGTGCACCTGATCAGTCGTCGGGCTCCAAACGCCGAGCCAAAGCCAGCACCTCTCGCGAGCGCGGTCCGAGCTCGCGCGCGGGATTGCCGCCGTGGATCGTCCACTCCGCGAGCGGACGGTTCACGACCGACATCGCGGCCACCGCCGCCCCCTCGCCGATCGTCGAGCCCGGAAGGACGATGCAGCCCGAGCCGACGGGTACGTAGCGGCCGATCCGGATCGGCGCCGCCTGAACCCCGAGCAGTTCCTCCGGCACCGTCGAGTTCGTCAGCCACCTTCCGCTGAAATCGTCGATGGCCGAGAGCAGGCGCACTCCGTGGGACAGGCTCGAAAAGTCTCCAAGCTCGATTCCGCCTCGAGCGCCCAGGACGCAGCCCGAGCAGATGTGGACTCGATTGCCGATGCGCAGCGGGCCTGCGGACGCGACGATGGTGGTGAAACCGTCGATGCGGACGAAATCGCCGATCGTGATGTTCTCGAGGCCGACAATCGTGCAGGTGCGCGCGATCGCGCTGCCCTCGCCGACCCGAGCGAACCCGAAGGCGCGCAGCTCGTCGGACTTGAAATAACCCTGGTCGAAAGGATTGTGCACTCCAGCCTTGTGGATTGCGCCCCGGGCCTTGTCCAGCCGGGGAGGGGTTCAGGCCGCGCCCGCCCGCCGCCTGCCTCGGCGCACGTTGAGCCACATCAGGATTCCAGTGACGGCGAGAAGTGCGGGAATGAGCCCGCCGACGAAGATGATCGTCTGCCACAGCGCGCCCATGCCGGTACCGTCATGAATCCGCCGCATGAGCCGAGCCGTGGTTTCGGGCTGCGGCGGCCTCGGCGGGCTCGCTTCGCCGGTGCGGTCGTCGACGGTCACTTCCGCCGCTCCGCCGGCCCGGGCGAAGGAGATTTTCCACCTGGCCTCGGGCCCGGACGGCCAGGCGAGGTTGACCAGGCCGCCGCCGGCCAGCGGCCGAGCCGCCGCCAGCGCCTCGTCGGGACCAAGCCGGACCTCGGCGGCCGGAAGCGCCGCCGATCGCCGCATGCGCTCCGCCATGGACGGGCCCGCCGGCTCGCCGGACAAGCCCGCGAAGAAGGCCGGGAAGGAGATCCAGGCTCCGGTGAAAGAGAGCAGGGCGAGCGGCAAGGCGATCCAGAAGCCGCTCTGGTGGTGAAGGTTGTCGCTCGTCGTCGAACGCCGCCTCCATCTCAGGCCGCGGGCGAACCGGCCGCTTAGAGGCCACCACAGCCAGAGGCCGGTCAGCGCGGAAAGCAGCATCGCGACTCCGATCCAGCCGACGATCTGCCGGCCGACTCCCGGAACCATCAGTGAACCGTGAAGGACGTGGAGGATTCGGACGGCGCCTTCGTCGCTCGCGCCGCGGTCGAGCAGTCGGGCCGAGGCGGGGTCGAGGTAGAGCAGGGTCCGGACCGGGCGTCCGCCGGCCGGCTGGCCGGTCCTCGCGAGCGTCGCGACGACCGGCCCGGCCTCCCTGGGGAAAGCGAGGCCCGACAGCCGCTCGTCGGGCCGGGCGGAGCCTCTCGCCGCCGCCGCATAGGCGGAAGGGGGCAGGCTTGCGGCGGCCGCCGTGGCCCGCTCGGGATTGAGTCTCTCGTCCAGCCAGTCGTGCCAGACCAAAGCGGAGCCGCTCAGCGAGACCGGGACGATCAGCACCGCCAAGGCAAGGCCGATCCATTTGTGGACCTGGAACCAGAGGCTTCGAAGACGGTGTCGGGTCGGAGCGGGCATGGGGCCCGGCTAGGTCAATTGCGAATGATTATCAATAGCTCGAAACGCGCGATCAAAGCGTCCAGCGCTCAACGCCGGGGAGCGCACGTCCCCTGTACAAGTCCTTGAGGTCGGCGAGCAGGCCGCCTCCCGCGACCAGGCCCGCCAGCCTCGAATCGTCGATCTCGGCATAAGCCGCGTGGGGAACCGCGACGAGGACGAGGTCGTAGCTCTTGTCGAAGGCGTCGGCGGCGAGGTCGATCCCATATTCGTGGCGGGCCTCGGCGCTGTCGGCCAGCGGATCGTGGACGGTGACCTCGTGGCCGAGCTCCTGGAGCCGGCGAATGACGTCGATGACCCGGCTGTTGCGCAGATCGGGAACGTTTTCCTTGAAGGCCAGGCCCATGACGAGGGTCCGGCCCGGTCGCCCGAGCCGGCGGCTCACTCCGTCGGCGATCCAGGCGCCCATTCCGTCGTTGGTCGAGCGGCCGGCGAGGATGACGTGGGGATCGAGGCCGAGCTGCTGCGCCCTGAAGCTGAGATAATAAGGGTCGACTCCGATGCAGTGGCCCCCGACCAGCCCGGGCTGGAAAGGAAGGAAGTTCCACTTGGTGCCGGCCGCGGCGAGCACGTCCCAGATGGAGATGTCGAGCTTCGAGAAGATCTTGGTGATCTCGTTCATGAAGGCGATGTTGATGTCGCGCTGGGCGTTCTCGATCACCTTGGCGGCTTCGGCGGCCTTGATCGAGGCCGCCCGGAACACTCCGGCGCTGGTCACCGCTCCGTACATCGCGCAAAGCCGCTCGGTCACCGCCTCGGTCTCGCCGGCGACGACCTTGACGATCCGGTCGACCGTATGCTCGCGGTCGCCGGGATTGATCCGCTCCGGCGAGTAGCCGAGGAAGAAGTCGCGCCCCCGCTGGAGGCCGGAGACCTCCTCGATCAGCGGCCCGCAAATGTCCTCGGTGACCCCGGGATAGACCGTGCTTTCGTAGACGACGATCGGCTTGCGGGCGGGATCGAGAAGGGTCGCGACGCTCCGGGTCGCGCTGATCACCGGCCGCAGGTCGGGGCAATTGTCGCCGTCGACCGGGGTCGGCACGGTGACGATGTAGATGTCGGCGCCGGCGGCGTCCGCGGAGCGGCTGGTCAGCCGCAGCGGCGAGGCGGCGAGCTTCTCGCTCTCGACCTCCCGGGTGCGGTCGATTCCGAGCTTGAGCTCCTCAACCCGCCTCTCGTCGATGTCGAGGCCGACCACGTCGAAGCTTCGGGCCAGAGCGACCGCGAGGGGCAGGCCAACATAGCCGAGGCCGACGACCACGATCTGCTCGGAGCGGGACGCGTTCATTCGAATATCACTCTGGGAAGGAATTGCGGCGGGAGCGCCGGAGCAGGAGCGCTAACATTCGAGGGTGAAGGAAATGTCAAGCCGCGGGGACGGCCTTCGCCCCGGCGCGATGAATCGTCGCGTTTCGGCCCGTCAGCCAGGCGCGGTTCTGGTCGCCGAGTGTCTCGAGGAAGGAGCGCGGCTTCTTCATCAGCTTCTTGGTGTCGGGGACCATGCCGATGGCGGAGGCGAGCTCCGCGACGAAGTGAACGCAATTATGCTTGTCCAGATCGTAGCTCGGCTGCCTGGCGGAGCGCCAGCGCTCGATCGTCGCCATTACCCGGTCATATTCCGAATCGGCGAGAACGACGGTGAAATGGGGGTCGCTCCCCTTCACATAGCCGGGGCTGTGGTCGGTGATGACTTCACCCGAGACCTTCCCCCACAGGATTGCGGGGCTGATCGTCTTGGCGGTGAAGCCGTAATCCTCCTCGATTCGCGGCCCGCCGCGGTCGAGCGTGCCTTCGAGGATCACGAAGGCATGGGGGAAGCTGGCTCCCAATTCCTTGGAATAGAAGGTCATCGAGACGGCCGCCCATCCCGGAGCGGCGGTCATCGTGAGCAAGGCCGCGGCCGCAAAGGCGATCAGGCGCGACAGGCGAAAGGCGAAGATCACCGGCTAACTCCCCAGGTCGGGTTTCGAGAAACCTTTGAAACAAAAAGCCAATTCGAGCAATCCCCGGGTTAGTGTTGCGCCGGGGCAACGGTGCGGTCCGGAATTATCCGACCGATCTCGATCATCTCCCTCGGCGGGGGCGGTTCAGCCTGCCAACCCCCTGAAGATTAACCGCGTTTCCACTGACCTAGAGCAGGACATTTCCGGATAGACAGATTGAGGGCGCTCGATTAGTAAAGTCTCGAAATCGAGACAATCAGACTCGGGTACGAAGGGAGAAGCTGACGTGGCTTTCAAGGGAATTATTGCTGCGGCCGCCTCGGTGGCCTTGATGACGACGCCGACGCTGGCGGCGGCGCAGGCGAGCGCTTCGGCCGCCGCTTCCACCGCGCGTGAAGTCGCTCCGGCGACCGAGACCGTCGACGGCGAGCAGCTTCGCGGCGGCTGGATCATTCCTCTGATCGCGCTCATCGCGATCATCCTCGGCATCTGCGCCGCCACCGACATCTGCGGCGGCGACGACGACGATCAGCCGACCAGCCCGTAAGCTGGACGGCGGCGACTGGCCGCTCATACCGTAATTCGGCCGGACGAAGCTGACTTCGTCCGGCCGTTTTCGTTTCTGAGCACTGCGCGTTTCGGTGCTCTGGCATGCGCTGCGAGGCGACGATTCGGGCGATTCGAAGCGAGGGCATCGGGTCGAACCCTCTGAAACGAAAGCGTTTCCGAAATTATTCGCATCTGTCGCTTTTATGCAACAGGCGGCCTCCCTTCTCTCGCGACGGTGAACTAAACGCAGGGCGCCGCGTTCGGGTCAGGCTTCGTAAACCTGTTGTGGGCTACGGGAGCGGAGGATTTTCAGTCGGGTGGCTATTTTCGAGGGTAGACAGCTTCGGAAGCAGCGATTAGGTAAAGCCCGAAAATCAAGAAGATCAGTTTGAGTTCGAAGGGAGAAGCTGACGTGCGTTTCAAGGGATTAATTGCTGCGACCGCATCGGTTGCGTTGATGACGGCGCCGACGATGGCGGCGGCGCAGGCGAGCGCTTCGGCGGCTGCTTCCACCGCGCGTGAAGTCGCGCCGTCGACGGAGACCGTCGATGGCGAGCAGCTTCGCGGCGGCTGGATCATTCCGCTGATCGCGCTCATCGCGATCATCCTCGGCATCTGCGCCGCCACCGACATCTGCGGCGGCGACGACGACGATCAGCCGACCAGCCCGTAAGGGTTGGACCGGAAGGTCGACGTATCGAGTTCTTGGCCGGATGAAGACACTCTTCATCCGGCCATTTTCTTGCCCTGCGCCGAAAGCCGCGATCGTGCCTGAAAGGCCGCGGCCGAGCCGCGGAACGCTCCGCTCCGTCCTGTTGGCGGCGCTTGCGGCGTCCGCTCCGGGCACGGCGGAGGCCTTGTCGCAGGCGTCACCCGTCCTCGCCGCTCCGGTCGAGTCGGCAATCTCCACCACACTGCGCAAGGACGATCTGCGCGTGGGGCTGGTCGCCTATCGCCTTGCCCTGGCCGGCGCCCCCTTGTGCACCCAGCGCTATCCGCTCACCGGGCTGCTTTTCCACCATCTCGCCGAATATGAGGCCGCCGACCGGCCGCTGATGGTCGCCCGCTACGGCCTCGATCGAGGCCCGGGAATCCTCACCGTGCTTTCGAACAGCCCCGCGGCGCGCGCGGGCCTGGTCGCCGGCGACGTCCTGCTCGCCGTGAACGGCCGCCCTCTGCCCACCGGCACCTCGGTCGCGGCCGAGCCCAAGCGGGAAAAATGGCGAAGACTCGCCGAAGAGGCCGAGGGCGAGCTCGAGACCGCCCTCCGCATCGGCCCCGCGGACCTTCGAGTGCTCCGCGAAGGCCGTGAGCTTTCGGTCCGCCTGGGTTCCCTTCCCGGCTGCCTGGGCCGGGTCCGACTCGCCCGTTCGACCCAGGTCAACGCCTTCGCCACCGGCCGGACCGTCGTGATGACGACGGCGATGCTGAGATTCCTGAGGAGCGACGGCGAGCTCGCCGTCGTTCTCGGCCACGAGCTCGCGCACAACATCTTCGGCCACCGCCAGATGCGAAACGAGGAGGGCATCCTGCGCGGCCTCGGGATCAAGCCGAGCGCGGTCTGGAAGCGCGAGGAGGCGGCGGACCGGTTCGGACTTCGGCTGATGTCGGCCGCCGATTACGATCTCGACTCCGCCATTCCTTTCTGGCGCCGCTATCTCGGCAAATATGACTGGTTTCCGCAAATCTTCCGGAGCCATCCCAGCCTCGGGGCAAGGGAGCGGATCGCGGCCGAGGAGATCGCCGCGATCCGAAGGGAGAAAGCGGGGCTTTGACTTTAATCCTCCCCGGCATTTGCCGGGGGAGGGGGGCCGCGCGGAGCGCGGTGGAGGGGTTCTGTGAAAAGAGAAAAACCCCTCCACCAGGCTGCGCCTGGTCCCCCTCCCCGCGAAATCGCGGGGAGGATTTATCTAGACCAAGGTCCTAAGCGACCACAGCTCCGGGAACGCCCTCTTGCTCAGGGTCGACTGCAAATAGGCCACCCCCGCCGTCCCGCCGGTCCCCCGCTTCAATCCGATGATGCGTTCGACCGTCACCACGTGCTTGTGCCGCCAGGTGGCCAG
>DASVSP010000010.1:0-83582 GCA_036388065.1 Allosphingosinicella sp.
CCTCACCTCCCACCGCTTCGCGGCGGGCCCCTCCTCTCCCGTAAGGACGGGAGAGGGAAAACGAAGCGCAACCACCCTTTCACCCTCTCCCGCTTTCCGCGGGAGAGGGCGAAAGGGTGCGCCAGAGCTCGCCCCCCGTTCGTCGAAAATTGTGGCCGACGAGGGCTTCGGCATGACGGTTTGGCGAATGGTCTCGAGGCTACCCCCCGATCGCCCGAATCGACTTCCTCGTCAGGCGCCGCCTGAGCTCCTCGAAGCTGACCCGCTCCGCCGCGGCCTCCTTGTCGGCGGCGCCGACGATCGAGGCCAGGTGGCGCAAATTCTGGTTGATGAGGTCGAGCGCCTGCAGGGTGGCGCCGTGGCGGTGGAGGAAGGCGGGGTCGGAGACGAGGGCGTCGCCGACCTGCTCGAGGTGGCGGGCGGCGAGCTCGACCTCCTCGGCGACCCGAAGGTCGATCTCGCGCTCCGATCTGGCCGGCCGGGCCGGAGCCGGACGGAACAGGCCCGGCCGGCGCCCCGCCCCCTCCGCCCGGATCGCCGCCTGCAGGGAATCGACCCGCACCTGGTGCTCGGGCGGGGAATATTCGCGGCTCGCGGCTTCGAGGCTCATCCATTTTCTCCCGTCAGGCCCCGCTCCAACGCCAAGCCTTTGAGATGGTTCAGTTATTAACCATCTTGTTGGAAAGGCGCGTCGGGATCCGAACCTCTCTCCCATCCTTACGGGAGAGGAGAGGCCCCTCCTCCCTCCCGTCATTGCGAGGAGCGAAGCGACGAAGCAATCCAGCTTCGGCCTCGGAGCCGCTGGATTGCTTCGCTTCGCTCGCAATGACGGCCTTTTCGACCGCCGGCCCCCGCCCCCCTTCCCTAAGCGGATGTTAACCCTTTGCCCCCAGAACCGGATTCCAACTCGGATCGGCGGAAGGCATTGTAAATGAGCGCGGAATTCACCCGGGTCACGGTGGCGGAGCGGATCGGGCTGTTCGACGTCGACGGAAGCCTCGAGGGCAATTGCCGCGAGGTCGCAGCGCTTCTCGCCAACGATTCGGTCAGGATCGCTCGCCGCTTCTGGAGCCATCTCGCCGGTGCACCGGAGGTCAACGCGGCCTTTTCCGACGCCGAGATGGACGAGCACGTCCGGAAGATCCTCCCCTATCTCGCCGCCAAATATACCGACGTCAAAGGCCAGGCCTGGGCGGACATGGTCGGCGGCTACGTCCTCGAGGCGCAGTCGACCCATGTCTCGCTGACCACCTTGCTCTCCTCGATCGGAGCGGCCGCCGAGGAAGGCCACGACATCCTGGTCGAGAAGCTCGCCGGTGATCCGGAACGGCTCGGCCGACTGGCCCGCTGCATCACCCAGTCGACGCTGCTCGAAGCCGACATGTTCGCCGCCCATTTCAGCCTGCTCCAGGGCCGCGCCGAGCGCGAGAGCCGCCGGGCGCACGGCAAGGGCTTCACCGACGACGTCGTCAGCGCCGTCGAGCGAACCGCCTCCGACAGCCGGATGCTCCGAGCCCAGGCCTCCGAGGCCTCGGCCTCGGCCCGCGGGATGCTCGGCAAGACCTCCGAGGTCGCGGCCGCGGCCGAGCAGTCGGCGCTTGCCATGCGCGACGCCGCCGAGACCGCGGCCGGGCTCATCCGAGCCATCGAGGACGCCCGCCGGGAGGTCGAGCTCGCCGGCGAGGTCGCGACCCGCGCCGGCGACCAGGCCTGCGACGCGGCGAGGGTCAGCCAGGCGCTGTCGGGCCATGTCGAGGCGATCGAATCGATCCTCGGCCTGATCCGCGACATCGCCGGCCAGACCAACCTTCTCGCCTTGAACGCGACGATCGAGGCGGCGAGGGCCGGGGACGCCGGCCGCGGCTTCGCCGTCGTCGCCCAGGAGGTGAAGTCGCTCGCGGCGCAGACGGCTCGGGCGACCGACGAGATCACCGGAAAGATTTCGGCGATCCAGCAGGCCACACGCCAGACCGTCGAGGCCAACGGCTCGATCCAGAAGACGGTCGAGGACGTCCAGGTTTCGGCCGAGCGGATCCGCGAGGCGATGGAAGTCCAGGCCCGGACGGTCACAATGATCACCGCCGCCGTCGACGAGACCGCGCTCGCCGCCGACAGCATGTCGGCTACCATCGCCGCGATCCGCGAGGACACCGAGAACGTCGCCCGCGAGATCGACGGGGTGACGAGCAATTTCGGCCATGTCGACGAGGAAATGGCCCGGTTCAAGGCCGCCGCCGCCGACTTCGTCAAGCGCTTCGCGGCCTGAGCCTTGCCCTTGCGAGGAGCGAAGCGACGCGGCAACCCAGGGGCTTGAGGTCGGCGCTGGATTGCTTCGCTGCGCTCGCAATGACGGGCTTGAGCCTAAAGCTTCCTTTACCATGGCCCTGCTAAGCCCGGTCCGACACATCGGAGCCGCCTCATGGCCGACGCCTTCCACCACCGGGACGGGATGATCTTGCAGAAGCTGACCGACGAGCAGGTCGCGAACCGGCTTCGCGCCTACAATCCCGACGGCGAGCTCGAGCGGGAGCTGCGCTGGCTTTGGGCCCAGGCGGGCGACCTCATCGAATCGGCGGTCATGGCCAGCGGCGGGGAGGCCGCGGCGACTCGAACCCGAGAGAGCTTCACTCACCCGGTCGATTCCGCCTGGATCCATGAAGTGGCCCGGCTCGGCTTCGACATCTACGCCCGGGGGACCTCGGTTCCCGACGAGATGGACCGGCGCGCCCGGCTCGTCGCTTCGCTCTGCGGCGGCTTCCGCGGCCGGTTCGAGGACGAGGCGGGCTTCCGCCGTGCGATCGGGACCCTTCAGCGCCTCGCCGCTTATGAAAGCGACATCATCCTCGCCCAGCTCGCCTTGCTCGAGGCCAACGAGGCCGCCGCGGAGCGGGGGCGGAGCAGCGACGCGTTCGAGCGCGACGTCGCCGGGCTCGTCGAGGCGACGACGGGCGAATCGGCCCGGCTCCGAGAGAAGACCGGCCGGACCGCCGCCTCCGCCCGGGGGATGCTCGGCAAGACCGCCGAGGTCGCCGAAGCCGCCGAGCAGTCGGCGCTTGCGATGCGCGACGCCGCCGAGACCGCCGCCGGGCTGATTCGGGCCATCGAGGACGCCAGGGCCGAAGTCGAGGTGGCCGCAGGGGTCGCCGTCCGGGCCGGTGAGGAGTCGAGCCGGGCGGTGCTGGCGAGCCGCGCGCTTTCGGGCCATGTCGAGGCGATCGAATCGATCCTCGGCCTGATCCGGGACATCGCCGGCCAGACCAACCTGCTCGCCTTGACCGCGACGATCGAGGCGGCGAGGGCCGGGGACGCCGGACGGGGCTTCGCGGTGGTCGCCCAGGAAGTGAAGTCGCTCGCCGCGCAGACCGCGCGGGCGACCGACGACATCACCGGAAAGATTTCGGCGATCCAGCAGTCGACCCGCCAGACGGTGGAGGCCAACGGCTCGATCCGGACGACGGTCGAGGACGTGCAGACATCCGCCGAGCGGATCCGCCGGGCGATGGAGATCCAGGCCCGGACCGTCACCATGATCACCGCCGCCGTCGACGAGACCGCTCTCGCCGCCGACTCGATGTCCGCCACCATCGCCGCGATCCGCGAGGAAACCGAATCCGTCGCCACCGAAATCGACTCGGTGGAGAGCGGATTTGCCAACGTCGACGACCGCCTGACCCGCTTCCGCGCCGCGACCGCCGAGTTCGTGACCGGATTCGCGGCGCAGGATCGGTGAAACCAACCGGCCCGGGGTTCGTTAACTGTCCCTGAATTGCGGGCTCTACCTGCCCCATTGTGCAGAAGCCCGTCCTAAGCGATAATCCCATTCCGCATGGACTCGAAACGCATCGCCAAGCTTACGGAGCAACAGCGTGCCTGCCTCAGGCACGTCTACGCGCACCTGACGTCCAAGGAGATCGCTCCGATCATGGGCATCGAGCCCGGCTCGGTCGACCAGCACATCAAGGCGGCGATGAAGACTCTCGGAGTCGGCGACCGCCGGACCGCGGCGCGGATCCTGGCCGAGCATGAAGGGCGCGAGGAATCGCCCGTCGTGACCTACGCGCCGGCCGAGCCCAGGTCGCCGACCGATCCGTACAATTTCGTACCGCCGATCGTCAGCGGCTGGCAGCCGAACGAGCCGGCCGGCGGATCGATGCGGGAGGAGCAGGCCTTCTTCCGGGTCGCGACTCCGAGCGGAAGTCCGACCTTCCAGTTCCCGGTCGGCTCGTCGTCCAAGCCGGGCGACCTCAACTGGTCGACCAGGCTGATGTGGATCGTCGCGATCGCGATCGGCGTAGCGCTGGCCTTCGGAGCATTGGTCTCGGCGATCGAAGCGCTCGGGCGGCTGACCCAGAACTAAAGCCGCGGACTTCAGGCGGCCATTGCCCACCCGCGCCCAGCAATCCCCAAGGCTCCTTGTCAGGCCTTTCGTCAATCTGACTCGTTCCAGGTCCAGTCCTCCACTCAAGAGGCGCCTCGACCCTGGATGCTGAAAGGTCAGCACGACGGGGAGACGGCGCGGGCGCTCCTTATGGGCCGATGTTCACGGTCGCCCTCTGCGGCCTAGCCTCGAAGGCATCCAGCCGTTGGTATACCAACCATCGGACATTGCCCCGACCCCGGTTTGCCGACCATTCGGGGTGACCGATCGAGAGCGGTTAGCGACAAGCGGGTGTCCGGCGAAATGCCGGAAGGGGCTCCCAAGTTTCCCGCTCTCGACCGGCACCGAGGCCTGGCGACCTTGCGTGGTTGACAAGGCAGGCGGCGGAGACGGTGCCAGGGGTGGCATCGAACCTCCGACGCCCCGGGCCTCGGACTTAGTGCCGGCGAGCTGATCGCAGCCGGAACCGACAGAAACCGAGACACTAATCGCAGGGCCATGCCCCGCGAACAGGGAGATTTTATGCTCAAAGCACGCCGGGAAGCCGCCATGAAGGTGGTGGCCAGCCTCTACGCAGCCGAAGATGCCATCGATGCGGCCTTGGCTCGAGTGGCTGAGCTCAACGGCTCGATCGTGACTGGCCGTTCGGAAGCAGGCTTGTCGGCCCTGGTTGGCCACGAGGCGTTTGAAGTCACGTCCTCCGCCTTTGCGGCGCTAGCTCGAGCCCGCTGCGACATAGTTGATGCTCATAAGCGGTTAAGCGAAACCAAAATTCAAATCGGGCTCCGGAACGTGGCAATCGGGGACAGTGTGCCGAAGCCTCCCTCCGGCTCTCACCATGGCCGCCATCTGCAGGCTGTGGCTTGATCATGCTTAGGCGGGTCTGGCAATCGTCGGTCGCTTCGAGGCATAGTCCAACAGGACATGATTCAGAGCCTTATCTACGATGTGCTGGCCTTCGCGTGTTGGCTGTATGCGATGCACCGTGGAGGGCCGCCAGAGCGGATCGGCGCTTCGGTCTTACTAGTCGGGTCAGCCCTTACCTACATCGCGGTATCAGCTCCATCGAATCGATTCGCCTCCGTCGAGGAAGGGGTTCTCGCGGTCGATGCACTCGCTCTGATCGCGTTTGTAGCTTTAGCATTGGCAGCTGAACGATGGTGGCCACTCTGGATCGCGGCACTTCAAGGCATCGGCACAGCGGCTCATGCCGCGAAGATGGTAGATCCCACGGTGATCCCGTGGGCCTACGCCTTCGCTCTGGCGTTTTGGAGTTATCCGATGTTGCTCCTGCTCGCTTGGGGCACTTGGAACTACCAGAGGCGCCTGGCCAGGTTCGGTGTCGACAAATCTTGGTCGACCTACTCGGGCCGCTCGGGCCGGCAGCGGCCCGATGGGCCGATCGCTTAGTTAAAGAATTTGGATCGTTAGCGGGGGCTCTTGCAGCGGCTCCGGCAGCGCAAGCCCGCGCCTTGGGTGATGGTGACGCGGCGGTTCGCCTTCTCGCTACGGTTCGCGATGCGATGCTTCACGCGCTCCGCACCGAAGCCTTCGCCCGACCGACGCTCGACGACTCCCAGAAGCTCATCGACTATCTCTCGCTCGACATGGCCCTGCTTCCGACGGAGCGGCTCCGGGTCCTGTTCCTCAACAGCAGCAACCGGCTGCTCCATGACGAGACCCATACCCACGGGTCGGTGAGCGAGACGCCGGTCTACCCCCGGGAGATCATGCGCCGGGCTCTCGAAGTCGGTGCCACGGCACTGATCCTCGCCCACAACCACCCTTCGGGCGACCCGACTCCGAGCCGCGGGGACGTCGAGGCCACCCGCCGAATCGCGGAGGCCGGGCGGGCGCTCGACATCTGCATCCACGACCATGTCATCGTCGCCCGATCGGGCTGGTCGAGCTTCCGGGCCCTGGGCCTGCTCCAGCCGGCAAGGAGGAATTGATGAGACTCGAAATAAGGCTCTATGCAGAGCCGCGGAAATCGATAATGTGCCCGCGGGGAAGAATACGTGGTGCGCGAAATTCATTCAGCAAGATTGGAAGCAGCCCTGGCGATAGTCCGCCAGGCCTCGGCGCGTCTTGCCGTCCTGTCCGATCCCTATTCGGTCGAAGCCGGCCAGTCGTTGCGCACCGTGGCTGAGCGGCTCTATGAGGAGCGCCGGCGGCGCGACGAATATTTCCCGGTCGGACTGTTCGGCGAGCCTGCGTGGGACCTGCTCCTGTCGCTGTTCATCGCCGGAGACGACGGCCGCGAGGTCCCGCTCGACGAGGCTTACGCGGCCGCCAAGGTCGATCCGGAGGACGGCCCCGCGCTAATCGAAAGGCTGGTCGACAAGCGCCTGATCGAGCGCAGCCGCACCCGGCGCAACTCGATCGCGCTCACCCCGCACGGCATGGACCGCCTCAGCGACTATCTCGCCGATCTGATCTGAAGGCGTCATGCCGCTGTCATCGCGGGATCGATGTTTTCGGCCAAGCGAGCAGTTCCTCCATTCCGGCTTTCGCGGAATGAGTTACTCCGTCAGCTCTTCCGGAAGTGTGGCAGCTAGGCTCGAGCCCGTCTGAGTGCCGCGTTTATCCGGGTCTGCCAGCCCGGGCCGCCGGCCTTGAACTTCTCAACAACGTCCTTGTCCAGGCGGATCGAGACCGACTGCTTGTCCGATCCGGCGGGCCGCCCGCCGCGGACCTTGGTATTCGGGAACGCGGCGAGCAACTCAGGCGGTAGGGCCTCGGGCCCCCGGGCGGCGGCGAAATCGGCCTCGGTCCATTCCGGATTGTCCGGATCAATCTCCGGGTCAGAGGTCATGACGCTTCCTTTCCATACGATTTGCTTTCCGCAGGCTGATCACCCGCGCATTTCCGACCCGCCAAGTGAGAACCGCGCAATACGCTTCTCCATCCAGCAACCCGTAAATCCTGAACCGACGCTCGCTTTCCTCCGGCCGGCTCTTCTCTGTCACCGCGATGATCTCGAGTTGGCCGGTTCGGATAAGGGACACGCCGTGCTTCTCGATATTTGCGGCATCCTTGGCCGGATCGAACTCGATCTCCACGCATAGGCTATAGCCGATCCGGCGGCTGCTCCCAAGGGTTTCTGTATATACGAAAACTGCATTGGACGCAACTTGGCGGATCAGCAGAATTCAGGAAGGGTCGGCGCCTTGCAACTTAGACCGTCGCCAGGACGCGAAAACCTGGGGGAGGTCCCTCCCCTTTTACTTCCTCCACCTCGACCCGGTCGACCCGGGCCGCCGGCGGACCCGTCCGGCATTGGGCGATGAGCGCCTCCATCGCCGCCTCGTCGCCATAAGCGGCGAGCTCGACGCTTCCGTCGGTTTGGTTGCGGACCCAGCCGCGCACCTCGAGCGCGCGCGCCTTGTCCTTGGTCCAGTTGCGGAAGAAGACGCCCTGGACCCGGCCGTGGATCCGCACCCTCCGGCCGATCATGAGCAGCCCTCGATGAGCTGGACGCTTCGCCAATAGCCGACTCGGATCGAGCGGGCTTGGCCACCCCAGGTCTCGACGATCATCGCGAGCGGCCCGCTTCGGGCTCGGAAGATCAGATATTTGCCCTCCGGCCCCATATAGGGATGGGGCTCGACCTTCAGCTTCGGGCCGTAGCGGGCGCGAAGCTCCGCTTCGGCCAGGCCGACCCGGGCGCCGCCGGGCGTTCGATAGCGCCGGTCCTCGGTCTCGATCCGGACCAGCCGACCGCCGGAGACCATCATCGCCACGCCGGGATAGAATGGCGAGCTCCAATAGGCGCAATCCACCTCCGGACCGGGATGGGCTTCCTCCGGGACCGCGCGATGGCGGGCTCGAAGCTGCGCCTCGCTGAGTCCGATCCGAAGCGGTCCGAGGCCGTTCAGGGTCATGACCTCCGGGGACGGAACGGCGGCCACGAGCGCAAGAGCGAGCAGCGGGCGAACCTTCCTCATCCGCATTGCGCCCGATGGAGGAGCTTATGATCGGCCAGCACGAGGGCGACCATCGCCTCGACCACGGGCGCCCCACGCAGGCCGACGCAAGGGTCGTGCCGTCCGGTGACGCCCAGTGCGGCCACCGAGGAAGTCGGCTTGAACGCCGCTCGGACGGAAACGGGGTCCCCCGTCGAGATACCGCCCGTAATCCCTCCGGCCAGCGACGGATCGGCATTGTCCTCGCCGCGAAGCTTCGTCGCTTCGAAGCCGGCTCCGATCTCGACCGCCTTGACGGCGTTGATCGACATCAGAGCCCCGGCCAGGTCGGAATCGAGCTTGGCGTAGACGGGCGCGCCCCACCCGGCGGGGACCCCCGTCGCCGTGCATTCGATCAGGGCGCCCAGCGAGCTTCCAGCGGATCGGGCCTCGTCGAGCATCGCCTCCCATCGCGACTCGTCGGCCGAGCCTCCGATCGCGGCCACTCGGGCGGCGATCCTTACCTCCCGGATCACGAGCCGGGCGACCGCCCCGGCCGCCACCCGGGCAGCCGTCTCGCGCGCCGACGACCTGCCGCCGCCGCGCGGATCGCGAAAGCCGTATTTGGCTTCGTAGGCGGCGTCGGCATGGCCGGCCCGGTGCGCAATGCCCTCATAATCCTTCGGGCGGGCGTCGACATTGTCGATCATGAGGCTGATCGGCGTTCCGGTGGTCCGGCCCCCGTACGTGCCCGACAGGATCCGGACCCGATCCGGCTCCTGCCGGGGCGAGGTCCGGACGGAAAGGCCCGGGCGGCGGCGGTCGAGCCAAGGCTGGATGTCCTCCTCGCTGAGAGCGAGGCCGGGCGGGCAGCCGTCGACGACGGCTCCGATCGCCGGGCCGTGCGACTCGCCCCAGGTGGTGAAGCGGAAGATTCGGCCGAACGTGTTGAAGCTCATTATCCCGCTCTCCTACAGGGAGAGGGGTCGAGGGTCACGTCGTCGCGATGTCGGGGGCGTCCTCCGCCTTCATTCCGACCACGTTGTAGCCCGCGTCGACATGGTGGATCTCGCCGGTGACTCCGGAGGCCAAGTCGGAAAGCAAATAGAGGCCGGCGCCGCCGACGTCCTCGATCGTGACGTTGCGGCGCAAGGGACTGTTATATTCGTTCCATTTCAGGATGTAGCGGAAGTCGCCGATCCCGCTCGCGGCCAGGGTCTTGATCGGACCCGCGGAGATGGCGTTGACCCGGATCTTCTCCGGCCCGAGGTCCATTGCCAGATATTTGACGCTGGTCTCGAGCGCGGCCTTGGCGATGCCCATCACGTTGTAATGGGGAATGACCTTTTCGGCGCCATAGTAGGTGAGGGTCACGAGCGCCCCGCCGTCCGGCATCATCTCGCGGGCCCGGCGGGCGACGGCGGTGAAGCTGTAGGCGGAGATGTTCAGCGACATCAGGAAATTTTCGAGGCTGGTGTCGACATATTTGCCGCGAAGCTCGTTCTTGTCGGAGAAGCCGATGGCGTGGACGACGAAGTCGATCGTCTCCCAGCGCGCCTTCAACTGCTCGAACAGGCGGTCGAGGTCGGCCATGTCGGCGACGTCGCATTCGATCAGGAAGTCGGATCCCACTTCGGCGGCGAGCGGCCCGACCCGCTTCTTCAGAGCCTCGCCCTGGTAGGAGAAAGCCAGCTCGGCGCCATGCTCGGCAAGCCGCTTCGAAATCCCCCAGGCGAGCGACTTGTCGTTGGCGAGGCCCATGATCAGGCCGCGCTTTCCGCTCATCAATCCGGTCATTGCTTGTCCCCGTCGGCTTCGGCCGCCTCATCGGACTCCTCGGCTTCGTCGTCCGTCTCTTCGCCAGCCGCTTCCGCCTTCTGAACGGCCTCGTCCGCGGCAAGCTCGAGCTTGGCCTCCTCTACCGTCGGCTCGGGCGGTTCGGCCAGCGCTGCGTTGAGCTGGGCGCCAATAACCACGCCGAGGCCGATAATGTAGAAGAAGATCAGAGCGATTATGACGCCCGCCAGGCTGCCGTAGGTGAGGTCGTAGCCGCCTAGGCTGGAGAGCGCCACCGGTAGCAGCGCGGTGGTCGCGATCCACCAGCAGGTGACGAACAGAGCGCCCGGCCACTTGCGGCACTTCATCCGCCGGTAGCGGCGCGGCGTGAGCGACATGAAGATCAGGTAGACGGAGCCGAACAGGATCAGCGCGGGCACGATCCGAAACAAAGCGAGCAGCCCCAGAACATCGCCCGCCACGGGCAGGGCCGTCCGGATGAACTGCTCCACCGAGGCGAGCAATATCGACGCGCTGAACGACACCAGCATGAGGATCACCGAGGCGACGATGAGGCCGATCGAGCCCAGCCGATATTCCCAGAAGGGCGCTCCCCCGGTCACTCCGTAGGCGCGCCTCAGGATGTCGCGAATCGTCTCGATGAAGCTGCCCGTCGTCCACAGGCCGACGATCGCCCCCAGCCACAGCAGGTTGCCGGAGCGGGCCTGGAGGACGTCGGTGATCGGCTTCCTGAGCACGTCGGCGACGTCCGGCGGCATGGTTCGAAGCAGAGCGACGACCGCCTGAAGCCCGCCCTCGGTCTGGCCGAAGATGCGCGCGGCCGCCGCCGCGACGATCACGAAAGGGAAGACCGTCATCAGGGCGAGATAGGCCAGGTTGCCGGCGTGGATGAAACCGTCGTTGTAGGTGCCGATTCCGACCCTTTTCATGACCTCGAAGCCGTATTGGCCGGGTCGCATGTTATTGCGGATTCGCCCGAACCGCGCCTTCGCGGTCGCAAGCCGCTTTCGCCTGGCTTCGGGGGATTCGGGGGAAATCGTAGGCTGCACGAGCAGCTAGACGCCCAGAGCCGCCCGCGGGTTTCCTGCGCCCTTGCGGCTCCACCCTTCGACGAAGCTCTTGAGCTCGGGATCGTCGGCGCGGATATCGACCATCAAGGTCACGAGCTGGTCCCCCCTCTGGCCGTCTTTGGCGGTGAATCCCTTGCCCTTGAGCCGGAGAACCTTGCCCGAGCTGGTCCCGGCCGGGACGCTGAGCATCACGGGACCGTCGACGGTGGGGACCTTGACCTTGGCGCCGAGCACCGCCTCGTCGAGCGAGATCGGCAGATCGAGGCGGATGTTGTCGCCGTCGCGGGTGAAGAAGCGATGGGGCTTGATCGAGATGGCGACGATCGCGTCGCCATTGCCGCCGGGACCGGGCTGGCCCTGGCCGGCGAGCCGGATCTTGGTCCCTTCCTCGACTCCAGGCGGAAGCTTGATCGAAACCGTCTTGCCGCCGGCAAGGGTCACCCTTTGCTCGTTCAAAGTCGCGGCGTCCTCGAAGCTGATCGGCAGCCGGTACGCGTTGTCGGCCCCCTTCTGGGGAGGGGGCGTGGGGCGGCGCGTGCCGAAGCCGCCGAAGCCGCCGAAACCGCCCGGCGCCGCCCGCTTCTGGCCGGCATTGCCGCTGAACAGGCCGTCGAACAGGTCCGAAAGGTCGATCTCCTCGCCCCCGCCGAGATCCGGCCCCGCAGTCCGGCCGAAGCCGGCGCCTCCTGGTCCGGGCCGCCCCCCCGGCCCACCGCCGAAGCCGAAGGGCGCGCGCGGATTGCCGTCCTCGTCGAGCTCGCCGCGGTCGTAGCGGGCGCGCTTGTCCTTGTCGGTCAGGATGTCATAGGCCCGGGTCACCTTGGAGAAGCGCTCCGAGGCGTTGGGATTGCCCTTGTTCTTGTCCGGGTGAAGCTCCTTGGCGAGCTTGCGATAGGCCTTCTTGATCTCGGCCTCGCCCGCGTCGCGCTTCACGCCCAGCTGTGAATAGAGGTCCGCCATCTTGCTGCTTCGTTCTCCAGACCGGCGCAAAAGTCCACTGTTGCGTTGTCGACGCGCTGTATCAGATGGGTAACGCACCGGTCCCCTTCAACCGTCATCCCGGCGGAAGCCGGGATCTCGGGCAGACCCGCCGAGACTTCTCGTCCTGAGGTCCCGGCTTTCGCCGGGATGACGGGAGGTTGTGCCCTTGCCCCGCACGCGGCAAGAGACGGCCATGCCCACCGACCCCCACTCACTGTTCGAGGAATGGCTCGCCGAGGCGCGGCTCTCGGAGCTGAACGACCCGGTCGCGATGGCGCTCGCCACCGCGGATGAAGAGGGCCGGCCTTCAGTCAGGATGGTGCTGATGAAGGGCCATGACGAGCGCGGCTTCGTCTTCTACACCAATCTCGACAGCCGCAAGGGCGGGGAGCTTGCGGCCAACCGCCACGCCGCCCTGCTCTTCCATTGGAAGTCGCTTCGCCGCCAGGTCCGCATCGAAGGGCCCGTCGGGGCGGTGTCCGAAGCGGAGGCGGATGCCTATTTCGCCACCCGCGGCCGCGATTCGCAGCTCGGCGCCTGGGCGTCCGATCAGTCCCGCCCGCTCGAGGCCCGGACCGTATTCGAAGAGCGCTTCGAGGAGGCCCGGCGGCGATTCGAGGGCGGCGAAGTCCCGAGGCCCCCCCGCTGGTCGGGATGGCGGGTGAGACCGGAGCGAATCGAATTCTGGAGCGACCGGGCCCACAGGCTGCACGAACGCCGACTCTTCGCCCGCGTCGGGGAGGGCTGGACCGAGGGGCTGCTCTACCCGTGAGCGGAGCCCACCCGAACCACCGGGCGCACGGGTCGCTGGCCACCCGTGCGGCGCTGGCGAGCGTCGCCACGGCGCTCTTCCTTCTGCTTCTCAAGGGCTATGCGGCCTGGGTGACCGGCTCCGTCGCGATGCTCGGCTCGCTCGCCGATACCGGCCTCGACCTGCTCGCCTCCCTGATCACGCTCTACGGAGTCCGGATCGCCGCCGCCCCGGCCGACTTCGACCACCGCTTCGGCCACGGCAAGGCGGAAGCGCTGGCGGCGCTCGCTCAGGTCGGGATCATCGGCTTCTCCGCGCTGGGGATCGGCTGGCGCGCTTTCGAGCGGCTGCTCGGCGGCGAGGAGACCGCCAATGCCGAATACGGCATCGGCGTGTCGATCGTCGCCATCCTCGCCACTTTGGGCCTGCTTGCCTATCAGCGCCGGATCATCGCCCGGACCCGCTCGGTGGCGATCGAAACCGACCACGTCCATTACCAGAGCGACCTGCTGCTCAACCTGGCGGTGATCGCGGCGCTGGTGCTCGACCAGTATCTCGGAGTCACCGGCGCGGATCCGGTCTTCGGGATCCTCATCGCCCTGTGGCTTCTGTGGGGCGCCTGGAGGGCCTCCAGCCGTGCGGTCGACCAGCTGATGGACCGGGAATGGCCGGAGGAGAAGCGCCGCCGCTTCGTCGAGGTGGCGGCGCGCCACCCGGCGCTCAGGGGCCTTCACGATCTCAGGACCCGCACCAGCGGCGCCCGCGATTTCGTCCAGTTCCACGTCTGGGTCGATCCGGGGATGAGCGTCGCCGAGGCCCATCGGGTGATGGAAGAGGTCGAGCACAAGCTCGAGGCGGAGTTCCCGGGAGTCGAGATCCTCATCCACATCGATCCCGAAGGCCAGGTCGACCAGCCCGGAAACAAGCTTGCTGAGACCGACTTGACGGCAAAGGAGCGAGGCTGATGTCCTTCGATACGGGACTTCGCCAGGCTCAGTCCCTACTCAGGATGAGCGCGGAGGATGGCGTCCCCCGCTCATCCTGAGCCGCCGGTGAGCCCGTCGAACCGGCGTATCGAGGATGGGCGGGAAGGATGCCCCCCACCTCGCTCATCCTGAGTAGCCGGTGAGCCTGTCGAACCGGCGTATCGAAGGACCCTAAGGAAAGGATTCCGAATGCCCCAGCTTCGCCTCGTCCAGGTCGACGCCTTCGCCGACCGGGCCTTCACCGGCAACCCCGCAGCGGTGGTGCCGCTCGAGGACTGGCTTCCCGACGAGACGCTCCAGGCGATCGCGGAGGAGAATAATCTTTCCGAGACGGCGTTCACGGTTCCGGCCGACGACGGCGAGGCGGATTACGAGCTGCGGTGGTTCACTCCGACGGTGGAGGTGGCCTTGTGCGGCCATGCGACCCTGGCCAGCGGCCATGTCCTGCTCGGGGAAGGCGAGACGTTGCGCTTCCGGACCCGGCAGTCCGGGATTCTGATCGTCGGGCGCGACGGCGCGGGGTACAGCCTCGATCTGCCCCAGACCCGCTGCCGGCTGGCCACCGAGGCGCAGTTGCGGGACGTCGTCGCCCGCGACGGAGCGGGCATCGTCGACATCATCACCCATGACGGTGCAAGCGATTCGGCTGCGCCCGAGCTGTACCTGAGCTACGAGGGATCCGAGGGAGTCGCGATCCTGCTCTTCGGCGACGAAGCGGCCGTCAGGGCCCTTTCGCCCGACATGAAGCGGCTCTCCGAGATCGACTACATGGCCATCGCCACCGCGCCCGGCAGCGGCGGGCATGACGTCGTCAGCCGAGTCTTCGTTCCCGCCTGGGGCGTGGACGAGGATCCGGTGACGGGCTCCGCCCATGCCGCGCTCACCCCGTTCTGGGCCGAGCGCCTCGGCAAGGAGAGCTTCACCGCCTATCAGGCGAGCCGGCGCGGCGGCCGGGTGGAATGCCGGCGGGACGGCGACCGGGCGATATTGGGCGGGAAGTGCGTGACGGTATTGGAGGGGACGTTGAGGTTCTGACCTTTGCCTCCCTGCCGGCGGAGCCGGTGGGGAGGGGGACCATGCGAAGCATGGTGGAGGGGTAGAAGACGCAGGCCAAAGCCGTCACGCACCTGATCCGCTGCGCCCTGCGCCAACTACCCCTCCACCACCCTACGGGCGGTCCCCCTCCCCATCGCCTCCGGCGATGGGGAGGCCAAGAAGGGCCTCCAGCGCGTCCAGTATCGGCGCCTGGCTCTTCAATATCTTCACCCGCGCCTCGGGAAGCGTGAACCAGCGTGCCTCGTCGACCTCGGGGAAGGCCCGGAAGCTTCCGCTCTTGGGAGGATATTCGATGGTGAACTCGTTGCTCTTCAGGGCCGCCGGGTCGAAATCCCCCTCCAGCGCGAAGGCCTCGACCCGTTTTCCGCCCGCCTGCCGGACCTCGCACAGCGGCCGCGGCTCTCCCTCGGGTCTCGCGCCCAACTCCTCTTCGAACTCGCGAAGCGCGGCGGCGAGCGGATCCTCGCCCGGCTCGATCAGCCCCTTCGGGATCATCCACGCCCCTTCGTCCTTCCCACGCCAGAACGGGCCTCCCGGATGGACGAGCAGCAGCCGGACGCCCTCCGGATCGCGGCGGTAGAGCAGGATACCCGCGCTTCGGACCGGCATCAGGCGAGCGGAACCCGGATCCGGTGGGTGGTCCCTTCGGGCGACGATTGGACGTCGCTCCTCGCCTTGAGCCGCTGCAGGAAGGCCGAGACCAGCCGGCTTCCGAGCCCGGGCCGGGCCGCGCCCGCGACGAAGCCGCCGCCGTCGTCCGCGACCTCGATGACGGCGGCCTTGCCGTCCAGAGACGCCTTCACCCGGATCGAGCCGCCTTTGTCGCCGAAGGCGTGCTTGCAGGCGTTGGTGACGAGCTCGTTGACGATGATCCCGATCGCCACCGCGCTCTCGTGCGGCACCACGATCGGCTCCAGCTCGGTCGAAAGCGTGATCCCGTCGGGAAGGATCCCGCGCCTGATCTGGTCGCAAATCTCCTGGAGCTGGTCCTGAAGCCGGACCGAGGCCAGGCCCTGGCTGCTCGGCGCGAGCGCGTCGTAGACCGCGGCGACCGCCTTCAACCGCTCCGCGGCCTCGTTGAGGGCGTCCTTGACCTCTTCGTTCCGCGAGCGGTTCGCCTGGAGGGTGAGGAGGCTGGTGACGATCTGGAAATTGTTCTTGGTGCGGTGATCCATTTCCTTGAGGGCATGGCCGAGGAAGTTGATCCGACGGGCCCGATCGAGCTCACCGGCCCGGACCTCGCGCTGGTAGAGGCCGAGGGCGAGCAGGATGACCCCTTCGGTGAAGGCCCCGGCGGCAAGGACCAGGGCGGTCGAAGCGTTCTCGAGAGCGAAGCTTCGATTGGGCGGAAGGACCAGGTACCAGATGAGGATCGTCCCGAGCACCATGGAGACGAGGCCGCTGCGCCACCCGCCGAGGAGGGCGGCCAGGACGACGGCGATGATTCCGAGGGCGAAGGGCGCCACTTCGCCGAGCAGAGGGGCGATTGCCAGGCGGACGGCGACGAAGATGCCGGTCACGCCGATTCCGACGGCGAACTCCGTCACCGGCCTCGGAAGCCGGCGCGACAACAGCCGCGGCAGATCGATGGTAACGAGCCTGCGCAATCCAACCCCCAAGTCCCCCGCGATTGCTACCACAGGCGGGTCCGCCGGGACCACCCGAAGCGCGTTGATTGATGTTAGCGGATCGGATCGACCGGCAGGGCCGGGGTTGCCGGCTCGGCCGTGCTCCGAAACAGGGCGGCGGAGCCGAACCTCGCGCTTGCCTCTTTACCGGGCGGCCGCCACAGTCCGGCCGCGCAAGTTGGAAGGGTGGGAATGACCGCAACCAAGGACGAGCCCCTCCGCCGCGACATCGGCTTCCTCGGCTCGGCCTTCCTGTCGTTCAACGGAATGGTGGGCGCCGGGATCTTCGCACTGCCGGGGACTCTCTACGACCGCTTCGGGGCGTTCAGCCCCTTCCTCTTCCCCTTGTTCGGGCTGCTCGTCCTGGTCGTCGCCTTGCCCTTCGCGAGGGTGGCCGCGCGGCACCCGGTCTCCGGCGGACCGGTCGTCTACGCCGCGGCCTTCGGCCCCGCCGCGGCCTTCCAGGCCGGGTGGGTCTATTACGTCGCCCGGGCCACCGCGCTGGCCGCCAACCTCACGGTCCTGGTGACCTATCTGGCGGTGCTTTGGCCGCCGCTGGGCGAAGGGCCGGCCAGGGCCGCGATCATCCTCGCCGTCAGCGGGCTGCTCGTGTGGATCAACATCGTCGGGGTGAAGCGCGCCGTTCAGCTGATCGACGCCCTGACCCTGCTCAAGGCGGCGCCCCTGCTCCTGGTGGCGGTCATGGGCCTGGTCGTTGCCGGCGGCACGATCGAGGCGCCGACGGGCGTGCCGCCGCTCACCGACCTCGAGGCCGCCGCCCTGCTCATCCTCTACGCCTTCATCGGTTTCGAGAACAGCGTGACCCCCGCAGGCGAGACGTCCAACCCCACGCGCAACATCCCGCGCGCGCTCATCGCCACCATCGTCGGGACGGCCGTGCTCTACTTCCTCGTCCAGCTCTCCTACGTGGCGGTGATGGAGCCGGGCGCGGGCGGCGAAGCGCCGCTGGTCGAATTCGGCAAGGCGCTGATGGGGCCCGCCGGGGGGCTCCTCCTGGTCGCCGCGGCGGTCTTCTCGCTGCTCGGCAACATCAGCGGAGGCCTCACCGGAACGTCCCGAACGAGCTACGCGATGGGCCGGGACGGCCTTCTTCCGGCCTGGTTCGGCGGAGTCAGCGACCGCTTCGCGACGCCGGCCAATTCGATCGCGTTCATGGGCGCCCTGATCGCGGTGCTTGCGCTGAGCGGAAGCTTCGTCTGGCTGGCGGTGGTCAGCACTCTGGCGAGGATGTTCGTCTATTCGATCAGCATCGCGTCCCTGGCCAAGCCCGTCATCCCGGCGCAAGCCGGGACCTCGGGACAAGACGTCGCGGCGGGTCTCCCCGAGGCCCCGGCTTCCGCCGGGACGACGGGGCGCGCGGGGCCCGGGACGTGGCTAATGATCATCGCGGCCATCGCCGTCTGCGTCTGGGCCGCCGCCCAGTCGTCCTGGCCGAGCTGGAGGATGCTTCTCATCCTCGTCGCGGCGGGCACCGTCCTCTACGCTATCGCCCGGCGCGGACGGCGGTGAGCGCTCAGACCGGCTCCAGCTGCGCCGGCACCGTCTCCTCGATCCAGCCGCCGCCGAGCACCCTCGACCCTTCGTAGAGCACCGCCGCCTGGCCCGGAGCGACTCCAAATTCGGGAGCTTCGAATCGAAGCTCGCGGCCGTCGAACCGGGCCGGCGCCGGGCGCGCCATCGAGCGGACCTTGGCGGCGAGGCCGTCGCTCTGATCCTCACCGAGCCAGTTCAGCCCGGACAGCCGCGCCGCTCGGACCGCAAGCGCCGCCCGCGGTCCGATCACCACCCGCCGGGACTCCGGCTCCAGCCGCACGACGTAGAGCGGCTCCCCCTGCCCCCCGATCTCCAGGCCGCGGCGCTGGCCGACGGTGAAATGGATGAGGCCGCGATGCCCGCCGAGCACCCGCCCCTCCAGGTCGACGATCTCGCCCGGCTGAGCCGCCTCGGGCCGGACCTTCTTCACCACCGAGGCATAGTCGCCGTTGGGGACGAAGCAGATGTCCTGGCTGTCGGGCTTGTCAGCGACGATCAGGCCGAGCTCGCGCGCGATCTCGCGGACCGCCGGCTTGGGCAGGCCGCCGAGGGGAAAGCGCAGGTAATCGAGCTGGTCGCGCGTGGTCGCGAACAGAAAGTAGCTCTGGTCGCGCGCGGGATCGGCTGCGCGGTGGAGCTCCGGCCCGTCCGGCCCGACGAGCCGGCGGACGTAATGGCCGGTGGCGAGGCAGTCGGCGCCGAGGTCGCGGGCGAGCGCGAGTAGATCGGTGAACTTGACCGACTGGTTGCACGAGACGCAGGGAATGGGAGTGCGCCCGCGGGCATATTCATCCGCGAAGCGCTCGATCACGCTGTCACGGAAGCGCGTCTCGTAGTCGAAAACGTAATGGGCGATCCCGAGCCGCTCGGCGACGGTGCGGGCGTCGTAGATGTCTCGGCCGGCGCAGCAGGCCTTTGACCGGCCGACGGCCTCGCCATGGTCGTAAAGCTGCAGCGTGATCCCGATCACCTCGGCTCCGGTCCGAGCCGCCAGCGCGGCGACGACCGAGCTGTCGACCCCGCCCGACATGGCGACGACGATGCGGGCCTCGGAAGGCGGGCGGTCGAGCTGGAAATCGGCGATCATGGTCGCGCTACATAGGGAGGAAGGCCCGCGAAGCCCAGCCTGAGACGGCCCTCGTCATTGCGAGGAGCGAAGCGACGAAGCAATCCAGCGGCGCTCCGAGGCCGCACTGGAACGCTTCGCTTCGCTCTCAATGACGGTGGGGGCGCACGCGCCGGCGGCGCGGTTAACCTCGGTAAAGCCTAGCCTAATGGGCCCTTAACCGCGTCTTAGACCCTCGCCGCTAGAAGGCGGCCATGGATTTGAGCTTCTTCAGACGCGCCGACCAGAGGTTGGCGAGCCGTGCGCCCGCGGCCCTCGATTTCGGGATTCTGGTCGCGACGTTGCGCGCCCAGCGCGACTCGATGCCGGCGACGTCGGCACGGTCGGCGGCTTCGGAGCCGCCGGCCTGCTGTCCCGACCCGATCGCGGAGATCCTCCTTGCAGGGCCTTCGTGGCGCGAAGCGGTGGCGGCCCAGCGCGGCTGCTTCAACTCGGCTTTCGCCCGGCAGGACCGCTTCTCGATCGATCCCGCACTTGAATCGAGCGCCTTTCTTGCGCGGCGAAGCGATGCCTCGCCGGTGAAGTCGCAAGGAGCCGTCAACTGAAATGACCGCCGCGTTTACCTTGCGGTTTCAGCCTTCCTTCAACGCCTGCCGGTTAAGGCGGGCGAAGGGAGGCAGGAGATAAAATGTCCGTGAACGTCCTTGAATACGACACGATCGAGCGGGCGCCTCAGCGCCCGGCGCAGGTCATCGGCCCGCTGGGGGAGCCGCTGACCCTCGATTCGCTGCCGCCGCCTTCGACCACCCGCTGGGTGGTGCGCCGCAAGGCCGAGGTGGTCGCCGCGGTCAACGGCGGGCTTCTCACCGTCGACGAGGCCTGCGCGCGCTACAGCCTCACGCTCGAGGAATTCGCCTCGTGGCAGCGCGCCGTCGACCGCTCGGGAATGCCGGGCCTGAGGGTGACCCGGATCCAGCATTACAAGAGCCTCTACGAGCGCCAGCAGAAGTTCTGAAGCCTCCGTCATTGCGAGCGTAGCGAAGCAATCCAGTGCGGCCGCCGAGGCCCGCTGGATTGCTTCGTCGCTTCGCTCCTCGCAATGACGGCTCTCCATTAATGGAAATCCCTCGTCTTCACCTTGATAACTTCCCGGGCCTTCGCCTTGCGCGGGTCCGGCGGGACGCCCTTGCCGCCGTCCGCCGGCGCGTAGCGATGCGGGAAGTCCATGGCGCCCACCCGGTGCAGTAAAGGCGTCAGGTCCTCGAGCCGGTCGGCGACGACGTGGATGACTTCGCCTTCCTTCTGCATCTGCCCCTTCACCGAGATCATGGCCGCCGACATCACGATCCGGCGCTGCGCCTCGAACTTGCGCTGCCACAGGATGATGTTGGCGATTCCCGTCTCGTCCTCGAGGGTGATGAAGGTGACGTTGCCCTTGCCCGGCCGCTGGCGGATGAGGACGAGGCCGGCCACCTCGACCCGCGACCCGTCCTTCAGGCTGGCGAGACCGGCGCAGGTCGTCACCTTCGGCCCCAGCTCGCCGCGAAGGAAGGCGAGCGGATGGGCGCGCAGCGACAGCTGGACGGTGCGGTAATCCTCGACCACCTCGCGGCCGCCGGTGAGCGGGACCAGCGCCACTTCCGGCTCCTGTCCGAGCGCGTCGGCGGCGGCGAAAAGGGGCAAGGGCGCCTCGCCGAGACCGCGCACCCGCCACAAAGCCTGGCGACGATCGAGCCCTAACGAGGCGAAGGCGTCGGCATCGGCGAGCTTCTCGAGCGCAGCGACCGGGACTCCCGAGCGGCGCCAGACGTCCTCGATCGAGTCGAACGGCGCTTCGGCGCGCGCGGCGAGGATCCGGGCGGCGTGGAGGTTTGAGAGGCCTCGGACCATCCGAAGGCCGAGTCGGAGGGGGATTAGATCCTTAAAATCCTCCCCGGGATTTCCCGGGGAGGGGGACCGTCCGAAGGACGGTGGAGGGGTTCTTCCGCCGCAGGCCCCTCCACCAGGCTTCGCCTGGTCCCCCTCCCCTGCAAAGACAGGGGAGGATTTTCTTCCTTCCTCCATCCGCGTGTCCCACCGGCTTCGGTTGATGCACACCGGCCTCACTTCCACGCCGTGATTTTGGGCGTCCCTCACCAATTGGGCGGGCTGGTAGAAGCCCATCGGCTGGGCGTTGAGGATCGCCGCGCAGAAGACGTCGGGATGGTGGCACTTCATCCAGCTCGAGGCGTAGGCGATCTTGGCGAAGCTCGCCGCGTGGCTCTCCGGGAAGCCGTAGCTTCCGAAGCCCTCGATCTGCTTGAAGGTGCGCTCGGCGAAGTCGCGCGTGTAGCCCCGCTCGACCATGCCTTCGATCATCTGGTCCTCGAACCGGCTGACCCCGCCCGTCGACTTGAACGTCGCCATCCCACGGCGAAGCCGGTCCGCGTCGGAGGGCGAGAAGCCGGCGCCGACGATCGCGACGTTCATCGCCTGCTCCTGGAAGAGGGGAACGCCCAAGGTCTTCTGGAGCACCGCCCGCAAGGCTTCGGAGGGGAACTCGACCTTCTCCTTGCCTTCGCGGCGGCGCAGATAGGGATGGACCATGTCGCCCTGGATCGGCCCGGGACGGACGATCGCGACCTGGATGACGATGTCGTAGAATTCCTTCGGCTTCATCCTCGGGAGCATCGACATCTGGGCCCGGCTCTCGATCTGGAAGGTGCCGATCGTGTCGGCCTTCTGGATCATCTCGTAGACGATTGGATCGTCCTCCTGCAGGACGTCCGACCACAGGTTCATGTCGAGGCCCTTGTGCGCCCGCAGGAGATCGAAGGCGCGGCGCATGCAGCCCAGCATCCCGAGGCCGAGCACGTCGAGCTTCATGATCTTGAGCTCTTCGAGATCGTCCTTCTCCCATTCGATCACCCGCCGGTCGACCATCGCCGCAGGCTCGATGGGGACGAGATCGTCGAGGCGGTCGCGGGTGAGGACGAAGCCGCCGGGATGCTGCGAGAGGTGCCGGGGAGTGCCGACCAGCTGGCGGGTCAGCTCGAGCGTCAAGGCGAGGCGCGGATCGTGGCGATCAAGGCCCAGCTCCTCGACATGGCGGTCGGGGACGCCCGCCTCCGACCAGCCCCAGATCTGGCTCGACAGCATGCCGGTGAGGTCTTCGGGCAGGCCGAGCGCCTTGCCCACTTCGCGGACCGCGCCGCGGGTGCGGTAGCGGCTGACGACCGCGGTCAAGGCCGCGTTGCTATGGCCGTAATGGTCGTAGATCCACTGGATCACCTCCTCGCGCCGCTCATGCTCGAAATCGACGTCGATGTCGGGCGGCTCGTTTCGGCTCTCGGAGATGAAGCGCTCGAAGAGGAGGGTGTGCTTGACCGGATCGATCGAGGTGATCCCCAGGACGAAGCAGATCATCGAATTGGCCGCCGACCCCCGCCCCTGGCAGAGTATCTCCTGGCTCCGGGCGAACTGGACGACCGAGTTCACGGTCAGGAAATAGGGCGCATAAGCGAGCTTCTCGACCAGCCCCAGCTCCTTCTCGAGAAGATCGACATGGCTCTTGGGAGGCCCTTCCGGGAATTTGGAATCGAGCGCGGCTCGGGTCAGCCGCTCGAGCGCTTCCTGCGGGGTGCGGCCCGACATCACGATCTCGTCGGGATATTGGTAGCTCAATTCGCGGAGCGAGAAGGTGCAGCGTTCGGCGATGTCGGCGGTCGCCCGGATCGCTTCGGGATGGTCCCTGAAGCGGCGTTCCATCTCCTCGGGCGACTTCAGGTGGCGGTCGGCGTAGCGCTCGCGGCGGAAGCCGAGATCGTCGATCGTGCATTTGTGGCGGATCGCCGTGACGACGTCCTGGAGCATCCTCTTGTCGGGCGAATCGTAAAGGACGTCGCCGGTGGCGAGGGTTCGAACGCCGTGGCGCTTCGCCATCTCGCCGAGGGCGTGGAGCCGAGCCGAGTCGCCGGGCCTGCGGCGGTGGGTGAGGGCGACATGGGCCCGGTCTGCGAAGATGTCGCGGATCTGGGCGAGCGCGGTCGCGGCCGACTCGTCGGCTTCGTCGGGAATGAGGGCCGCGACCAGACCGCCGTTCCAGGCCGCGACGTCTTCCCAGTGGAGGAAGCATTGGCCCTTCTCGCCCTTGTCGCGGTCGGCGCGGCCCTTGCCGGCGGTGAGCAGGCGGGTGAGCCGCGACCACCCGGCCCGGTCCTCCGGCCAGACGAGGATCCCGGTCCCGTCCATCAGGTCGAGCCGGCAGCCGGAGATGAGCCGGACCTTGGTCTCGTCGGCCGCCCTCAAAGCCTTGACGAGTCCGCCCACCGTGTTCCGGTCGACGATCCCAAGCGCCGGATAGCCGAGCAGGGCCGCGGCCGCGAACATCTCCTCCGCGCTCGAGACTCCGCGGAGGAAGGAAAAATGGGTAAGGGCCTGGAGCTCAATGTAGGTCATGGAAACTCCTCCCCCGGATTTCCGGGGGAGGGGGACCATTCGAAGCATGGTGGAGGGGTTCTTCGGGCGCTGAAAGAACCCCTCCACCGCGCTCCGCGCGGTCCCCCTCCCCGCGAAATCGCGGGGAGGAATTCAGATGCCCCCTTCACCCGAACACCCCGTGCAAATACCAGCTGAGATCGCCCGTGCGCTGGTCCACCCCGTCCCCCCTCCGATAGAGCCAGAACCTCGCCCCTTCCTCGTCCTCGACCTGGAAATAATCGCGCACCCCCTCCGCCTCGGCGGTGCGCTTCCACCATTCGCCGTGGATCCGTTCGGGGCCATCGGCGCGGGCGACCCGGTAGGCGCGGCCGCGCCAGGTGAACCGGCGGGGCGGAAGATCGGGGAGCAGTGCGACGACGTTCTCGACCCGCTCGGGCGGCGAGAGGAGGCGGACGGGGCGCGGCCATTTCGGCCAGGGCGAGGCCGGGTCGAGCGGGCCGGTCCGGGCCACGCTCCGCTCGGGCACGTCGCTCTCGACGGCGGTGGCCCGGTAGAGCCGGCGGGGGCCGAGGCGGCCGGCGAGCCGGTCGACGAGCATTGCGAGGTCGATTTCCTCGTCGTCATTGCGAGGAGCGTAGCGACGAAGCAATCCAGGGTCTCCGAGGCCCGCTGGATTGCTTCGATTCGCTCGCAATGACGGTTGGTCCGGATCGAGCGGCTCGACCCGGCCGGCGACGAGTCGCATCGAATCGAGGCCGAAGCCGGGCTCGATCTTCTCGATCTTCATTCCGAGCAGTCGAAGGAGATGGGCGCCGTCGCGGGTGGCGCGGGCGGTGCCGATGGCAATCCGCTCGACTTTCCCGTCGACCCGGTCGCAGAGCAAGGCGAGGTTGCGAACCGCCAGCCCCGTCTCCCTCAAAGTCTCGATCAGGCGTTCGATCAAAAGGCCGAGCGCCCGAGCGATCGACTCGGCGGTGGCGATCGGTTCGGCGAAGCGAAGGATTGCGCAAGGCGCCTCCTCGGGCACCACCGGCTCGATCGCCTCTCCGCAGCGGCCGAGCGCCTGGTCGAGCCGGGCGAGAAGGGTCTTTCCGAAGCGGCGCTGGAGCGGGCCGCGCGGCAAGGGAAGGAGGTCGCCGATCGTTTCGAGGCCGAGGCGGCGGGCCGCGGCGAGGACGGGTTCCTCGACCCGAAGCGCGGCGAGCGGGAGGGCCGCCAGGGCTTCGGGCTCGCCGTTGACGGGGCAGATCTTGCCCGGGCCGAATCGGGCGAGGGCGTGGGCCGCGCCCGGCGTTCCGGCGACGGCGATCCGGGCGGCGAAACCGGCGCGGGCGCAGAAGGCGACGATCCGGCGGCACATCCTCTCCTCGCCGCCGAACAGGTGGGCGACTCCGGTGAGATCCAGGAACAGGCCGTCGGAGGGCGAGATTGCGGCGCGGGGGGTCCAGCGGCGGGCGGCGAAGAGGGCGAGGCGGTTGAGGAGGTCGAAATCCGCTTTGGGATCCTCGTCGCGGATGTCGAGTCCGGCGACGAGGGCTCGGGCCTGCGAGACCGCCATTCCCGGGTAGAGGCCGAGGGCGCGGGCCTCGGGCGAGGCGGCGGAGACGATGAGGCGGTTGCCGGTTCGGCGGGAGAGGAGGAGGGGCGCTTTTAATTCCTCCCCCGCATTTGCGGGGGAGGGGGACCACCCGAAGGGTGGTGGAGGGGTTCTTTCGGAGTCAGCAAGAACCCCTCCACCAGGCTTCGCCTGGTCCCCCTCCCCGCGAAATCGCGGGGAGGATTTTTGAGCCCACCTCGCTCCCGGGCGCCAGTGGGACTCGTTCGGGCAGGAGCAGGGTTCGCGGCCTTCCCCCTCTCCCCGGGGGGGAGAGGGTTGGGGTGAGGAGGTTCGGCCGCCGAGACTTGTCGCAGACGCCGAACCCCCTCTCCCTACCCTCTCCCCGCCGGGGAGAGGGATTGAGCCTGGTGTCTCACGCCGCCCGCCGCTCTCGCTCGCTTTCACCCGGTCGGTGCTCAGGTACGGAAGGTAGAGCGAGGCGACCCTCGGCATCGGGGCTCTCCAGAATGAGGTCGAAGGGCGCTCCGCCGCGCTGGCGGGCGAGGGAGAGGCGCCAGCGGGGGCGGCCGATCCCCGCCACGGCAAGCGGCGAGGAAGGCGCGCAGGCGAGGCGCCAGCGGGTGACCGCGGCGGAGGGGATGGCGAGCGGATCCTCGCCGTTCCCGCGCCAGCGCCGCAGCATGAGGGCGAGAGTTCCGCCTTCCTCGGCGGCGAGCTGGAGCCGGCGGGTGGCGGTCATCGCGGCCCGGCCGACCTCGCCGATCACCGCTGCGAGGCCGCCGTGGCGAAGCCCTTCCTCCATCACCGCCAACACGTCCTCGTCGCGGCGGCACTCGGCGTAGAGGACCCGGTCGGGGGGGAGACCGGCGCCGGCCAGGCCCGGTGCGAACAGGTCGCGGCTGCCGAGCGCCCAAAGGACGATCCCGGGGCGCCGAGCGGCGATCGAGGCGAGGAAGAGGGTGGAGGCGGCCTGGTCGGCCGGTCCCGGCCGCTCGCCCGCCGCCTCGTTGAGCGACGCGACCGGGAGGCCGCCGCCGGCGAGGCGGGAGTCGATGGAGTGGATTCCGAAAGGGAGATATTCGCGCTGCTCAGCTCCGGCCGATTCGAGCGCCCTCACCTCCGCGCGCAAGGCGGCCAGGCGTTCGATACGGGCAGGGCTCGGGGGCATTGCGACTCGACTCTCGTGTTCGCGTAATGTTCCCACCTCGTTCAGCGAGAGTCAAGCTGGGGAGAGCCTACTTGCCTCCCCATCGCGTGTTGGGGTGGGGGACCTGGCGGAGCCTGGTGGTGGGGTAGAAGGCGCTACGGCTTGAGGTTCGCAAGAGAACCACTAAGTCCGGCGCCAATTACCCCTCCACCACACTTCGTGTGGTCCCCCTCCCCGTCGCTTCGCGACAGGGAGGCAAAAGGAATTCCATGCTCCGCCGATGTTTCCTCGCTCTCCTGATCCTCCTCGCCGCGCCGGTCTCGGCCGCCGGCGATTCCAGCTGGTTCTACAGGAACAGCGACATCGCCCCCGACCCGGCCTGGACGTTCGGCACATTGCCCAACGGCCTTCGCTACGCGGTCCGGCGCAACGCGGTGCCCGAGGGACAGGTGTCGGTTCGGCTGAGGATCGACGCCGGCGCCCTCCACGAGGAGGAGCGGGAAAGGGGCTGGGCGCATTTCGTCGAGCATATGGCGTTCCGCGGAACGAAGAATTTCGGAGACGGCGAGGTTCGCGAGACCTGGCAGAGGCTGGGCGCGAGCTTCGGAAGCGACACCAACGCCTCGACCGAGCCGACCCAGACCGTCTACATGCTCGACCTTCCCCACGCCGACCGGGCCTCGCTCGACACCAGCCTCACCCTGCTCGCCGACATGGCCGACACCGCCCTCTTCGATCCGAAGATCGTCGACGCCGAGCGCGGGGTCGTGCTCTCCGAATATGGCCGCCGGACCGAGCTCAGCGTGAAGCTGAGGGACATGATGTTTCCGCTCTTCTACCGCGGCCTCAAATATGCCGACCGGGACACGATCGGAACCGAGGCGACCCTCAAGGCCGCCGACTCGGGGGGCCTCAGGGCCTTTTACGAGCGCTGGTACCGGCCCGACCGGGCGACTTTGGTGATGGTCGGCGACGCCGATCCGAAGCTGATGGAGGCGCTGATCGCCGCGCGCTTCGGAGGCTGGAAGCCCTCCGGCCCGGCGCCGCGCGAGCCCGATTACGGAAAGCTCGCCGACGTGCCCCAGCGGACCGCGGCGATCGCCTATCCAGGCTCGCCCCATTTCGCCACCCTGAGCTGGATCCGCCCCTACCGCCCGGTCCCGCCGAGCAAGGCGCGCGAGCAGAGGAACCTCGCCCGAACCCTCGCCGTCCGGATCCTCAACCGCCGCCTCGAGGCCAAGGCCCGTGGCGAGTCCGCCTTCCTCAACGCCCAGGTGCAGTATGAGAACAGCGTCAACGTCGCCGACTTCACCCAGATGTCGGTGATGGCGAAGGAGGGCCGCTGGCAGCAGGCTCTCGCCGAAGCCTATGCGATCCTCGCCGATGCGCTGAAGGCGCCGCCGAGCCAGGGCGAGATCGACCGCGAGATGGAGAATATCCGGACCGCCGGCCGGGCCGCCGTGCAGGGCGACCCGACCCAGCGCTCGCAGGTGCGGGCCGGGCGGCTGATCTCGGCGATCGACGGCAACAGCGTCATCTCCACCGCCCAGATCCAGCTCGCCTTGTTCGAGGAACTGGGCCCGGGCCTGACTCCCCAGGCGCTGCAGTCGGCGCTGAGGGACCTTTTCCAGGGCTCCGGGCCGAGGCTGGCGATGCTTTCGCCGGCGCCGGTGGCGGGCCTTGCCGAGGCGCTCGCCGCTGCCGAGGCCGCCGCCCCCGCGGCCCGCCAGGCCGACCGGCGGGTCAGCATCGACGATCTTCCGCCGCTCGGCCCGCCGGGCCGCGAGGTGTCGCGCGAGCGGATCGCTGGCATGGACTCGACCATCGTCCGGTTCGCCAACGGCTCGAGCCTGGTCTTCAAGCAGACCGGCTTCGAGAAAGGCAGCGTCAACGTCTCGCTCCGCTTCGGCCGCGGAATCGCGGCTCTGCCGGCCGACCGCAAGTCGCCGGCGTGGATGGCGCCGCTGCTCGGCTCGACCGGGGTCGGGCCCTTCGACCTCGACGGATTGGAGCGGCTGCTCACCGGGCGGCGGATGTCGATGAGCTTCGACATGGACGACGAGGCGCTCGTCCTTCGCGGCTCGACCCGGGCGGAGGAGCTCGGCGACCAGCTTCGGCTGCTCGCGACCAAGATCGTCGCTCCGCATTTCGACCCGGCCCTGTTCCAGCGCTCCAAGATCGCGGCGGTGGAGAGCTACGACCTCGCCTTCTCGTCCGCGGCCGCACGCATGGGCCGCGAGTTCGGCGCCGTCGCCAGAGGCGGCGACCCGCGCTGGCAGCCCTTCGACAAGGCCGAGATCGAAAGGCTTCGGCCCGAGGATTTCGAGGCCTTCATGAAGCCCTTGCTCGCCCAGGGGCCGATCGAGGCGGTGATCGTCGGCGACGTCGACATCGAGACCGCGGTCGCAGCGATGCTGAAGACGGTGGCGGCGCTGCCCCGCCGGGCCGAGGTCCGGCCCCCGGCCGCCTCGCTCCAGGTCCGGCCGCCCCGCGCTTCCGCGGAGCCGATCCGATTCACCCACCAGGGCGACCGGAACCAGGCCTATGCCGCGCTCGGCTGGACCACCTTCGGAGGAACCGAGGGGCGGCGCGAGCGGCGGGCGCTCTCCGTCGCTGCCAACATAGCGGGCGCACGGCTGATGGAGCGGCTTCGCGATTCGGAAGGGGCGAGCTATTCCCCCTCGGCGACCGTCCAGACCAGCTTCCAGTTCAAGGACTGGGGCTTCTTATTCGCCGGGTCGGAGATCCGGCCGGAGCGGGCGGACCTCTTTTTCCGGCTGGCGCGCGAGATCGTCGCCGACCTCGCCCGTACTCCGGCGTCCGCCGACGAATGGGAGCGCGCGATCAACCCGGTGGTCACCGGGATCGAGCGGCGGCTGAAGACCAATGCCTATTGGGCGGGGGCTTTGGAGGACTGGTCGCGGGAACCCTATCTCATCGAGCATGCCCGGACCTACCTCGCCGACTACAGGTCTCTGACGCCCGAGGACGTGCGCTCCGCGGTCGCGAAACATGTCGCCGACGAGGGCGACTGGTCGATCCTGGTTTTGCCCGCTAAACCGGCGAACAGTGTCGACTAGAGCTTGTCCTGACCGTTTCGAAATCTCCGTTCCCCGGCGAAGGCCGGGGCCCAGCGGAACGGACGGCGCGACTGGATCCCGGCTTTCGCCGGGAAACTATCGGCCATGAGCACCAACGCGGTTCAGGCGAATGCGGGGGGGGCTCCCCGGCAGGCCGAAGGCGGCGGCTGGAAGCCTTTCCGGCTCCAGCAGCAGCCTTTCTTCGAGGACAAGAACCGCGCCTTCTGGATCCTGCAGTCCGCGGGATGGGCCGGCTATTTCTTCCTTCGAACGCTCTCGGGCATCGCCAACAATTTCGGCTTCAGCCTGGTCATCCACATCACGCTTCTGACCGCGACCGGCTATTCGATCACCCTCCTGATGGCGTCGGCCTACCGGCGGCTGATCAAGATGCGGCCGATCATCACCTGGGTAACGTCGATCACCCTCGTCCTGGTCGCCTCGGCCGCCTTCTCGGCGATCGAGACCTGGAGCCATGCCACTTTCGTAAGGCCGGGAATCACGCCCGAGGGGCTTCAATTCCTGGGCTCGATCGTTCTCACCCTGACCCTGCTCGTCGCCTGGTCGGCGCTTTATTACAGCATCAATTACTACCTCCTGCTCGAGGAGCAGAGCGATCGGCTGCTGAGGCTGGAGCACCAGGCGAGCTCGGCGCAGCTCGCCATGCTTCGCTATCAGCTCAATCCGCATTTTCTCTTCAATACCCTGAACTCCATCTCGACCCTCGTGCTTCTCAAGCAGACGGACCGCGCCAACGCGATGCTTTCGCGGCTGTCGTCCTTCCTTCGCTACACCCTGGTCAACGACCTGACGGGCTCGGTGACGGTGGCGCAGGAGGTGGAGACCCTGAAGCTCTATCTCGAGATCGAGAAGATGCGCTTCGAGGACCGTCTCCGGCCCCGGTTCGACATCGATCCGTCGGTCGCGCGGGCCCGGCTTCCGTCGCTCCTGCTCCAGCCGCTGGTCGAGAATGCGATCAAATATGCGGTCACTCCCCAGGAGGAGGGCGCCGACATCGAGGTCTCGGCCCGGCTCAACATCGACCGGGTCATGCTCACCGTGCGCGACACCGGCCCCGGCGCGGAGGATCATTGGGTGAAAGCGCAGCAGTCGACGGGCGTCGGACTGGCCAACATTCGGGACCGTCTGGCGCAAGCCTATGGCGCCGACCATCGTTTCGAGACTGAATCGAACATTAAAGGGGGCTTTCGCGTTACAATCGAAATCCCGTACCAGCTTGAACCACCTGAGGAACCGAAATGACGATCCGCACGATTCTCGTGGACGACGAGCCTTTGGCGATCCAGGGCCTGCAACTGCGCCTGGAAAAGCATGACGACGTCGAGATCGTCGAGACCTGCTCGAACGGCCGGGAGGCGATAAGGGCGATCAAGACCAACAAGCCGGACCTCGTCTTCCTCGACATCCAGATGCCCGGCTTCGACGGCTTTTCGGTGATCCAGGGGCTGATGGAGGTGGAGCCTCCGCTTTTCGTCTTCGTCACCGCTTATTCGGACCACGCCATCCGGGCGTTCGAGGCCCAGGCCGTCGACTATCTGATGAAGCCGGTAGAAGAGGACAGGCTGGCGGACACGCTCGACCGAGTGCGCCAGCGACTGAACGAGAAACGCGGAGTGGAGGAAGCGGAGAAGCTGAAGGGCGTCCTCGCCGAGGTCGCGCCCGACGCGGTCGACCAGGTCGGGACCGCGATGGACGACAGCGGCCACGCCGCCAATCGCTACGAAAAGCTCATCAACATCAAGGATCGCGGCCAGATCTTCCGGGTCGACGTCGATTCGATCGAGAAGATCGACGCGGCCGGCGATTACATGTGCATCTACACCGGCGACAACACGCTCATCCTTCGAGAGACCATGAAGGATCTCGAGAAGCGCCTCGACCCGCGCCGCTTCCAGCGCGTGCATCGCAGCTGCATCGTCAACCTCGACCAGGTCCGGCAGGTCAAGCCGCACACCAACGGCGAGTGCTTCCTGGTGCTCGAGAGCGGGAGCCAGGTGAAGGTGTCGCGCAGCTATCGGGATGTGGTGGCGAGGTTCGTTCATTGACCCCTTAAATCCTCCGCCGGATTCCCGGGGGAGGGGGACCGCGCGAAGCGCGGTGGAGGGGTTCTTTCAGAGTCAGCAAGGCCCCTCCACCATGCTTCGCATGGTCCCCCTCCCCTGCAAATGCAGGGGAGGATTAAGTATGAAACCGCCCCTCCCCACAGCCGTTGAGCTTTCCATGATCCTTCTCCTCCTCCTCCAGGCTGCCGCCGCGCCGCCGCCCGACATCGAGCTCAACCTCAGCGCTCGCGCCCGGTCCGTGACGATCGAGCGCAAGGGCGAGGCCAGGCTCGAGGTGCGCGGCGAGGGTCCCGGCAACCGGGTCGACGTCAAGGTCGAGCCGGAGGCGCAGGGGCGCTCCGAGCTTCGCGACGTCACCGTCGACGTCCACGCCGAAGCTTCCGTCGGGGAGGGGGTCAAAATAGACGGTCGGGCTGAAACCGGCACGCCCCAGTAACGTTTCGCTCCCGTCAACAGGGAGTAGTATCATGCGTCTTTATCCGTTGCTCGCGGCCGCCGCCGCGCTCGCCGTCGCTGCCTCGCCCGCCGGCGCCCAGGACCGCCAGGATCGCCGCGGCACCCCGCAGCGCGCCGGGGCCCAGTCGACGGCGCTCGCCCAAGCGGTGTCGCAGGGGCAGGACCAGCCCGACGTCCTGCTCGACATCCCCAATCTCTCCGTCGACGAGATCAACCTCGAGGTGAACAACCTGCAGGTCCATATCGCGCTCGACGCCCGGCTCGCCAACCTGCTCAAGCTGACGGCGGGGGCCGACGCCAGCATCGACCAGGTCAAGATCGGGATCAAAGGCGTCCAGGCGACCGCCACCCTGGTCGTCCGGCTCGACAACGTCAGGGCGATCATCGAGCGCACCCTTCAGACCCTCGACAACAATCCGCAGCTGGTGACCCAGTTGCTCTCGACCGTGGACAATACGGTCAACACGGTCGGAGGAGTCGCCAACAACACGGTCGGGACGGTCGGCGGAATCGCGGGCACGGCGCTGAGGAACGGGCAGCTGCTCAACCTCGCCGGATCGGGCCTGACCGCGGTTTCGCAGACGGTGAACGGCGCCGGCCAGACGGTTCGGACGGTTCGCGACCGGGCCGGGCAGCTTCTCGAAGTGGTCACCGACAGCGCCGGCCGGATCGTCAGCTCGAGGCGAGCGCCGCAATAACCTGTGTCCCGGCGATGGCCGGGACCCAGCCCGGGCGCCGCTGGACCCCGGCCTTCGCCGGGGAACTGCGGCGGTGACGCGGTGTCCTGGAAATGATATCGCCCGCGCAATGACGCAGGCAGAGAAATTCGAGCGCTTCGCCGCGCTTCACCGGCCCGGCGATCCGGTCATCCTCTACAATGTCTGGGATGCCGGAAGCGCGAAGGCGGTGGCCGATGCCGGGGCGAAAGCGATCGCCACCGGCAGCGCTTCCGTCGCCGCGGCGTTCGGCTTCGACGATTCCGAAGCGTTGCCGCTCGAGCTCGCCCTCGCCAATGCCCGGCGGGTCGCCGGAGCCGTCGAGCTTCCAGTGACGATCGATTTCGAAGGGGCCTATGGGGCCGAGCCGGAAGCGGTGGCCGCGAACATAAAGCGGCTCGCCGAAACCGGAGCGATCGGGTGCAATTTCGAGGACCAGGTGGTCGGCGGCGAGGGCCTCCACCCGATCGAGGCGCAGGCGGCCCGGATCCGGGCCGCTCGGGCCGCGGTGGGCCCCGACTTCTTCATCAACGCGCGCACCGACATCTTCCTCAAGACCAAGGCGGCGACGCACGAGCCGGCGGCGATCGAAGAGGCTCTCGGCCGGGCCCGGGCCTATGCCGAGGCGGGGGCGAGCGGCTTCTTCGTCCCGGGCCTGGTCGATCTCGACCAGCTCGCCCGGATCTGCGCGGAATCGCCGCTGCCGGTCAACTTCATGGCGTTCCCGGGCGCTCCCGAGGCCGGTTCGGTGGCGGCGGCGGGAGTTGCGCGAATCAGCCACGGCCCCTTCCCCTACAAGCTTGCAATGAAGGCACTCAAGGACGCGGCGGAGGCGATCTATGGCTAAGGTGACCGGACTGGGCGGAGTCTTCTACAAGGTGGCGGATACCGAGGCGACTTCGCGCTGGTACAAGGAAGTGCTCGGAGTCGGCGGCGAGTGGGGCGCTACCTTTTCGTTCGCGGGCGACCCCGGCGGCTACACGGTGCTTTCGCCGTTCAAGACGACGAGCGACTATTTCGCGCCGAGCGAGGCGGGGTTCATGATCAACCTCAGGGTCGACGATCTGGACGCTATGATCGCGGACCTGGAGTCGAAGGGAATCGAGATACTCGGCCGTCAGGACGAGGAATATGGCAAGTTCGCCTGGATCCTCGACTGCGACGGAGTGAAGCTCGAGCTGTTCCAGCAAATCGGGGACGCGCCGGAGTGATCGGAGAAAATCCTCCCCCGGATTTCCGGGGGAGGGGGACCGCGCGAAAGCGCGGTGGAGGGGCCCTTCGGAGTCTGAAAGAGCCCCTCCACCAGGCTTCGCCTGGTCCCCCTCCCCTGCAAATGCAGGGGAGGATTTAGGCAGGTTTGCGCCGCCGAAGCATCCCGCCCGCCCCCGCTCCGCCCGACTTGAGCACGTTCCTCCGGAACAACCGCGCGCCCAGAGCCACCGTCAGCCACACCCACAGGGCTTGCCAGGCCAGCGCCAGCAGGTGCGGCCAAAGCTCGGCGGTCTGGGCGGCCCTTGCGACCATGGTGAGGGGCGAGCTGAACGGGAAGATCGCGGCGGCGAGGCCGAGCGGGCTGTTGAACGCTCCGACCGCGAACGAGGCGAGGAGGAAGATCAGCATCTGCCCGACGGTGACCGGCATCGACAGGGTCTGGACCTCGCGCACCGAATTGGCCTGGCTTCCGATGCCGAGGAAGAGCGCACCGAGTAGGAGGTAATTGGCGCTGTAGTAGAGGAGGACGAGGAGGATGAAGGGCGGCCAGCCGACCGCCGGCTCCGGGAGGGCGCCGGCCTGGTTGGGGAGGAAGGCGAGGCCCGCAATCGCTCCGCTCACCCAGACCGCGATTCCGACCAGCGAGACGGCAAGCATCGCACCGAGCTTGCCGACGAAGATCGCGTCGATCGGAAGCGCCGCTGCGAGGACCTCGATGATCTTGTTCGATTTCTCCTCGAGCAGGTTCGAGAGCAGCATTCCGGCGAGCAGGACGGTGAGCATGAAGAGGAGGAGCTGTCCTGCGCGGGCGGTGATCGCGCGGGTCGCGGCGAGAGCGCCTTCGGACCGGTCGGTCTCCACCACCTGGATCGCGCCGGGCCCAGCCGCGCGGCCGGCGGCGGCGAGGGCGCGCTGCTGAGCGGCCTGGTCGAGGATCAGCGACATCTGCCTTGCTATTCCGCCCTGGCCGCTGATCGCTCCGGTCAGCACCGGCCGGTCGAGGCCGCCGGTCATGACCGCGAGGATCCGCTTGTCCGGGTTGCCGAGCAGCGCCTGGACCTGCCGGGCCGAGTCTCCGGCCGGCTCCTCCCTGATCAGGGTCGGAAGCGCGCGCTCGCCGAATCCGGGGTTGAGCCGCTCGCGGGCGGCCTCCAGCGGTGCGAACTGCGCCTGGGTCGCAACCACCGCCACCGTGGCATGGACGTCCTGGCGCGCCATCCGGCCGCTCATGCTTCCGAACAGGAAGGAGAGGCCGATGATCAGCAAGGGGCCCATCAGGAAGAAGAGGAAGGTGCGCGACCAGACGGTGGCGACGAAATCGCGGCGGGCGATGACATAGGCGGAATGGACGAAGCCCATCATCGCGACTCTCCTTCCGAGGCGCTGTCGGCGAGCTCCCGAGCCGCCTGCTCGCCGGCGATTGCGACGAAGGCGTCGTGAAGGCCGGGACGTTCGATCGAAAGATCCTCGATTCCGGCGCCCGCGTCGATCAGGGCCTTGAGCAGCGGCTCGATCCCGACCTGGGGGAGCTCGAACGACCACAGGCCGTCCTCATGCTGGGCACCCTGCGGAAGAGCGGCCCGCCACGGGCCCTCCGCGGCCCGGGTTCGGAGCCGGACCTGGGGCCGGAGCCGGTCGCGCGCTTCGGCGACGCTGCCCTCGAACCGGACCTTGCCTCCGGCGATGATCGCGATCCGCTCGCAAAGGCGCTCGGCATGGGCGATGACGTGGGTCGAGAAGATGATCGTCGCTCCGCCCGCCGCCTCCTCGCGGATGAGGTGCTCGAGCCGGCCCTGGTTGATCGCGTCGAGACCGGAGAAGGGCTCGTCGAGGACGATCAGCTTGGGCCGGTGGACGATGGTGCCGAACAATTGCACCGTCTGGGCCATGCCCTTCGACAGGCTCCGGATCGGCTTGTCCACATAATCGCCGAGGCCGTTCGACTTCAGCATCTCCTCGGCGCGAGCGCGTCCGACGCCAAGCGGGAGGCCGCGCAGAGCACCCATGAAGGCGACGGATTCCCGGGCCGTCATCGCCGGATAGAGGCCGCGCTCCTCGGGCAGATAGCCGACCTGGCTTGCCACCTCGAGCGGCCGGGCGTGGCCGAGGAGCGAGCGCTCGCCCTCGTCAGGATCGATGATCCCGAGCAGCATCCGCAAGGTCGTCGTCTTCCCGGCGCCGTTGGGGCCGAGAATCCCGTAGATGCTGCCTTCCGGAACGGCGAGATCGATCCCGTCGACGGCGGTCTTGCCGTCGAAGGCCTTGAACAGCCGTCTCGCTTCGATCGCTAAGCCACTCGCCACGCGTGCCCCCTTCGAGCGACTGTGGTAGCGAGCGAGCATGAGCGAAGGCAAGCCGAAGCTGAGCGACGGGTCGACAAGCGGCGAGGCCCCCTCCCTTATAAGGGAGCCGCCTTATAAGGCAGGTGATTTTTCGGGCCAGTCGTCCGCGACCCTGGCCGACCTGCGGGCCGGGCTGGAAGAGAAAGCGCGGGAGCTCGGCTTCTGCGCGGTCGGATTCGCGCGCGCGGACTCCGCGCCGAGGAGCGGCGAGCGGCTGCGCCGGTGGCTCGCCGACGGCGCGCACGGCGACATGATCTGGATGGAGGAGACGGCGGAGCGCCGGGCCTCTCCCGCCGGGCTGTGGCCCGAGGTGCGGTCCGTCGTCTCGCTGGGCATGAGCTACGCTCCCGAAGGCGACCCGCTGGCTTTGGCGGCGCGGCCGGAGTTCGGGCGAATCTCGGTCTACGCTCAAGGCTCCGACTATCACGATACGGTCAAGAAGGCGCTGAAGGCGCTGGCGCGATGGCTGGTCGACGAGGCCGGCTGCGAGCTGAAGGTGTTCGTCGACACCGCGCCGGTGATGGAGAAGCCGCTTGCGGAAGCGGCGGGGCTGGGCTGGCAGGGCAAGCACACCAACCTCGTCAGCCGGAGCGACGGAAGCTGGCTGTTCCTCGGAGCGATCTATACGACCCTCGATCTGGAGGAGAGCCCGGCCCCCCACGCCGTGCATTGCGGGAGCTGCAGCGCGTGCCTTGACGCCTGCCCGACCAATGCCTTCCCGGCACCGTACAGGCTCGATGCCCGGCGCTGCATCTCCTACCTCACCATCGAGCATAAGGGGCCGATCCCGGAGGAGTTCCGCGAGGCGATCGGCAATCGCATCTACGGCTGCGATGATTGCCTCGCCGTCTGCCCCTGGAACCGCTTCGCCGACGCCGCCCGGGCGAACAAGGCGTTTTTGCCGAGGGCGGAGCTGGTCGCGCCGAGGCTGGCGGACCTGCTTGCGCTCGACGATGCCGCCTTCCGGAAGGTGTTCGCGGGCTCGCCGATCAAGCGGATCGGCCGCGGGCGAATGGTGCGCAATGCCGCGATCGCGGCCGGCAACAGCGGCAGTCAGGCGCTCCTCCCGCCGCTCATGAGGCTCGTCGACGACGAGGATCCCGTGGTCGCGGAGGCGGCGCGCTGGGCTTTCGACAGACTCTCGGTGCAGACTGCCTGAGGCCCCGCGTCATGCAGGGGGCCGAGCCGCTTCCTCGCGCAGCTGCTTCAGGCAAGCGGCCTTGATGTCCTGCAGCTCCGGATCGCCGACCCTCTCCACGTTGGCGATCGCGGCGGCGTAGTAAGCGCGAATCTGCTCGGGCGGAGTCTCATAATCGGCGGCGATGCAATAGCCGCCGGAGCCGCCTTCCTCGAGCGCCATCAGTCGAAGCGAGCCTGCGGGATTGGTCGTCAGCGCGGCCGTCAGCGCCATCGAATATTCATCGCCGCTTCCGGCCTGGGTGCCTGGACGGATCAGCGGGGCGACGGCCAGCCACTGGGGCTCGCCGCGCGCGATTCCGGCCGTGACCGTGCTCCACGGCAGGGGCGCGTCCGGATCATGGCTCGAGCTGAGCTTCTCGACGGCCCGAGTCGCCCCTTCGGCCTCGATCTTCTTGCGCACTTCGTCGGGCGTGATCGCAGCTCCAGGCTTCCAGAGCGTGTCGAAATAGGGCCGATAAGCGGCCAGCTGCGCCTCGCTCCCCTGGCCTGCGGCGGCCGCTGGGGCCTTGGCCGAAGCTCCGGCGGAGGTGGAGTCCTTCTCGGCGGTACCGGCGTCCTTCTCGGAGGAACAGCCGCCCAAAGCGGCGATGGCGGCGCAGGCGATCACGTTTCGAAACATGGTAGAGCACTCCCGTTGCTTAAGCTCGGGAGGTCGGCCGGCTCCCCAACCAGGAGGAGCCTAGCGGATCGGGCCCGGGGAAGCGAATTCGTTCGGACTGGAACCCCTCGCCGTCCAGGCGAAATCCGGGATCCCGGTTCTCGCGGAGTCGGCGGAATGGGTATTGGGCAAGCTTCAAATCCGTTCGGGCCGAGCCTGTCGAAGCTCAGGCGGAACGGTTGTTGGCCCGATCGACCCTCTACCGCCTCGTCAGCGCGGCCACGCAGCTGGCGCGGTCGAGGTCGCGCCCGTCGCGAAGCCGCGCGTCGATATGGGTGACGATCGGCTCGCCGCCGCCCTTGGGCGGGTAGAGATAGGTGTCGAGCACGCAGGCGGGCCCTCCGAACTGGAGCTTTCTAGCGGTGCCTTCGCGGACGTCGAGGGCGGGCTTCCCGAACTGGGCCTCGAGCATCCGGGCGGTCCGGCCGATGACGTTCTCGAGCCCGGCCGGGTTGAGGGGAACGGCCCGCTGCGGCGGAGCGCGCTCGACCGCCGGAGCGGTTCCCTCGCCCTTGGCCGTGGCGCAGCCGCCCAGCACGAGCAGAGCGCCCAGCCACAATCCTCCTTGCCTTGCCACTGCGCCCTCCCCTGCCTTTTGCAGCGCCAGAGTGGCGCAGCGCCGCCGGGAGAGCCACAGGGGCGGCCTCCCGCCCGGCCTGCCTTCGCCTCGCCTCGGCGCAATTGACGCGAAGCGCGGGCCCCGGCTAGGGCCGCCGCTCCTCCCCCAGCATGAAGAGAAGCCCGTGACCGACAAGAGCCTCGACGTCCTTTGCATCGGCAACGCCATCGTCGACGTGATCGCCGCCGCCGACGACGACTTCCTCGCGCAGGAGGGGCTGGACAAGGGCTCGATGCGGCTCATCGACGCCGAGGAGGCGACTCGCCTCTACGGCCGGATGGGCCCTGGGCGGGAGATCAGCGGCGGCTCGGCCGGCAACACGGCCGCGGGAGTCGCGATGCTGGGAGGCCGGGCAGGCTTCATCGGCCAGGTCGCGGACGACCAGTTGGGCGAGGTCTACCGCCATGACGTCAGCTCTATCGGGGTCGAGTTCACCACCCCGGCGAGGCCGCAGTCCGAGGCTCCGACGGCGCGCTCGCTCGTCCTCGTCACGCCCGACGCCCAGCGGACGATGAACACCTTCCTCGGCGCAGCGCAGAACCTCAGCAGCGAGTCCCTCGACGAGGTCCAGCTTCGAAGCGCGAAAATCCTCTACCTCGAGGGCTATCTGTGGGATCCCGAAGTGCCCAGGGCGGCGATGGAGCGCGCGATCGAGATTACCCGCGACTCGGGCGGCGCCGTCGCCTTCACCCTTTCCGACAGCTTCTGCATCGAGCGGCACCGCGACAGCTTCAACGCCCTGATCGACAGCGGGCGGCTCGACATCCTCTTCGCCAACGAGGCCGAGATCGTCTCGCTGACCGGCGAACCCGACTTCGACTCGGCGGTGACCGCGGCGGCGGCTCGGGTGAAGGTTCTGGTGGTCACCCGCGGCGAGAAAGGCGCGGTCGCGGTCGAGGGCGGGGAGCAGGTCGAGGTGCCGGCCGAGCCCGTCGAGCGGATCGTCGACACGACTGGGGCGGGAGACCTCTTCGCGGCCGGATTCCTCGCCGGACGGGCGAAGGGCCGCTCCAATCTGGAGAGCCTGCGCATGGGCGCGATCGCCGCGGCCGAGGTCATCTCGCATTACGGCGCCCGCCCGGAAGCGGATCTGAAGGCGCTGGTGGAAGAGCGGCTAAACTAGGCTTATCAACCAGAGGGCTTATTCGAACATTCACCCCTCTCCCCGGCGGGGAAAGGGTAGGGAGAGGGGGCTCGGCGGCAGCGCCTGTTCTCGGCGGCCGAGCCCCCTCACCCCGGCCCTCTCCCCGGCGGGGAGAGGGGGTTTGAGGCGACGCCACTGAATGTCGATACAGCCTCGAATCTGTCCTGTTTTGGACGGAAGCGGCCCACCTCGTCATGCCGGACTTGATCCGGCATCCTCCTTTTCCCTTCGCGGCAGCGACTTGAAGCAGGTGTACCCCGGATCGAGTCCGGGGTGACGATTCCAGCTCAACAGGACGAGCTCTGGTCCTCCCCCGGATTTTCCGGGGGAGGATTTTTATCCGCCTAGTTCCGCGGCTCGTCGACGCCCGGAATCGGCGGCTCCAGGTCGTGGAGCTCGGGCTCGTGGACCTCGACGAGGCCTCGGCCGAGATGGCTCTTCCGATATCCGTAGAGCGCGTAGAAGACGACCCCGATCAAGGTCCAGGCCGGAAGCACCAGCATGGCCTCGCGCGGAAGGTTGAAGAACAGGAACAGGCAACCGCCCACCGTGAGAAGGGCGACCAGCCCGACGGCGGGGACTCGGAAGGCCCGGCGCCGGTCCGGATCGGTCTTGCGGAGCTGCCAGACGGCGATCGCCACCATCAGGAAGGCATAGAGAGTGCCCGCATTGGCGACATCGGCCAAAGCCCCGACCGGGAAGAAGGCCGCCGCCACCGCGACGATGAGACCGGTGATGATCGTCACCACGTGCGGGGTCTTCCACTTAGGATGGACCCGCGACAGCGCCTCGGGAAGAAGCCCGTCGCGCGCCATCACGAAGAAGATCCGGGTCTGGCCGAACAGCAGGATGAGGATGACCGAGGGCAATGCGATGAAGGCCGCGTAGCCAAGCATGTTGCCGATCGAGCCGTAGCCGATCGTGTGGAGCACATGGGCGAGCGGCTCGCGCGAGCAGACCAGGGCCTCGGCATATTGAGGGGTGGCGCATTGCAGCGACAGTGCCTCGCCGGTCGGAAGCGGAACTCCGTTCGCACCCATGACCGGCTGCCCGCCCATCGCGCCGACCGCGCCTGCGGTCACCAGCATGTAGAAGACGGTGCAGATGAGGAGGCTGCCGATGAGGCCGATCGGCACGTTGCGCTGCGGGTTCTTGGTCTCCTCCGCGGCGGTGGAGACGGCGTCGAAGCCGACATAGGCGAAGAACATCGTCGCCGCGGCGCCGACCACTCCGACGCCCGAGCCGAAGCCGCCGAACATTCCGGCCGGAGCGAAGGGCGTGAAGTTCTCGGCCTTGGTCACCGGCAGAGTGAGGATGACGAAGACGGTGAGCGCGGTGACCTTGATCGCGACCAGGACCGCGTTGAACTTCGCGCTTTCGGAAGTGCCCCGCACCAGCAGGATCGTCATCAGCAAGGCGATGGACAGGGCCGGAAGGTTGATGAATCCGCCGGCTTTGCCGCCGAGGACCAGCGGGCCCGAGCTCAGCCAGTCGGGGAAGTCTATTCCCCAACTTCGCTCCATCACCGTATCGATGAAATAGTTGGACCAGCCGACCGAGACCGCGGAGGCGCCCACGGCATATTCGAGGAGCAGCGCCCAGCCGACCGTCCAGGCCAGGAACTCGCCCTGGACGGCGTAGCTGTAGGTGTAGGCTGAGCCGGCGACCGGGACCATCGAGGCGATCTCGGCGTAGCAGAGGGCCGCGACGACGCAGACGGCGCCGGCGATGATGAAGCTGATCAGCAGGCCGGGGCCCGCTTTCTGGGCTCCCACCGAGGTCAGGACGAAGATGCCGGTGCCGATGATGCAGCCGACCCCGAACAAAGTGAGCTGAACGGCCCCCAGCGATCGGTGAAGCGACTTCTTTTCAGCGGTGGCAAGGATGGCGTCGAGAGGCTTTACGCGCCCGAAAATCATGTCCGTCCCCTTGGATTCGCGCCGGATCTTCGTCCGGCCTTCTTCATTTGGCCGGGAACCTAGCCATTAATCCCACGAGCGCAAAGCCATAATGCGTCAACGCGCAAGCATCGGCCCGAGCGGCCGTCCGGCGAAGATATGGACGTGGAGATGCGGCACCTCCTGGCCGGAGTTCATTCCGACATTGGCGAGCAGCCGATACCCCGGCTCGACGAGCCCCTGGTCCCGAGCCACCTTGCCGACCGCCCGGACGAAGCCCGCGATCTCCTCCGCGGAGCCCCGCTCCGCAAAATCGTCCCACGAGACGTAGGCGCCCTTGGGGATGACGAGGATGTGGACCGGCGCGGCGGGGGCGATGTCGTAAAAAGCCAAAGCGTGCTCGTCCTCGAAGACGGGCTTCGACGGGATCTCCCCTCGAAGGATCCGGGCGAAGACGTTGCCCTCGTCATAGGGGCGGGTGGCGTCGATCGGCATGGCTTCTCCTTCGTCCGCTCAACATCGGGCAACGGCGAGGGCAAGCTCTCGCTTGACCCGCGCCCCCGCCTCGCTACCACATGCGGCATGCAAGGCGAGACCCCCGACAGCCTGATTCCCTACGACGAGATCGTCCAGGAAGCGCTTCGCGCCGTGGTCGGGCGGGTGCTGGGCGAGGTCGAGACGACCGGACGGCTGCCCGGCGAGCATCATTTCTACATCACCTTCAAGACCGCTGCGACCGGGGTCGATATCCCGAGGCACCTCTCGGAGCGCTTTCCCGACGAGATGACCATCGTCATCCAGAACCGCTTCTGGGACCTCAAGGTCGGCGAGGACGGGTTCGAGGTCGGCCTGAGCTTCAACCAGGCGCCGGCGCGGCTGGTCATCCCCTTCTCGGCGATCACCGGCTTCGTCGACCCGGCGGTCAATTTCGCACTCCAGTTCCAGGCCACCGGCGAGGAAGGCGAGCCGCAGGCGCACGAAGCCGCCGAGAACGACGCTCCGGCGATCGAGCCGGTCGAGGACGGGTCCAACGTCGTCTCGGTGGATTTCAGCCGGAAGAAGTGAGGCCGGGCCCAGGCCAAGGCCCGGACCCGACCTACCCGCCTGCGGCTTCGACGCTTCCCGGAGCGACGAACCACGGCTCGAATTGCCGGCATTCCGGCGGTATCTCGGCCGCTCCAACCGCCGAGCCGCCCTTCGACGACCCCCCGAGACGAATTCGGTCGCCGATCCCGAACGAGCGGCCGTCGATAAGCAGCCGGTCCGAGCTTTGGGACTTCGCGCTATCGCGCGCGAATACCAGCGCGAGGGTGCGATCGCCGGTGTCGAGGACGAGGCATCCGCCTTTCAAGTCGAGTGAGCCTTCGGCGGCCGCGAGGTTGAAAATCGGCACCGGCCGGCCTTTAACGGGCTCGACCCGATCGTAGATGGAGATCTTCATCGACGGCGAGTCCCTCCCGGCAGCAGCGGCGCCGCCGTCGGGACCCGAATGAAGCGCTTCACCTTGCTGGCATCCGCCGGCGGCGAGCATCGCGGCAAGCGCGACGGGCACGGAGCGCCGCATCTCAATAAGCCAGCGAGAAGCCGTTGGCGTAGGCGAGATCCGTCGACGTGTAGGCCGCCGTTCGCTCCCGGATGTCCGATCCGACCGTGTCACACCCGCTCAATACGCCGAAAGCGGTGTTGTAGGCAAAGACCGGACCGCCGCTGTCGCCGGCCAGGCACGCGAAGCTGCCCGTGAACTGCAAATTGTAGGAGCCTGCGACGCCTGCGGTGGGTGTTCCGCCGCCTGCGGGAAAGTAGACCTGCTTGAACGTCACCTCCCCGCAGCCCTGACCTGAAACCGGGCCGGTCGTCTGCCCATAGAAACAGATGACGGTCCCCTGGGCGACGCCGTCCGTATATTTGGCGTTGGTCGAGGAGATCGTCCGCCGGCCCGTCAGCGCCCGCGGCGCCTCGCCTTTGTTGCCGTAGAATTGGGGCAGCCAGTCCGTCGTCGGGATTCTGAAGAACCGCATGTCGGCATAGCCGTCGTTGCGGTTGAGGCGGGTGTCGGCGGTCAGCGCATATTCCCTGGTGCCGTCCTTGTAGACGTACCCGCCCGACCAGTTGCAATGACCGGCGGTGAGGATCCCCGGGTTGCCGCCCGGATCCTTTGCCAGGAAGCCGGCGGTGCACGCATAGGTGCGTGCCGCGTCCGCGTAATAGAGCTTCGCTCCTCCGACGACCGACGTTCGGACCATGGGCTGGGCGATATGAACGATCTTGTATGGCACCGGGCCCTTCGCCGACACGGAATCGGCGGTGACCGACTTGTCGACGACCTGAAGCACGATCGCCTGCTCGCGCTCGTCATAGGCAACCGAATCGAGCGTCGGGACCTGCGACTTCAAGGTATCGCCGGTCCGGGCGATGAACTGAGCGACGGCGCGGCGGCTCGGACCGCCTCTCTGCGACCCGGCCACGACGGCTTCGACGGGGCCGTCGATCGCCGAACCCGCCGCGACAATCGCGGCTTCGGTGGCCGGGCTTTTGCCGGCGGACCGGAGCGCGGCCTGGCCGCCCTTCGGACGAGCCTGCCGGACGATTTTGCGGCCGCCTTTGTACGGCTGGACGGTCCTGACCTGAACGGCAAACCGGGAACCGTGATCGAACCAGATACCCGACACGTCTTCTGGATCGAGGCCCAGTTCGGCGACAAGATCGTCCTGTTCGGCCATGATTCGCACCCGCCGGGCCGCTTCGGCCAGCGACACGTCGTAGCGGGTCGCATAATATTGGGCGTCGACGGCGAGGGCCTCGGCGTCGCTCAGAATGCTCCGGCTTTCGTCCCCGGACGGCTGAGCCGCCGAAGAGACGCTGAAAGCGCTTGCCGCAATTCCGAGCAGGAGGACACATACTTTACGCATTGATTCACACCTTTGACCAACCGGGAAAAAAGAAGAACAGATGGGGAACGATTTTGTTCCCGACGCGGGGTGTGCGCGGCCCGCCGTGATTGTCCGCTTCGCCGAGCGGCCGACTTTCCCCGCGTGACGGGCGCATTTCGCCCCGCTAAAGGGCCCCCATGATCTCCACCGCCTCCCCCCGCACCGAGACCGACAGCTTCGGACCGATCGACGTCCCCGGCGACGCTTATTGGGGCGCCCAGACCCAGCGCTCGATCGAGAATTTCCCGTTCGGGCCGCGCGAAGTCATGCCGGTCGAGATCGTCCACGCGCTGGGCTTCGTGAAGCAGGCGGCAGCCCGGGTGAACGCCCGGATCGGCGGGCTCGACGCGGAGATCGCCGAAGCGATCCAGCAGTCGGCCGGCGAGGTCGCGAGCGGGATGCACGACGACCAGTTTCCGCTGGTGATCTGGCAGACCGGATCGGGCACCCAGTCCAACATGAACGCGAACGAGGTGATCGCCGGACGCGCCAACGAGATCTTGACCGGAACCCGCGGCGGGAAGAGCCCCGTCCATCCCAACGACCATGTCAACAAGGGCCAGTCGTCGAACGACAGCTTCCCGACCGCGATGCACATCGCCGCAACCCGTGCGGTCGAGGCCCGGCTGATCCCCGCGCTGCAGGCCATGCACCGCCGCCTGGCGGCGCAGGCGGCGGCCTGGGACGGGATCGTCAAGATCGGCCGCACCCACCTGCAGGACGCGACTCCCCTCACCCTCGGCCAGGAATTCTCCGGCTATGCGGCCCAGATCGAGGCCGGAATCGAGCGGCTTCGCGGAGTGCTTCCCCGGGTGCTCCAGCTCGCCCAGGGCGGAACCGCGGTCGGAACCGGCCTCAATGCGCCCAAGGGCTTCGCCGAGGCTTTCGCGGAGCAGGTGGCGACTCTGACCAAGCTGCGCTTCACGAGCGCACCCAACAAGTTCGAGGCGCTGGGAGCGCATGACACCCTGGTCGAGCTGTCGGGCGTCCTCAACGTGATCGCCGTCTCGCTGACCAAGATCGCCAACGACATCAGGCTGATGGGCTCCGGCCCGCGCTGCGGCCTGGGGGAATTGAAGCTGCCGGAGAACGAGCCGGGAAGCTCGATCATGCCCGGCAAGGTCAACCCGACCCAGGCCGAGATGCTGACCATGGTCGCAGCCCAGGTGATGGGCAACCATGTCGCAGTCACCGTCGGGGGCCTTCAGGGTCATCTCGAATTGAACGTCTTCAAGCCGGTCATCGCCGCCAACGTCCTTCGCTCAATCGACCTGCTTGCCACGGGAATGGAAAGCTTCACGGAGCGGACGCTGGACGGCCTCGAGCCGGACGAGGGCCGGATCGCCGAGCTGATGAACCGATCGCTGATGCTGGTGACGGCGCTCGCTCCGGAGATCGGCTACGACAATGCCGCCAACATCGCCAAGCACGCCCACAAAAAGGGCCTGACCCTCAAGGAAGCGGGACTGGAGCTCGGCCTGGTCGACGAGGAGACGTTCGACCGGGTGGTGAAGCCCGAGTCGATGCTGGGCCGGTAGGAATTCCTCCCCCGGATTTCCGGGGGAGGGGGACCGCGCGAAGCGCGGTGGAGGGGTTCTTCGGAACCTGAAAAGAACCCCTCCACCAAGCTTCGCCTGGTCCCCCTCCCCGGCAAATGCCGGGGAGGAATTAAAGCCGAGTGTCGACGGCGATCCAGTTCGGCTCCCAGGTGCGGCCGCCGTCGGCGGAATAGGCCTGCTCGAAGCGCACGGAATCGGCTTTGACGTCCGAGATCACGAAGCGCACCAGCACAGTTCGCCCCCCGATGGTCTCCTGATTGTAGAATTCGCCGCGGCCGCCGCGGAAGGCGCCGACCGACGGGACTGCGAGCGCCCCGCCGGCACTGTTGGCGAAGTTCAAGGTCCATTCCCTAGTTTCCGGATTGTAGAGCCTGAGCGACAGGGCCTGGATCCGGCCGGCCGGCCCTTCGACCTCCAGCTCCACCAGATTGGCATTGCCGCCCCACACCTTCGTCACGGTCGTCGTTCCCGAATAGCGGACCCACTCCGTCGAACCCGTCAAAGGCTTCCTCAGCCGTCGGAGCTCGGTCTTCCAGCGGCCGATCTCGAAATCGAAGTCGCGGGCCCCGTCTGCCATCGCCGGGGGCGCCGACACGGCCGGCGCCGAAGCCGCGGGCGCCGGGCACAAGCTCATCAGCGCCGCACAGGCGATCAGGCCGAACCGGTTTCGCCGCCCTTCCGGACGCCGGTCGATCCCAGATTCAAGCTCGGGCATATGGGTCACCTTTGCGGCATGCACGTTTTGTACTAGTTAGGACATAACCGGCCGGTCAAGGGATTTTGTACGGAATGGAACAGAAAGGCCCGCGCCGGCCGGGCAGGCCTCCGGCTTACGACCGGGACGAGGTGATCGGGAAAGCCCAGCGATTGTTCTGGAAGGACGGTGCCGAAGGAGTCTCGCTCGACTCGCTCAGCGCGGCGACCGGCCTCCACAAGCCGAGCCTCTACGGGGCTTTCGGGGGCAAAGCGGGGCTCTACGCCGCAGCGCTCGACTTCTATATCGAACACGGTGCGCCCGACGTTCGGCGCGCCTTCGCCCGGGCCCCGCTATGCGCCGCGCTCGAAGCGTTTTTCGAGGCCGATCTCGACGTCTTCTGCGCCGACGGAGAAGGACGCGGCTGCTTCCTGGTCGGAACCGCGATTCAGGCCGCTTCGGATTCACCCGAGATACGCTCTCGAGTCGAGGCGGTGTTCGCGAGCCTCCGCCGGCTCATCCGCGCCCGCCTCGAGCGAGCCGTCGCCGAACGCGATCTCGCCGCGGGCGTGGACCTGGACGCGCTGACGGAAATCCTCTTCGGCACTCATATCGCCCTGTCGGTCGAGGCTCGAGCGGGGGCGCACAGGGCCGAGCTGCGAGACCGGTACCTGCGGGTGGTGCAATTCCTGGAGTCGCTCGCGCCGCGGGGCACGGACTGAGGCTCAGCCCGGCACGGCCTCGGCCGGAGGCAGGGGCGCCTCGACCGTGCAGCTTATTCCCTCCGGCAGGAAGTCGATCCGGGCGGTGCCGCCGAGCTCGGCCGCGAGCGCCCGTTCGATCATTCGAGTGCCGAACCCCCGGCGATCGGGCGGCGCCACCGGCGGCCCGCCTTCCTCCCGCCACAGGAGGCGAAGCCGGCTCTCATCGTCCGAGGCGTCGACGCTCCATTCGACGCTGACCTTGCCTTCATCGTTGGAGAAAGCTCCATATTTGACGGCGTTGGTGCAAAGCTCGTGAACGGCCATGGCGAGGGAAACCGCGGTCCTCGGCTGCACGCGCAGTTCGGGTCCGGTCACGGTCAAGCGCTCGGAGGACGCGCCGCAGCCCAGGCCCGCCTTCGCGATCACCTCCCGCAAAGAGGCGGACTGCCAGTTGCGGCTCGTCAACAGATCGTGCGCCGCCGCGAGCGCCGCGAGCCGCTCCTCGAAGGCGCGGCGCGCGCCGTCCATATCCTCGCCCCGGATCGTCTGGGCGGCGATGCTCTGGACGACGGCCAGGCTGTTCTTGACCCTGTGGTTGAGCTCGTTGACCAGCAGCCGCAGATGCTCCTCGGTCCGCCGGCGCTCGAGCACCCGCCCGACCTGCTCCCCCAGGGTCCTCACGGTGAGCATCAGATCCGGGTCCGGCTTCGAGGCATTGCGGCTGAAGAATTCGAGGACCGCCACCACCCGGCCTTCGCTCTTGATCGGAAAACCGAATGCGGCGGCCAGTCCGAGGCCCTTTCGAAGGAAGGCGGGATCGTTCTCGGGATCGCAGATCCAGATCGGCTCCCCGCTCTCGAGGATGAGGCCGGGCAGCCCCACTCCGGGGGTGAAGCTCATCGACTCCGTCCGCCCGGCGATCATTGTCGCGACCCCGGGCACGTCCTCGTGCCAGACCGAGGTCGAAACCAGCTCCGCCTTGCCTTGCCGGGCGACCAAAGCGTGGCCCGCCGGCCATCCGGTGAGCTCGCAAATAGCCTTCAGGCAAGCGCGCAAGGCCTCTTCGAACGACGGAGTCTCGGCGGCGATCCGGGTGACGTTGAAGAGCAGCTCGGTCTCGGTCGCCTGCCGGCGAAGCCGGGCTTCCGCCTCCCGCCGCTCGCTGATGTCGCGGAGGAAGCCGAGGAACAGGGCTTCATCGCCCTGGCCCGCCAGGGTGATCGAAAGCTCGACCGGGAATTCGCGCCCGCTTTTGTCGAGCGCCGTGATCTCGATGCGCCGGCCGAGCACCCGCTGCTCCGCCGTCTCGTTATAGCGTTCAAGGCCGCGGCTGTGCGCCTCGCGATGCTGCTCGGGAATGACGAGGTCCGCCATCAGCCTGCCGACCGCCTCGCTTCCGGTCCACCCGAACGTCTGCTCGGCCTTTTCATTCCAGCCCGCGACGATGCCTTCGCGAGTCATCACCACGACCGCGTCGAGCGCCGTGTCCAGCACCGGGCGAAGAGTCTCTATCGCCGCGGTCTTCGATCGATCGAAATGCACGCTCAGGGGTTAGAGCCGAAACCCGCGGGCGTCGACAGACGATTGCCTAGCGGAAGCGGTAGTTCAGCCGCACCCCGATCGTGTCGAGGCCGGGATTTTGGGGGCCGAAAAGCTGGGCATGGCTGAGATGGACCCAGCTCGCCTCGACCGAGAGCCGGTCCGAGACCCGGGCGCCGACCCCGAGCTCGGGAGCGAACAGGATCCGGGAGCCGAAATCGATCCGGTCGTCGCCCGGCACCGGCCGGCCGTGGCCGGTATGGACGGCGAGCCCGATCCCGGGGCGAAGATAGACCCGGCCGCCGATCTTCCAGCCGAGGCCGGCCGCGGCGAAATGCGTGTTGCCCGCGCTGTTGACGGAGACGAAGGCTTGGGGGCGCGGGCCTCCGACGGCGCTCAGAAAGCCGATCTTCCCGCCGCGCCAGCCGAGCTCGAAATCGGCCCCCTCCTCGATTCCGCTCTTGGTCAGGCCGGTGTCGACGTCGTGGGCGTAGATCCCGCCGAACAGCTCCTGCCCGCGAGCGGGGGCGGCGGCGAAGGCGAGAGCGAGGGCTGCGCCCGTGAGGATCGGCTTCATGGCCCGGCAACCGCCGGCCGGCCCGTCCGGTTCCTTTCGGAACCGGGCCGCTCGGGCGCGGTTGAACGGGCATGAGCAACGAGAACACCGCTCCGGGCGACGAAGCCGCCCCGGGAACGCCCGGCACCGGCGAGAATCTGTGCCGCCATTGCAACGGCACGGGCGAGCATGACGGTATACCCTGCCCGGTCTGCGACGGCACGGGCAAGGTGATCGAGGGGCTCTCGGGAGGCTGACACGGCGAGGGCCGAAAATCTCCATAACTCACGTTAATGGCCCGGTTTTCCAGGAACTTGCGACCCTTGGGGACGCTTGTCGGCAATCCACTGCCCGACAGGAGTCGCCCATGCTACGCCCGCTTCTCATCGCCTCCGCCGCTTCGCTCGCCCTTGCCGCTTGCGCCACCGAAGGCGACATGGCGCCCTCCGCCGCCGCCGCCGGCGACATGACTCCGAACCAGCGCTCCGCCTATGTCGAGATGGCGGCCGCCAGCGACCTTTACGAGATCCAGTCCTCCCAGCTCGCCACTTCCAAAGCCCAGAATGCCGACGTGCGCGCCTTCGCCCAGATGCTCATCGAGCACCATACCGCGACGACCCAGCAGCTCGCCGCCGCCGCGAGCGCGGCCGGCACTCCGCCGAGCCCGGCCCTGATGCCGATGCAGGCCGAGATGATCGCCCAGCTCCAGGGTGCGGACGGCGCGGCCTTCGACCGCATCTTCATCCGCCAGCAGGTGCAGGCGCACCAGATGGCGCTCGCGCTTCACAGCAATTACGCAAGCAACGGCGACACTCCGACCCTTCGCACCGTCGCCGCGGCCGCCGCTCCGATCGTCCGCCAGCATCTCGAGCGTGCGCGGGCGCTTCGCTGATCCTCATCCTCCCCATGCAAAGCATGGGGAGGGGGACCACCCGAAGGGTGGTGGAGGGGTAATGACGAGGTTTCGGCCAGTTACCCCTCCACCATGCTTCGCATGGTCCCCCTCCCCATCTTCGATGGGGAGGATTGTTATGCCCCCGCCTGCCAGGCCCGTATCGAGTCGCTCGGCGCCACGAGCATGATCACGTTCAAAGTCAGATTGTCGCGGATGATCGCGAGGGTCAGAAGCTCGAAAGCGACCGCCAGGATCAGGGTGGCCCGAACCGGAAGCCGCCGGGCAAGGGCGAATCCCACCACCATCCAGCCGACGTCCGCCGCGGAGTTGATCACGGCGTCGCCGTTATAGCCCAAGGCCATCGTCGCCTCGCGGTAGCGCTCGATGATCCAGCGGCTGTTCTCGAGCAGCTCCCAGCCCGCCTCGATCAGAACCGCTCCGATCAGGCGGTCGCCGGGCGGGTTTCGGCGAAGGCAGAGCCAGCCGAGCCAGTAGAAGAGGAAGCCGTGGATGATGTGGCTCGGAGTATACCAGTCGGCGAGATGCTGGCTGTTGTCGGGGCCGTTGACCGTCCCGACCCATGCTTTGACCTCCCCGCAGGTGCAGATCGGCGGGCGCCCCATCCAAAGCAGGATCGCGGCCATGACGGCGACGAGGCCGAGCGCGGCGAACCAGTAGCCGCGGGGCACGTGGGGAACGCTCATCGTCCCGTCATCCCGGCGAGAATAGTCATGCTTGCGCCATCTCCCGAAGCTTGAGCATCGTCCGCCAGTTGCGCGCCGTGACGGGGGACCCCGCCGCGCGGTCGATCAGCGACGGAGTGATCTTCGACGTCCCGACCCCGGCGGGATAATGAAACCACAAGACTCCGCCGGCTTGTTCCACCCGCTCCCCGGCCACCGCCCTGGCCGAAAGAGCTTCCGCGGCGCCCGATTCGAGCCTGGCCTTGGGGACTCCGACAAGGACCCGATTCGGCTCCGCTTCCGAAGCCTGCGCGAACGGATTGGCAGCCAGGATCGCGGCCCACGAGTCGGGGGAACGGATCATGACGTCGGAATGGAATCCGAACCTTTTCTTGATCGCCTCTTCGAGCATCGCCTCGAGCGCATCGGACCGGCCCGAGGCGCTGAACACGACGTTGCCGCTCTGGATGTAGGTCTCGACCTCCTCCCAGCCCAGCTCCGCGCACAAGGGGCGAAGCTCCGCCATCGGAAGCTTGCGGCCGCCGACGTTGACGGCTCGGAGAAGGGCGATGAGACGGGCCATGCCCCTACCTGCTTGACGCGCGGCGGCTCGGCAAGCCAGTAGCGCGCATGGAAATCGCAAGCGCCTTCCAGCGGCGGGGCCTCCTCTTCGTCCTGTCCAGCCCCAGCGGCGCCGGCAAGTCGACCATCGCCCGGATGCTGCTCGAAGCCGACGACGGGGTGGCGATGTCGGTTTCGGCGACGACCCGGCCGATCCGCCAGGGCGAGGTCGACGGGCGCGATTATCATTTCGTCGACGACAAGGGCTTCGATTCGCTGGTCGCCGCCGGCCACTTCCTCGAATGGGCCCACGTCTTCGGCCACCGCTACGGAACCCTGAAGAGCGAGGTGCTGAAGACGATCGAGGGCGGGCGCGACGTGCTTCTCGACATCGACTGGCAAGGCACCCAGCAGCTCAAGCAGGTCGATCCGGACATCGTCCGGGTCTTCATCCTTCCGCCCTCGATGAAGGAGCTCGAGCGCCGGCTTCGCGCCCGCGGCACCGACAGCGAGGACGTGATCCGCCGCCGAATGGAACGGGCCTCCGCCGAGATCAGCCACTGGGCCGAATATGATTATGTGCTGATCAACAACGATGCCGAGAAATGCCGCGAGCTGGTTCACAACATCCTCAAGGCCGAGCGGCTGAAGGCGACTCGAAGGGTCTTCCTCCACGATTTCGTCCGGCAGCTGACGGCCTGACTTTGCCGCCGCCGCGATTGAGCGTAGGATCGGCGGGCACAAAAAGGGGAAGACAATGATCCGGACCGTGATCGGCGGGCTCGTCGCGGGAATCGTCATATTCGTGATCGGCTTCGTCTTCTGGGCCACCCCGCTCGGAGAGCTGGCCTATTCGAAAGCCGACGAGGCTCAGAACGCCGCGGTTCAGGCGTCGCTCGCCCAGAACCTGAGCCCGAGCGGCACCGGCACCTACATCGTCCCCGCCCACAACAGCGCCGCCGGAGCCGTGCTCTACGCCAAGGGACCGATCGCCACCGTCCATTTCAACACGCGCGGCTATTCGCCGGACGACATGTCGGCGATCCTTCCCGGATTCATCGTCGCGGTGATCGCCGGCCTCCTGATCGCCTTCGGGCTCGCGGCGGTGGGGAACCGAAGCTTCGGCGACCTGGCGCGGCTCGTCATCTGCTTTTCCCTCGGCTTCACGGTCTGGGAATATCTCGGCTCGCCCATCTTCAACCATTATGGCTGGGGCTTCTGGATCTACACCTTCATCGCGGAATCGGTCGCTCTGATCGTCGCCGGGCTGATCGTCGCCCGCTGGTTCACGCCGAATGGGCGGGTGGATCAAGCAGCCTCGCCCACTACCGCTCATCCTGAGTAGGGACTGAGCTTGGCGAAGGCCCGTATCGAATGACCGTCCTTCGATACGCCGGTTCGACAAGCTCACCGGCTACTCAGGAAGAGCGTAATCACAGCAAAGTCAGGAACCGATACGCACCCTCGAACTCGCGGCGGCGGCTCTCGAGGGAGGCGGCGGCGAGGGGGTCGGCGCCCCATTGCTCGGCCTGCCAGGCTTCGTCGAGCATGGCCGCGTCCCAGGCGGCCTCGAGGCCTATCGCCCCTTCGGCGAGCGCCAGGGCGATGATCAGCGAACCCGCGATGGTGACCAGCGGCGAAAGCCCGGCGAGCTGGAAGGCGCTTCGCGCCGCCACCGCCCGGCCGAGCTGCTCGACGGTGTGCGGGGGCTGGGCCCGGTGCATGATTCCGACCGTCGTCTCGATCTCGATCCCGAAGCGGGTCCGAGCCCAGTCCAGGAGAGGGTCCCAGACCCGGCTCTGCCGCTCGACCAGCGAAGCCGGTCCCTCGGCCCGGTAGCAGAGCAGGTCGCTCTCGCCATATTGGGCCAGGGTGCGGGCGAAGACCGCGGGGTCGGGGGCGGCCCGGTCGATGGCCGCGTTGGCGAGGCCGGTGAGCGGCATCAGGTGCGGCTCGACCTTTTCGCCCTGGGCATTCCATTCGCCGGCGATGGCTTCGGCCAGCTCTTCCGTCGTCACCCGGAGCAAGGCGCGCGCCGGGGTCCGGACCGGACGTCCGTCGAGAAGGATTGCGACCCCGCCCGACTCCGGGGAGACGGTCGCCTCTTTGTAGAATCGCTTCATGATCCCGGCGGAGTCCGCCAGCGGGCGGCCAGCCATTTCGGCCCCCAGAAGCTTGCAATGAGGCCCGCGAGAGTGAGCGGCAGGCCGAGCACGAGCGATCCCCCCTCGGCGAGGAAATCGGTGTGCCAGACGGCGAGCCCGATCAGAACGACGATCGTCCCGCCGATCCGCACCAGGTTGATCGCGATGAAGCGGTTGCGCCACAGCGTCTCGTCGTCTTGCGGGGTCATGACTGCGGCCTCATTCTCATCGTCGACGCCATATCCCGTTCGCCCCGCCCGGCAAGGGCATCGGCGATCCGGTCGCGCACCGCCTGGGGCTTGTCCTGGTCCACCTTGGCGGTGCCGCGCCAGGCCGCCACCGCCATCTCGAAGCCGGTGATCGACTTGAGCAGCCCCTCGAAGCGGCCCTGGCTCATCTTGTCGCGGGTCCAGGCCGGCTTGGGGGCGAGCCGGGCTTCCTGCTCGGCGGACATGTCGTCGAGCAGCTGGACCAGCGCCTCGTTTTCCATGGGCCGAACGGAGCCCTCGAGCTCCACGGCCAGGTAGTTCCAGGTCGGCACCCTATCCTCCAGTCCGTACCATTCCGGGCTGATATAGGCATGCGGCCCCGTCGCGACGAACAGGGCGTCGGCGCCTTCCAGGAGAGCGCCGTGGACGCCATTGCCTCGCGACACGTGGAAGCGAAGCCGCTCCTCTTCCAGCACCACCGGCACATGCACGGCTCGAAGCCCCTCCGCCGTGGGTACGAACAGCACTCCGAAGCCCTGCTCGCGCACGAGGGCCGCCATGGCCTCGCGGTCCTGGATGTGGAATTTGCGGTTGGGATGCATCAGTTGATCTCCCCTCTCCCGCTTTTCGCGGGAGAGGAGGGGCCCAGGCGCAGCTTGGGAGGTGAGGGTCTGTACGCCGGAATCGGCAAGACCCTCACCCCCCAAGCCTTCGGCTTGGGTCCCCCCTCTCCCGCGAAAGGCGGGAGAGGAGCTGATACGGCCGCACTCACTTCTGCCCCCTTCCCCGCCGCTCCCCCTTGCGCTCCTTGCGGCGGGACTTGGCGGCGGCCGAGGCGGCCCGGCGCTTGCCTTCCGGCGTCTCGGAGAATTTCACCTCGTCGAGCGGAAGATCGCTCAGCTCCGGGTCGAACCCGAGATTGGCGAGAGTCTCGGCGAAGTGCGTCGGAAGCTCGGCGGTGACGTCGAGAGTCTCGCCGTCGGGATGGTCGATCCGAAGCCGGCGAGCATGGAGGTGGAGCTTGCGGCTGATCGCTCCGGTCAGGAAGGCTTCGGGCCCGCCATATTTGCCGTCGCCGAGGATCGGATGGCCGATCGCCGCCATGTGGACCCGAAGCTGGTGGGTCCGGCCGGTGAGGGGCTGAAGCTCGAGCCAGGCGGCGCGGTTGCCCGCCCGCTCGATCATCCGGTAGCGGGTCCGAGCGGCAAGTCCGCCCTCCCCTTCCTCGACGTGCATCTTCTCGCCGCCCGTCCCCGGCTGCTTGGCGAGCGGCAGGTCGATGAAGCCGTCGGCGATGTCCGGCACTCCGGTGACGATCGCCCAATAGACCTTGCGTGCGGTCCGGCCCGAAAAAGCCTTGGAGAAGAAACCGGCCGAGCGGGCGGTGCGCGCAACCAGCAGGACCCCGGAAGTGTCCTTGTCGAGCCGGTGGACGAGCTTGGGCCGGTTTCCCGCCTCGTCCGCGAGGCCGTCGAGAAGGCCGTCGAGGTGGGTCGGGGTCTTGGTTCCGCCCTGCGTGGCGAGGCCCGGCGGCTTGTTGACGACGATGGCGTGGGAATCCCGGTGGACGACGATCTCGTTGACGAAAGCGATCTCGTCGTCGCTCAAGCGCTTGCGTTCGGGCTTGGCGCGCTCCGGCGCCGCCGCGCCGGCGGGCTCCGCGGGCGGTACGCGAATCGACTGGCCGGCCTCGATCCGGTCGCCGGGCGCCGCGCGCTTGCCGTCGACCCGAAGCTGGCCGGTGCGGGCCCAGCGCGACACGAGGTTGAAGCTCGCCTCCGGCAGATGGCGCTTGAACCAGCGGTCGAGCCGGATTCCGTCGTCGTCGGGCGCGACCGTGAACTGGCGGACTTCGCTCATGCCGCCGCCCGCGCAGTCCACCATCCGGCGGCCAGCAGGAGCAGCGAGCCGGCCACCGAGGCCGCGACGTAGATCGCGGCCGTCCCGGCGCGCCCCCGATCGAGCATCGCGAAGAGGTCCAGGCTGAAGGCCGAAAAGGTGGTGAAGCCGCCGAGCAGCCCCACGGCGAGGAGAAGCCAGAGCGGACGGTCGGAATGATCCGCTCCCGACATCGCCCCGGCCAGAACGCCGATGAGCAGCCCGCCGATCAAATTGACTCCCAGAGTGCCCCACGGGAAGCCGGTCCCGAGCCGGGCCACAGCCAGGCGCCCGAACTCCCAGCGCAATCCGGCGCCGGCGGCGCCGCCGATCATGACGAGGAGGAGGCTGGGCATGGCGGCGATGTAGCGACAGAGCGGCAGAGGCGCCAGTACGCAGTCAACCGTCATCCCGGCGAAAGCCGGGACCTCGGGGAGACCCGCCGAGACTTCTTGTCCTGAGGTCCCGGCTTTCGCCGGGATGACGGCCTCCTCCCCGCCCGGTCTACCGCCCGTTATTGGCGATCAGCGCGACCTCGGAGCCTTTCGGCTTGGGGGTGACGATCAGGTAGAAGGCGCCCTTGTCGCCCCCGTTGCTCCCGGCCAGGATATGGTCGCCCTCGCGCACCTGGTGCTCGGACGAATAGCCGGCCCGGACCGCCCTCGTATGATACCAGTCGAGCACGCGCTGCCAATTGTCGGCGGTCGCGAAGGTGACGACCCGGGTGCTGCATCCGCCCGAATTGTTCGCGGCCGCCTCGGTCACCTTGCCGCCGGGATAGACCGGGAAGTTGGGCGCGAGCTTGTTCGCCCAGGCCATGTTGTAGTCGAAGCGGCGGGCGTCGGAGCAGCCCTTGGCTCCGCCGAGCGCTGCGGGAGGGCCGGCGGCGGCCTTGCCGGGAGCGGCGGGCGAAGCCTCCGGCGCGGGGTAGGGCGCTCCGGCGGGGGTGGGAGAGGGGCGGGCGGCATTCTTGTTGGACTGAGTCGCCAGATTCTCGTCGACCAGGATCTGGTCGTTGAGGGCGCTGGTAACGGCCGGATCGGCGTCGTTGGCCAGGTCCGCGAGGTTGTTCTCTCCTCCGCTGCGGTTGCAGGCGGCGAGCGCGAGCGCGGCAGCCAAGGCGGTCAGGCGAAGCAGCGGAAAGGCGCGGTCGGTCATCGAAGGAACTCCTTGAAGCGCCCGCTATGCCGCATTCCTGCGCAAAATGGGTGACGAGAGATGGTTAACCGGGAGCGTCCGTGCCTTCTGTCCCGCTTCGGGACTTCCAGAAGGCGAAGCTTTCCCCCTGGACGAGGTCGATGAACCGCCGCGCCTCTGGGCCTTCCCAGGGTCCCTCGAAGCCGCGTGACCGGGCCCCGCCGGCGATCCACCAGCCCTGGCCGGGGAGCCCGTCGCTCCGGCGAACGACCAGAACCGCAAGCTCGGGCTCCCCGCGCAGCGCCGCCGCTTCGTCGATCAGGCCCAGTATCTTGCACAGCGCCCGCATCTTGGGCCTCGAGAAGGAATAGCCGAGCCGCTCGAGCAGCTCGCCGTAGCTGAGCGCGGTCCCGGCCCTCGCCGCCGCGACGAGGTGGAGCCGGACTTCCTCCGGATCGGCGAGTGCGGCCATCGCTTCGTCAGTCGCCGTGGCGGACGGTGAGCTGGCCGTTGGTGCCCTCGCCGGGGCGGGGGCTGAGGCGGAGCTTGAATCGATGCTTGTCGCGTTTCTGGACCCCGGTGACGAGCCAGGCAACCCCTTCCCGGGCCGCGCGCTCGAGCTGGAAGCCGCCGGCTCGGGCGGGGTCGCGGTACCAGGCGGCCACCGTGTCGACCGGATCCGGAGACGAGAACCGGATTTCGACCTCGCTGTCGCCGCTCTTGTCGCTGTCGGGCCCAGCGGCGATCGCCATTCCGCGAAGCGTCGCGCCGGGGTAGAGAAGCTTGCTGTCGCGCTCGGCCCGGGCCTCGTCGGCGACGCCCTTGGGCAGGCTGAGAGTCATGTCCAGGCCAGGCATCTTGAGCGACACCTTCCCTTCCTCGGACTTGCCCTCGGCGGAGACATGGCCGTTGGTCGCGCCGTCGCCGGGTCGGTCGGCAGAGTCCTTCGAATCGCACCCGAAAAGCAGGACGGCGGCGGCGAAGGCTGTGCACAGGCTCGGACGGCTCATTTTGTTCTCCCCGGGTTGCGGCCGATCCTAGAAGCGGTTGCGACCGGATTGAAGCCCTTGATCCACCGGCAAACTTCGTTCCTCAAATGCTTGTCGCGGCCCTTGCCCTCCGCTACCCGCCCGGCCGTGAACGAAGCCGCCCGCACCCGATCCGGGCTCCTGATGGGGCTGGGCGCCTATGCGCTGTGGGGGGTGCTTCCGCTCTACTTCAAGGCGCTGGTCCACGTCCGTGCGACCGAGATCGTCGCCCACCGGATCTTGTGGTCGCTCCTCTTCCTGGGCGCGCTGGCGACATTGTGGAAGAAGTGGCCCGGGATCGGCCGGGCCCTCGCGACCCCGCGGGTGGCCCTGACCCTGGCGCTCACCGCCATCCTGATCGGCGTAAACTGGCTTGTCTACATCTACGCCGTGGTCAGCGGCCATGTCCTGGAGGGAAGCCTCGGCTATTACCTCAATCCGCTCGTCAACGTCCTGCTCGGAGTCTTCCTTCTCAAGGAGAAGCTCAGCGTCCTGCAGAAGGCCGCCGTCGGTCTGGCGGGGGCGGGAGTCGCGATCCTCGCGTTCGGCGCGGGCGGAGCGATCTGGATCAGCCTCACGCTCGCCGCCAGCTTCGCGATCTACGGCTTCCTGAGGAAGGTGGCTCCGGTCGAATCGCTGGAAGGCCTCTCGATCGAGACGATCTTCCTCACTCCGATCGCCTTCGCCTGGGTGATGTGGCTGACCGCGGCCGGCGAAAGCGCCTTCCTCCAGACCCGGACCACGGACCTCCTGCTCATCCTCGGCGGCGCCCTGACCGCCATCCCGCTCCTCATGTTCACCGCCGCGGCGAAGCGGCTGCCTTATTCGACGCTCGGCTTCCTCCAATATGTCGCGCCCTCGATCCAGTTCCTGCTCGCAGTGCTCGTCTTCGGCGAGCCGCTCACCGCCGCCCACCTCGTCTGCTTCGGAGCGATCTGGACCGCGCTCGCCATCTTCGTCACCGAAGGCGTTCGAGCCGCCCGAGCCGCGTCGGCGGGCGCGGCCGAGGCAGCGGTCTAGCCCCTCCCGCACCGACCGGCTAAGGCACGTGCCGATGCGAACATTCCCACTCCCGCGCCGCGCCGCTTTCGCCCTCCTTCTGGCGCTCCCGGCAGCCTGTGCGATCGACGGGCCGGTGCGCCGGTCGGACTATGCGCCGTGCCACGTGCTGGGCTCGTCCGACTGGAAGGCGCATGTCGAATTCTCTTCGACCTCGAGCCCGATTCCCTATCTGACCCGAAAACTCGTCGTGACCGGCAAGGTGACGACGGCGCGCGGCTATTCCGCGAGCCTGGCCCAAGGCCCGGTCGCCCGCCTCGACGAGCCGATCCAGCAGGTCCGGGTGCGGACGGAGGGCTCGGCCGAGCCCGGCGGCGCCCCGGTCGTTCACGATGTCCGCGGAGTCTTCCCGGCGATCGACCGATACGGCGGAGTGGCGATTCGGTGCGGCGACGGGATAATTGCCGAAGTCCGCGAGGTTCCGGTGCCCCCGCGCGAGAAGCACGAGAACCCCTTCTCCTGGTGAGGCACGTCATCCCGGCGAAAGCCGGGACCTCGGGGAGACCCGCCGAGACTTCTTGTCCTGGGGTCCCGGCTTTCGCCGGGATGACGGTTAGGCCACGGCCGCAACCAAGGCCGGCCGGAGCACCAGGACGATCCCGACGACGCTCGCCATGAAGGCGATCGTCCGGACCACCGGGACTCCCATGGCGTAGAGCGGCAGGTAGACGAGGCGGGCGCCGAGCCACAGCCACGCCCCGATCGCGGTCCACCGGTCCTGAACTCCGGCGACGCTCACGACCAAGACCGCGGCGGCGAAGATCGGAAAGGTCTCGAGGAAATTGGCCTGCGCCCGGGCGAGCCGGCCGACGATCGGCTGGGGCGGCGGCAATTCCTCGTCGCGGGCTCCGACGTTCCACTTCGTGCCATATTGCCGGGTCTTGAATCGGACCGCGACGAAGATGTGGACGAGGGCGAGGATGCAGCCCCAGGCGAGGACGTGTAGCTCGGTGTTCATGGGGAACCTTGTCCGGCAAGGAGCACGGTTGCGCAAGCTTACCGTGACTTTCGCCGTCCACCTTGCCACAAAACCCCATGCCCAGCCCCCACCTCGCCGCCGCGCCCGAGCCCGAGCTCAGCCTGCCCGGCTGGATCTATCGCGACCCGGAATTCTTCGAGGTCGAGATGGAGCGGGTGATCCGGCCCTCGTGGCAGGTGGTCTGCCACTGCAACGAAATCGCCGCCGCCGGAGACTGGCGCACCCTCGACTATCTCGGCGAGAGCATCCTCGTGGTTCGGGGCGACGACGGCGTCGTCCGGGCGTTCTCCAACGTCTGCCGGCACCGCGGCTCGCGGGTGGTGAGCGGCGCATCCGGCTGCGCGAGGCGGCTCACCTGCCCCTATCACGCCTGGACCTACGCCCTCGACGGCCGGCTGATCGGAGTGCCCAACAGGAGTGACTATCCCGGGCTCGAGACCTCCGGGCTCGGCCTCGTGCCGATCGAGCTGGAGTGCTGGCGCGGCTTCCTGTTCGTCCGGCTCGAGGGCGGCGGCCCGTCGGTCGCCGAGATGATGGCCCCGCACGAGGCGGAGGTCGCTCCCTACCGGTTCGAAGCGATGGAGGCGCTCGGCCGGGTCACGCTTCGTCGGCGCGAGGTCAACTGGAAGAACGTCGCCGACAATTATTCGGACGGCCTCCACATCCCGGTCGCCCATCCGGGCCTCACCCGCCTGTTCGGCCGGGGCTATTCGGTCTCGGCCGGCGAGCATGTCGACCGGATGGCCGGGGACCTGATTGAGCGGCCCTCGGCCAATCCGTCGGAGCGGGCCTACCAGAAGCACCTTCCGGCCGTGCCCCACCTGCCGGCCGAGCTTCAGCGGCGATGGCTCTACTTCAAACTGTGGCCGAACGTCGCCTTCGACATCTATCCGGACCAGATCGACTTCATGCAGTTCCTGCCGGTCGCGGCGACCCGGACGGTAATCCGCGAGATCAGCTACGCGTTGCCCGACGCCGATATGCCGGAAAGGTGGCGGCGAGAGATGAAGGCGACGCGCTACCTGAACTGGCGGATCAACCGCCGGGTCAACGCCGAGGACTCGGCGCTGATCGCCGGGGTCCAGCAGGGCATGGAGTCGAGGAGCTACGTTCCGGGACCGCTCGGAGAAAGCGAGGTCTGCCTGCGCAGCTTTGCGCGGAAGATCCGGCGGCTGATCCCCGAGGCGAACCTGCACCACTCGCCGAAGGCGGGGTGGAGCCGGAACGCCTAACCCGCGTCAGCCTATGCCTCGGCGAGCTGCCCGGTCATCTTCAGGATAAGCTCCCGCACCGGGGGGGCGACCTCGGCCGGAAGAATTTCCGCGACCTCGCCCTTCGCATCCCCGAAGCCCGCGCTGACCCGCAAGAGCTCCATCGTCCAGTCCGGGAAGGAGCGCTGCTCCATATAACGCTCGTCGCGAATCTCGAACGCCGAATGGCGCGGGTCCATCCGAAGCCGCTCGACCAGATTGTCGACCGCGTCCTCCGTCCCCTCGATGATCTGCAGGAAACGGGACCCATCGAAGAGGAGCAGGCCCGAGATTGCGTCGAGCGCATTGAAGTGGCGCGCCGATTGGTGAATTTCGGCGAGCTCCCGGTCGCCAAGGTCGAGCCGGGCGCGGCTCGTGTAGGTCAAGGTCTTCAGGCGCAAGGCTATTCTCCTGGCCGAGCGGTGGCACGAAGGGCGGCCTGGATCAACTTCACGAAGGCCGGAATTTGCTTCGTTTCGGATCGGAAAGCCGCGATTGGCGAATTCGACCCATGCCATGCTGCCCGGTCGAGACGGGCTGCGCGTCTCAGGATCTTCGGATCAGCCTCCGCACGGGCGGCGAGTCAACCCGGTCGGGCGATGGTCGCTGGCCGCACCGGACTCGCCGCCGCCGTCCCTGGCGGGGCCGAACCGCCGGCGCCCCGGATCCGGCCGGCACGGGAAGCGGCGCTTGATGCATTCGTTGAAATAGTGGCCCGGAGAGGGCGCTTTTTTCAAGCCTTCGTAGATCGCCCTGGGGACTCCGGAATAGAGATAGCGCCCGGTCTCGCGGAAACAGATGAAGAGCGCGCTCGCCTCTTCGTCGTAAATGATCCGCTCGATCATGCTCGAGCTCAGGCGGGTGGCCAGCATCTGCTTGATTCCCCACAGAGAATCGCTGTCCAAAGCGCGGCGGAATCGCCCGTTCCCGGGTGCGCGCCGAAGCGAATCGATTTCGCGCCGGAATGAATCTATCATCGTCTGATGTCCGGCGACCCGAGAATCGACGCCTATATCGACCGGCAGGCCGACTTCGCCCGGCCGATCCTCGAGCATCTGCGCTTCGCGGTCCGCTCCGCTTGTCCGGAGGCCGAGGAGACGATGAAGTGGGGCATGCCGCATTTCCTCTACAAGGGGCGGATGCTGGCCGGAATGGCGGCCTTCAAGGCCCACGCGACCTTCGGGTTCCGGCGCGCAAAGGAGGTGCTCGGCGAAACCGGCGCGGAGCGCGAGGCGATGGGGCAGTTCGGAAGGCTGACCTCGGTCGCCGACCTGCCGGCGGACCCGGTCCTCCACGCGCTGATCCGCAAGGCGATGGCCGTAACCGACGAGGGCGCGCGCCCGGCCGGGCCGAAACTGGCTCCAAAGGCCGAGCTTGCGACGCCGCCGGAATTAGAGGGGGCGCTCTCCTCGAATCCGGCCGCCCGGGCCACGTTCGACGGCTTCCCTCCGAGCTGCCGGCGCGAATATGTCCAATGGGTAGCCGAGGCGAAAAGGCCCGACACTCGAGACAAGCGCATCGCCCAGGCGGTCGAGTGGATGGCCGAGGGCAAGAGGCGGAACTGGAAATACGAGAAATGCTGAGGGGTCCCAAGTCGCGAACGGTGACCGGACGTCATCCCGGCGAAAGCCGGGACCTCGGGGAGGATAAGGCGCCTTTCCTTCGACGAGGTCCCGGCTTTCGCCGGGATGACGGGCGGGGCCGAGTCGTTCGACGGGTCGGGCCGCGTCATTTCGGCGGAAGAATCGGTTCGCCGTATTCCTTCCCGTCCTTAACACTCCATCAAACCTCTCGGCGTAGTGACAAGGCAACCCGGCAGAACGCAGGATTCCCATGTATCACGCGCCCGTTCCCTTGGAAGTCGACCCGCAGGAATTGGAACCGGCGGAACTGGCGGATGAAAGCGTCGGCGCCGACGCGAGCAGCCAAAGGCTTCGCGACGCCCATCTCCACAACGGGCAGGCGCAAACCCGCCTGCTCTTCGCACCCTTTTTCGCACTGACCGGCGCCGGAGCGGCCCTTCTGGTCGCCTGGGCGATGGTCGGCTCGACCCGGATCGAGTTCATCGCGGGCTGGCTCGCGCTCGTCGGATTCGCCAACTACACCTATTACCGCTTCGCCAAGACCGAAGGCGCCGCGGCCGAGAGCCGCTCGGCGGAGGGCCGCCCTCTGGTCCGCGCAATCGGCGAAGCGGTGGCGCTCGCGGCGATCTGGTCCGCTCTGCCCACCTATGCCTTCGCAACCCAGCCGCACGAGGTCCAGGTGGTCATCGGCGGAGCGATGGGGGCGATGATCATGGCCGCGATCGGCCTGGCCTCGGTTCCGGCGGCCGCCTTCGCCTGGATCGCGACCATGACCTTCTTCCTGTGCTGCGCCTATTATCTGGGCAGCTCGGACCTCTCCCCGACCTTCGGCGCCTCGATCGTCGGGGTCGCGACGGTCGCAATCTTCGGGGTCGCCCGGCTCACGCGCTGGACCTTCGGCCAGCTCCAGACCATCGCCAACGTCCGGACCCAGGCCGAGTCGGTCCGGCTCCTGCTCAAGGAATATGAGCATCGCGGAGTGGGCTGGCTGTGGCAGGTCGATGCGGAAAACCGGGTCGTCTACATCTCCTCGCGGATGACCTCGCTGCTCGGCCGCTCGGCCAGCCAGCTGATCGGCCATTCGCTTCCCGCGACCCTGGGCGGCAACAGCGCGCTCGGCCGTACACTGCTCGCCAGGGCGCCCTTCGCGAGCCTCGAAATGGAGCTCAAGACGCGCCGGGGCACGCGCTGGATCAGCCTCGCCGGCGATCCGATCATCGACATGGCCGGCCAGTTCCAGGGCTTCCGCGGAGTCGGCTCCGACATCACCGAAGTGCGCCGAACCCAGGAGCGGCTGACCAACCTCGCCAACATGGACGTGCTCTCGGGACTTCCCAACCGCGGCCGGGTCCGGCAGCTGCTCGGAGAGGCCCTGTCGACCTCGCAGTCGAGCAATGTGCCCTGCGCGATCATGTTCCTCGATCTCGACGGCTTCAAGCCGGTCAACGACACGTTCGGCCACCCCAAGGGCGACGCCGTCCTGAAGAGCGTCTCTCAGCGCCTGGTGAAAGAGGCCGGAGAATCGGGCCATGTCGGACGGATGGGCGGCGACGAGTACGCAATCGTCATCCGCGACGCCCAGAGCCGAAAGAAGGTCGACGACCTCGCCCGCCGGATCATCTCCGCCGTTGCCGAGCCCTATCATATCGACAAGGCCGAGATCCGGATCGGAGTGTCGATCGGCTGCGCCTTCGGCCCGATCGACGGACAGAGCGTCGACGACCTCATCCAGAAGGCCGACCTCGCTTTGTATCAAGCCAAGGGCCAGGGCCGCGGCACCTGCTGCTATTTCTCGGCGGACATGCAGAACGAGGCCGAGGATCGCCTCCGGCTCGAACAGGACCTTCGCCAGGCGCTGTCGCTCAAGCAGTTCCGGCTCGACTATCAGCCGCTCGTCAACGCCGCCGACCAGAGCCTCGTCGGCTTCGAGGCCCTGATCCGCTGGCACCACCCGACTCGCGGAATGGTCTCGCCGGTCGAGTTCATCCCCCTCGCCGAAGAGACCGGCCTGATCATGCAGCTCGGCGACTGGGTGATCGACGAAGCCTGCCGCGCCGCCTCGGTCTGGCCCGATTATATCAGCGTCGCCCTGAACCTCTCGGCCCGCCAGCTCATCCTTCCGGCGCTTCCCAACACCGTGTCGGAGGCGCTCGCCAAGTACCGGCTCAAGGCCAACCGACTCGAGCTGGAAGTGACCGAGTCTGTGTTCCTCGGCGACTCGGAGGGCTCGCTCGACGTCCTCAAGCGGCTCCGCGCCCTCGGCGTGGGGATCGCCCTGGACGATTTCGGAACCGGCTATTCGTCGCTGGGCTACCTCAACAAGGCGGTCTTCCATAAGCTCAAGATCGACGGAAGCTTCGTCCGCGACGCGGCCAACAATCGCGAGACGGTGGCGATCATCCAGTCGATCGTCCAGCTCGCCAAGAGCTTCCGGATGACGGTGACCGCCGAAGGCGTCGAGACCGCCGACGATTTCACCCGGATGCGCGACCTCGGCTGCCACCAGATCCAGGGCTATCTCTTCGGCCGCCCGATGAGCTTCGAGCGCGCCACCGACCTCATCCACGGCACCCAGAGCCGGCTGACGGCGTAAACGTAAATTTCCTCCCCGAGATTTCTCGGGGAGGGGGACCGCGCGAAGCGCGGTGGAGGGGTTCTTCTCGAGTCAGAGGCCCCTCCACCATGCTTCGCATGGTCCCCCTCCCCTGCAAATGCAGGGGAGGAATTTCCGCGCCAATCCATTATAGCTCCTCCATGCGTTTCATCGCACTCACGCTCCTCCTTTTCCTCGCCACGTGCGGACGCGAAACGGAGACGCCGCAAGAGACTTCGCAGCGCGAGAAAGCCGCGCAGGCGCCCATGCCCGAGCTCGAGCCTCCCGCCGAGACGGCCGAGGACCGCGAGGCCAGCGGCGACGCGGCGGCGACCCTCAAGCGTTATTATTCGCGGATCCAGGCGGGCGATTACGACGACGCCTGGGCGATGCGGTCCGGCGAGGCCGGGGACGAGGCGCGAAAGCGCTTCGCCGACAATTTCAGGGCGTACGAGACCTACCAGGCCGACATCGGCACTCCGAGCGAGCCTGTCCAGGCTCAGGGCTGGGCCTATGTCGAGGTGCCGGTGATGATCCGAGGCACGTTCAAGGGCGGCAAGCCGTTCAGCAGCGCCGGAAGCGTCACCGTGCGCAAGGCGACCGGCGAGGCCGGAGGCGGCTGGCGCATCTATACGGGCGAAGAGCGGCGCTAGATCAATCGTCATCCCGGCGAAAGCCGGGACCTCATGGAAAAAAAGGCGCGGTTATCCGGCCTGAGGTCCCGGGTTCCGCCGGGATGACGGTTGCGCCGGCTCCCAGTTCTTGTTATGATGTCTCATCACATTGAGGAGCCGACATGACCCACCGCCGCCGCCCTGCCGCTCAGGCCGCCGTCGAGGAGCAGCCGATCAGCACGATCAACACGACCCCCATGATCGACGTCATGCTCGTCCTCCTGATCATGTTCATCATCACCCTCCCGCTCATGACCCACAGCGTGAAGATCGACCTGCCCCAGGACGGCCCGACCCAGCGGGATCCGGTCGTCCACCGCCTCGAGATCGACTCGGCCGGCCGCCTCGGCTGGGACGGAACGCCGATCGCGGAGGCGGAGCTTCCCGCCCGGCTGGCCGCCTTCCGGGCCGAGTCCCGGGACAATGTTCTCCACTACCGCGCCGACCCGCAAACGCGTTATGAGGATTTCAACCGGGTTCTGGCGGACGTGAAGCGAGGCGGGATCAAGGACCTCGGCTTCGTCGGGAACGAGCGCTTCGCCCGCGCATATTGAGAGCCAAATGGCAAGGGAGTGAGAGATGAAGGCCTGGGCGATGACGGCGGCGTGCTCGATGCTTCTCGCGGGCTGCGAGGACGGCGCTCCGGAGCAGAACGTCACCCGAGTCGTCGCCGCCAACCCGATGAGCGACCAGCTCAAGGCGCTCAGCGGACCGACCCGCAACCTCGGCCTGTACCGGGCGATCCGCGACAACGGGCGGCGCTGCAAGCGGGTCGATCAGGGAGCCTATCAGCAGCAATATAAGACGATGGCGATGTGGACCGCACGGTGCAGCGACACGGGCGACTATTCGATCTACATAGCGCCCAATGGCGACGTCCAGGTCAGCGCCTGCAAGGACGCGAAGGGGCTGGGACTTCCGGAATGCAGGCTTGCCGCCGCTTCCGCTCAGTCGGCCGGAGCTTCGGAAAAGCGATAGCGCCCGCGTATCCGGCTGTTGAAGTGACGGCCCTTGATCCGGGCCTGGCGGAAATCCTCGGCCGCGTCGGGCGGTACGTCGTGGAACAGGTAGCGCCGGCCGGTGGTGAAAAGCACATCGAGCTCGCGCGCTTCAGGCCGGTATTCGATCGAGCGGATGACGGTCGACGGCATCGATGTTCGGCTCCGCCGGGCCGCGATCACGCGGCCCGGCGCGAGCCTTTTTCCGTCAGTAGCGGTGACGATAATCGCGATAACGGCGATCGTCGCGATAGTAGCGCCCGTAGCGGCCGTCGCGGCGGGCTTCTGCGACTTCGCGCCGGCATTCGCGGAGTTCGCGGCGATACTCCCAGCGGCTGTCCGCCCGGCGCAGCTCGCGGCGGCACTCGCGAATCTCCTGGCGGACTTCGCGATTGCCGTTTCCGTAGCCGTAGCCGTGATGGCCGCCATAATGCCGCGCCGAAGCGGCCGTCGCCGGAAGCGCGACCGCGGCCGCGAGCGTCGCGGCCAGAACATACATACGCATACTCGTCTCTCCTCGACTGGAGCGCCCGCTTGGAAACGCGGGCACCGCTTGAAACGAGCGGAGAATATGACGCGTTGCATGAACCCCAAACTACGGCGCGTTCATCGGCGGTTTAGGCGCTCGCGGCGGCCATTTCCTCGCCGCGGCGGCGCGAGGCCTCCAGGGTCCGCAGAATCAGCGGCCTCAGCCCGTCGACCGCATCCAGCACCCTTAGCCCGGCCTCGGTCGTGCCCCCCGGGCTCGCGACCCGGCGGGCGAGCTCCTCGGGGTCCAGCTCCGAGCGGGCCGCCAGGGCGCTGGCCCCTTCCGCCATCGCCACCGCAAGCCGAGCGGCCTGCTGCGCGGGCAGGCCTAGCTCCTCGCCGGCCGCCGCAAGCGCGTCGATAAAGCGGTAGAGGAAGGCGGGTGCCGCAGCGCTGAGTGCGCTCGCGACCGAAAGCAGCCTTTCGTCGTCGAACCACTCGACATGGCCAAGCGCCCGACTCAGCCGCTCGACCTCGGCCAGGGCGGCCTCGTCGCTCGAAACGTCCGTGAAAAGCTCCGTCACTCCCTTGCCCAGGCCGACGGGGAGGTTGGGCATGGCTTTGACGACGGTTCGGGGAGCCGGGAAGAGGCCGCGCAGAGTCGCCAGGGTGGTTCCGGCGAGGATCGAGACGAGAATGGTCCCGCGTCCAAGGGCGGGAGCGACGGCCGGGGCGACCTCCGCCAGCTTCTGCGGCTTCACTCCGAGCAGCGCCAGAGCCGGGATTTCGCCCTCCGGCAAGGCGGTAAGGGTCCGGATTCCCGGCGCCGGGACCCGGCCGCTGGGGCGGACGACGGTGATCAGGCTCGGGTCGGCGCCGGCCGCGAGCCAGCCTTCGAGCATCGCTCCGGCCATGTTGCCGCAGCCGACCATGAGGAGCGGGCCGGGGAGTGTTAGTTGGGTCATGCCGCCGTCATTGCGAGGAGCGGAGCGACGAAGCAATCCAGCTTCGGCGTCCGCCGCACGCTCCGCGGCTGGATTGCTTCGCTGCGCTCGCAATGACGGCGGAGCTCTGCCCCCCCGGGGCTCAGGCCTCGCCCTGGGTCTCGATCAGAGCCGCCGCGATCGCTTCCTGGGGGGTCTTGCCGGCCCACAGGACGAACTGGAAGACGGGATAGAAGCGCTCGCACTCCTCGATCGCCGCCTCGACGAGGGTCTCGGCGTGCTGGAGGGTGAGGGTCGCTCCGTCCTCGCCCTCGAGAAGGGTGGCGTGGCGGAAAAGGACGAGGCCCGACGATGCCCAGAGCTCGAAATGGCCGATCCAGAGCTGCTCGTTGATCAGCCCGATCGTCTCGTAGACGGCGGCGCGCTTGTCCTGGGCGACCCTTATGTCGGGAAGGGTGAGGAACTGGAGGACGTGATCCTCGTCGCGCCAGACGGCACGAAGCTCATATTGCGCCCAGCTGCCCTGGAAGTTGGCGACGATCTCGTCCTCGCCGCGCTCGCAGGTCCAGCCATGGGCGCTGAAATAATGTTCGAGCATATCGATCGGGCCGCCCGGCTCGCGCTCCAGCTCGAATTCGTCCACGTTCATCACTCAGCTTCCCGGCCGCCCCGAAGTTCCAGCGAAACTGCCCGCGCAGGGGCGCAGGCGCAAGAACGCAGATCAGGCGACCACAATATGTTGTGGATTATTGGCCCCCAAGGCCCGAAACGCCTGCCGCACCGGCCTCCGACTCCGGTTTACGCTTCGGCTTCGCCGCGGCCGCCGCCTCGAGCGCCTCGACCCGGCTCTTCAGAGCCGCGCTTTCCTCGCGCGCCGCGACGGCGATCGCCTTCATCGCCTCGAACTCCTCGCGGGAGACCATGTCCAGGCCGCCCACCCAGTCGCGCATCCGGTCGCGGAAGGCGCTCTCGGCTTCGCGGCCCATCCCGGCCATCGTCCCGGCGGCCCCGTTCAGGACCTTGACGAAATCGTCGAACAGTCGGTTCTCGGACTGCATGATGTGCTCCTGTGACTTTCCTCTCCCGTTCTTACGGGAGAGGAGGGGCCCGCCCGCGCAGCGGGTGGGAGTTGAGGGTCTGTACCGCAGACTCAGCCAGACCCTCACCTCCCAAGCCTTCGGCTTGGGCCCCTCCTCTCCCGCGGAAAGCGGGTGAGGGGTTAAAGTGCGATATCGGTAGTCGGGCCGCCGGGCGCAAGCTCGCCGGCCCCCGGATTGAGGACTCCGATCTGCCAGGTGAGCGCCGCGGCGAAGCAGAGCCAGGCGAGATAGGGCAGAATCAGCAGCCCCGCGGAACGCCGGATCCGCCAGAAGAGGACGGCGGTCACGGCCGAGATCGCGATCATCGCGAGGATCGTCCAGAAGGCCGCTCCGACTTCGTGATAGGCGAAGAAGATGGGCGACCAGGCGTAGTTGAAAAGCAGCTGAAGGACGAACAGCCCGAGCGCGAGGCCCCGGCCGCGGGCGCCGCGTGCATGGAGGATCAGCGCCACGGCGAAGCCGAGGAGGATGTAGAGCGTGGTCCAGGCCGCCCCGAACACCCACCCCGGCGGCATGATCGCGGGCTTTTGAAGGGCGTCGAACCAGGCATTGCCGTAGCCCGAGCCGGCGATCCTGCCCGAGACGGTGCCGAGCAGGAGAACGAGCGGCACGGTGAACAGGGCGTAGCGCAGGAAGGACATCCTGAGCTGCGACTTGGATGCGATCGCGGTCATATGACCTCCGTCATTGCGAGGAGCGAAGCGACGAAGCAATCCAGCTCCGTCGCGTAACGCGGGCGCAGAGCTGGATTGCTTCGCTGCGCTCGCAATGACGGCTCCCCGTCGAGTTCATTCCGCCGGCGCCGGCTGGGCGCCGACGGGATGGCTCAGCTGCGCCTCGAGCTTCCTCGTCACCGCCAGCGGCGAGCCGGTGTAGCGCGCCAGGCGCGAATAGAGGAGCGGGATCAGGAACAGGGTGATCAGCGTCGAGATCGAAACGCCCCATACGATGACCACTCCGATGGCGGTCCGGGCGGCGGCTCCCGCGCCGCCGGCCAGCATCAGCGGAACCGCGCCCGCCACGGTCGCGATCGAAGTCATCAGGATCGGGCGAAGGCGCCGGGACGAGGCCTCGCGGATCGCCTGGCCGATGTCGCGCCCCTGGTCGCGGAGCTGGTTGGCGAACTCGACGATCAGGATCCCGTTCTTGGCGGCGAGGCCGACCAGCATGACGAGCCCGACCTGGCTGTAGAGGTTGAGAGTCTGGCCCATGATCGCGAGTCCGATCGCGCCTCCGCCCACCGCAAGCGGGACCGTGCTGATGATGACGGCGGGGTGGACGAAGCTTTCGAACTGGGCGGCGAGCAGGAGGTAGATGATGAGGATGGTGAGCCCGAAGACCAGCCAGATCGATCCGCCCGCTTCCTTGAAGGCCTGGCTCTCGCCGCGATAGCCGACGGCGACCACCTCGGGCGACTGGGCCGCCTGAGCCTCGAGGAACTCCAGCGCCTCGCCGAGCGAGTAGCCGGGCGCCAGGCCGCCGGACAGGGTGATCGCCCGCATCTTGTTGTAGCGCCCGAGATCGCGCGCTCCGGCCGTGTCGCTGGTGGTGACGAGGCTCGCGAGCGGGACCACTCCGCCTGAGCGGTTTCGGACGTGGATGGTCTGTAGGTCCGCCTGGGTGGCCCGGTCGCCGGCCTCGGCCTGGACGACGACCCGATATTCCTCGCCGCGGTCGACATAGGTGGAGACCCGTCGCGAGCCGAGCAGGGACTGCAGGGCGTTGGAGACGTCCTCGACCGACACTCCGAGATCGCCGGCGCGGGCGGTGTCGACGGCGATTCGAAGCTGCGGCTTGGTTTCCTTGTAGTCGCTGTCGAGGTTGACGATCCCGGGATTGGCGGCGGCCGCCGCCAGGATCCGGTCCCGGGCTCGGGCGAGCTCGGCATAGGTCGAGCCGGCGATGACGAAGCTGACCGGCTGGCCCCGGCCGCGCCCTCCGATCGACGAGCGCACCTGGGCGTTGCCTCGGACGGCGGGCATCTGGCCGAGCCGCTTGTTGACCTCCTGGACGACGTCCTGGGTGGTCTTCTCGCGCTCCTCCCAGGGCTTGAGGAAGATGACGAAATTGCCGCTGTTGAAATCGTCGCTGTTGCCGAAGCCGCCGGGCGTGCGGGTGATGATCGCCCGGACCGCGCCCTTGTCGACGAGCGGGAGCAGCTTGCCCTGGGCGTCGATCATGTAGCGGTCCATCTGGGCGTAGCCGGTCCCCTCCGGAGCGCTGACGTTGGCGGACAGGATTCCGACGTCCTCGGCCGGGACCAGCTCCGAGCGGAGGGTGGAGAAGAGGAAGCCGGCGCCGGCGAGGAAGATTCCGACGACGACGAGAGGGACCGCCGGCTTGAGGATCATCCCGTCGAGCCGCCGCGAATAGAAGCCTTCGAGCTGGCGGAAGCGGTTGTCGACCCAGCGGGCGAATCGGCCGCGCTCCTGATATTTGAGGAGCTTTGAGCAGAGCATCGGAGCGAGGCTCAGGGCGAGGAAGCCCGAGAAGGCGACGGCTCCGATCATCGCTGCAGCCAGCTCTCGGAAGAGGAGCCCGGTCTGGCCGGCGATGAACATGATCGGCACGAACACGGCGCAGACGACGAGGGTGGTCGAGACGATTGCGAATCCGACCTGGCGGGTTCCTTCGAAGGCGGCGGCGAGCGGAGGCTCGCCCTCCTCGATCCGGTGATAGACGTTCTCGAGCACGACGATTGCGTCGTCGACGACGATCCCGATCGAAAGCACCATGGCGAGCAGGGTCAGCAGGTTGATCGAGAATCCGAACAGCCACAGCACGGCGAAGCTGGCGAGCAGGCAGAGCGGCACGGTGACGGCCGGGATCAGCGTGGCGCGCCAGTTGCCGAGGAAGAGGTAGATGACGAGGACGACGAGGACGGCGGCCTCGGCCAAGGTTTCCCACACCTTCTCGATGGCTCGGCTGATGAACAGGCTTTCGTCGGAGCCGACGACGATGTTCATGCCCTCGGGGAGGGTCGGTTGCAGCTCGTCGGCGGCCTTCTTGGCCGCCTCGGCGACCGCAAGGGTGTTGGCGCCGGACTGGCGGACGATCCCGAGGCCGACCGCTTCCTGGCCGTTGAGCCGGAACGCCGAATAGGGGTTTTCCGGCCCCTCTTCGACCCGCGCGACGTCGCCGAGGCGGACGAGATAACCGTCGGCGCCCCGGCCGACGACGAGCTGGCCGAACTGCTTGGCGTTCTGGAACGGCCGGTCGACCCGAAGGGTGACGTTCTGCTGCGCGGATTCGAGGCGGCCCGCGGGCAGCTCGACATTCTGGCTCCGGAGGGCATTCTCCAGGTCGCCCGGGGTCAGCCCGTAGGCGGCGAGCCGGCCGGGCTGCATCCACACCCGCATCGCCGGCCGGGCCTCGCCTCCGACGAACACCCGAGCGACTCCTTCGATCGCGGAAAAGCGGTCGAGCAGGTTGCGGTCGACATAGTCGGAGAGCTGGAGCCTCGACCATCCGGGCTTGGAGACGACGAGGAACAGGATCGGCGAGGCGTCGGCGTCGACCTTGCGGACCTCGGGCGGCCGGACGTCGTCGGGAAGGTTGCCGGCGGCGGCTCCGACCCGGTCGCGGACGTCGTTGGCGGCCGATTCGATCGATCGGCCGGGAAAGAATTCGATGGTGATCGACGACTGGCCGTCCTGGCTCCGCGACGTGATCGTCTGGAGCCCCTCGACTCCCGAAAGCTGGTCCTCGAGCACCTGGGTCACCCGGGTCTCGACGACGCTCGCGGCCGCGCCGATATATTGGGTCTGGACCGAGACGACCGGAGGGTCGACGTCCGGATATTCGCGCACCGACAAAGCGAAGAAGCCGACCAGTCCGACCACCGCGATCAGCATCGCCAGCACCGCCGCGAAGACCGGGCGGCGGACGGAGAGGTCGGAGATCTTCACCGGGCCAACCTCGTCATTGCGAGGAGCGAAGCGACGAAGCAATCCAGCCTCGGACGCCGAGCCGCTGGATTGCTTCGCTGCGCTCGCAATGACGAACAAAGGCTCATTGCGCCTTCCCCTGCGCCCGGCCCGCGCCCGGCCCCTGTCCGCGGGGCCCGCGCTCCGCATTGCCGGCGCCGGCGACCCGCACCTTCATCCCCTCCGACAGCTTGACGACGCCTTCGGTCACGACCTTCTGCCCCGGCTTGAGCCCCTCGAGGATTTCCACCCGGCCGGCGCTCTGCAGGCCCGTCCTGACCGCGGTCCGGCGGGCGGTTCCTCCCCCGTCTATGGTATAGACGAATCGGGAATCGCCTTCTCCTACAATCGCCAGCTCCGGAACCGAAAGTCCAAGCCGGGGCGAGGCCTCGATGACGACGGTGAGAAGCATTCCAGGCTTCAGCTTGTTGTCGGTGTTGGGAAGCTGGGCCCTGACCATGACCGCCCGGGTGTTGGGATCGATGACCGGATCGATATTGGCGATCCGGCCCCGGAAGGGCTGGTCCGGATAGGCGGCGGAAACGGCGGCGATGGTGAGGCCGGGCTTGAGGGTGGAAAGCACCGTCTCGGGAACCGGGAAGTCGAGCTTGATCGTCGAGATGTCGCTGATCGTCGCGATCGGGGTTCCGCTGCTCACCACCGCTCCCGGCGAGATGGTCCGAAGCGACGCGTAGCCCGAAAAGGGCGCGGTGATCACCCGTTCCGCGATCGACGCCCGGACCCCGGAAGCCTGCGCCCGGGCGCCGGCGGCCGCGGCGTTCTGGACGTCGAGCTGCGACTGTGTCGCGAAGCCGCGCTGCTTCAGGGTCTGGATCCGGCCGAGCTGCTGCTGCGCCTCGCGCTGCCGCGCCTGGGCCTCGGCGAGCTGGGCGGCCTCCTGTCCCTGGGCGAGAACCGCGATGACCTGGCCTCGGCGGACGAAGGCGCCGTCGTCGAAGCCGAGCCTGACGAGCCGCTCGGTGACCGGCGCCGCCAAGGTCACCTGCTCGTTGGCCCGGGCGGTTCCGACCGCCTCGATCGTCTCGACGAAGCGGATGGTGGTGGCGGGCTCGACCTTGACCACGGGCGCGGGGCGCGCCTTGCCCTTGTCCTCGGCGCCGCCGCTGCCGCAGGCGGCGGCGAGAGTAACCAGCGACAGGACAAGGAATTTTCGGATCGTCATCGGCACAGGCAGGCGCTAGCGGCTGGGGGTGAAGCTATCAAGTACAGCTGTACGCGAAGCACTACGGGAAAAAGGCCCTATCCGCCTCGGCTTTCCGACGCCTGAACGAGCCTGGCCGAGCCCAGCTTCGTCATCCCGGCAAAGGCAAGTCCGGCATGGCGGTCCAGGCCCCGTGCGGCCGCCGGGCGGCGAGAAGGAACTCGACATTGCCCTCCGGCCCCGTGATCGGGCTTTCGGCGACGCCCTCGACCTCCCAGCCGCGCGACCGCAGCCACTCCGCCGCGGACCGGCAGACCCGATCGTGAACGGCTGAGTCGCGGACCACTCCGCCCTTGCCGATCTCGCCCCGCTCCGCCTCGAATTGCGGCTTGACCAGAGCGACCAGCCGGCCTCCGGGCTTGGCGAAGCCCAAGGCCTTGTCGAGCACCTTGGCGAGCGAGATGAAGCTCGCGTCGCACACGACGATGTCGACCGGCTCCGTCACCACCGCCTCGGTGAGGTAGCGTGCGTTGGTCTTCTCGTGGACGACGACCCGGGGATCCTGCCGGAGCTTCCAGGCGAGCTGGTTGGTGCCGACGTCGACCGCGAACACCTTCGCCGCGCCCTTGTGGAGAAGAACGTCGGTGAAACCGCCGGTCGACGAGCCCACGTCGAGCGCCACCGCCCCGGTCACGTCCCACCCGAAATGATCGAGCGCATGCGCGAGCTTGATCCCGCCCCGCGAAACCCAGGGATGCTCCTTGCCGCGAACCTCGAGGGCCGCATCGGAAGCGAGCGCCTGCCCGGCCTTGTCGATCTTGCGCTCGCCGGAGAAGACCAGCCCGGCGAGGATCAGCGCCTGAGCCTTGGCCCGACTCTCGGCGAGCCCGCGATCCACAAGCATCTGATCGGCTCGGGCTTTCATTCTTCGGGCCGGATTCCTGGAGTAGAAGGTTGGTTCACGCGAAGGCGCGAAGGCGCGAAGGAAGTGTGGTTGTTCACGACGCGCCTCAGGCCCTCACGAAAGGTTTCTCCGCCGAAATTCATGAGCAGCCCGACGGGCTGTCTGGCCAATCTAAGGTAGGTGAGAAGCTGCTTTCCATGAACCGGCGCAAGCCGGTCCGTCGATTTGATCTCGATGATCAGTCGGCCTTCGACAAGCAGGTCCGCGCGAAAGCCCTCTCCCAATTGCATCCCTTCGAACTCGATGAAAATGGGTTTTTGTCGCTCGACGGCCAAACCTCGGCGGACCAGGCTCGCTTCCATCACTGACTCATAGACCGATTCCAGCAGGCCTGGGCCAAGCTTTTTATGGATATGGATGCCGCAGTCGACGGCAATCTCGGCAATCTCTTCCACATGCATCACTCTCTCCTCCCCTCATGCCGCCGGCCGACTCGGAACATCTTCCCCGATCGTCTCAAGCATGCAAAATGCCGATAGGGTTTACGCGAAGGCTCGAAGATAACGCCGTTCTCTCAACCCGTGCGTCTTCAAAATGGCTGGTCGATGCGCCACACGAGGGCCCTTCGCGCCTTCGCGCCTTCGCGTGAACTATAGAAGGCCTTCGGCCCAAGACGGTTGCAGAAAATGCAACTGCCTATGTCTACCTTTGCAGTTGAGAAACAGCACCGGCGGGTCGATAGGGGCTGCGGGAGCTGGATCGCTCTCGCTTAAAAGGAAGTTGAAATGCGTATCGTGGAAACCGGTGCTGCGGGCCTCATCGCCATCGTCAGCCAGATCCTGATGGTCGCCGCCGTCCTTCTCTGATCGGTCGACCCCAGGAGCTATGCGAGCCGCCGGATTTCCGGCGGCTTTTGCATGTCTAGGCCCGGGCGCCCTCGACCACGCCCGCGCTGTTGTGCCGCAGCGCCTTCAGCACTGCCTCGACGATTCCCTCGGCGTCCAGCCCGGCTTCGGCGATCTGCTTCTCGGGCTTGTCCTGGTCCTGGAAACGGTCGGGGAGGCGCAGGGTTCGAAGCTTGAGGCCGCCGTCGATCAGGCCTGCGTCACTGGCCATGGTCAGGACGTGGGCGCCGAAGCCGCCGATCGCCGCTTCCTCGACGGTCACCGCGACTTCGTGGCTGGTGAGCAGCCGGCGGATCAGAGCCTCGTCGAGCGGCTTGGCGAAGCGAAGGTCGGCGACCGTGGTCGAAAGGCCCCGCCCCTCGAGCGCGTCGGCGGCCTTCAGCGCCTCCTGGAGCCGGGTGCCGAGCGACAGGATCGCCACTTTCTTGCCCTCGCGGACGATCCGGCCCGTGCCGATCTCGAGCCGCTCGGGGACCGTGGGCAAAGGCAGGCCGATCCCGTTGCCGCGCGGGTAGCGGACCGCGCTCGGCCCGTCGTCGTAGAGCGCCATGGTGTGGACCATGTGGACGAGCTCGACCTCGTCCGCCGCCGCCATCACCACGAAATTGGGAAGGGTGCACAGATAAGCGAGGTCGAAGCTTCCGGCGTGCGTCGCTCCGTCGGCCCCGACCAGGCCGGCCCGGTCCATCGCGAATCGGACGGGCAGGTTCTGGATCGCGACATCGTGGACGACCTGGTCGTAGGCGCGCTGAAGGAAGGTCGAATAGATGGCGCAGAAGGGGCGATAGCCCTGGGCGGCGAGGCCGGCGGCGAAGGTCACGGCGTGCTGCTCGGCGATTCCGACGTCGAACATCCGGTCCGGGAAGAGGCTTCCGAACTTGTCGAGGCCGGTGCCGGACGGCATCGCCGCGGTGATTGCGACCACCTTGTCGTCGCGGGTCGCTTCCGCGGTCAGGGCATTGGCGAAGACCCCCGTATAGCTGGGCGGACCCGGCTCGGCCTTGGCCTGCTCGCCGGAGATCACGTCGAACTTCTGGACTCCGTGATATTTGTCCGCCGCGGCCTCGGCGGGGCCGTAGCCCTTGCCCTTCTTGGTCACGACGTGGACGAGCATCGGCCCCTCGTCGGCGTCCCGGACATTCTCGAGGATCTGGACGAGCTGCTCGACATTGTGACCGTCGACGGGCCCGACATAATAGAAGCCGAGCTCCTCGAAGAGCGTTCCTCCGGTCCAGAAGCCGCGCGAATATTCCTCCCAGCGCCGGGCCATGACGTGGAGGCGCTTGGGAAGCTTTCGGGCCACCTTCTGGGCGAGGTGGCGAAGAGTGAGATATTTGGGCGAGGAAACGAGGCGCGCGAGATAATGCGAGAGCCCGCCCACCGGCGGAGCGATCGACATGTCGTTGTCGTTCAAGATGACGACCAGCCGGTTGCCCGCCGCCTGGGCGTTGTTCATCGCCTCATAGGCCATTCCTGCGGACATCGCTCCGTCGCCGATCACCGCGATCGCCCGTCCGGGCCGGTCGGCAAGCTTGTTGGCGACGGCGAAGCCCAGAGCGGCGGAGATGGAGGTCGAGCTGTGCGCCGCCCCGAACGGATCGTACTCGCTTTCCGAGCGCCGGGTGAAACCGGAGAGGCCTCCGCCCTGGCGGAGGGTCCGGATCCGGTCGCGCCGCCCGGTCAGGATCTTGTGCGGATAGGCCTGGTGGCCGACGTCCCAGATCAGCCGGTCCGTGGGCGTGTCGAAGACATAGTGGAGCGCCGTGGTGAGTTCGACCACTCCAAGGCCGGCGCCAAGATGACCCCCGGTCACCGATACGGCCGAAATGGTCTCGGCTCGAAGCTCGTCCGCGAGCTGGCGAAGCTGCGTCGGCTTCAGCCGGCGAAGCTCCGCGGGCGTGCCGGCGGTGTCGAGCAAGGGTGTGTTCGGGCGTTCGGTCATGGGCGGCGATATGGTCCCTGTCGCAAAGCCCCGCTAGCCCAAAGCAGGCGAGGTGTCGAATGAGGAAGTTGTGCACGCCGGGTGCACGGGCGCAAGACCGCCTTTAGTCCATCGGTTCCTCGATGTCGGGCTCCACCCACCTGTCCGCCGGCCGCGGCGCCACTTCCCAGACATGCTCGCCGACGACCGACGAGGCGATCGGCTGCCCTTCCGCGTTGCGCGCGGGCCGGTAGCGGAAGCGTCGGACGATGAGGCGGCAGGTGACGGCGTCGAGCTCGCGGCTTCCGCTCGAGCGGGTCACGGCGCAGTCGCTGACCCTTCCGGTGGGCGCGACCGTGAATCGGAGATGAACGGTTCCGCCGCGCCTCGACCGATAGGCGCCGTCCGGATAATCGGAGGCGTCGATCCCGCCGCTGAGCCAGCGGGCGCGGGTGCCGAGGCCGCCGCCGCCGCCGCCCCCGCCGGTGCCGTTGCCGAAGCGCCCGCTCCCGAGCCCGTTGCCGATTCCGCCGCTGCCGGTGCCCGGGCCGGGAACCGCCGCGGCGCCGGCCGCCATCGCGCTTCCCTGCCCGGCCGCCGGAGCCGTCGGGATCGGCGGAGGCACCGGGAGCCGGATCTCGGGCGGCGGAGCGACGATCTGGGTCGGGGTGTTTCGAAGGTTCGCCGGGGATGCGGCGCCCTCGGCGTCCTTCGGCTTTGCCTTTCGGGTCTTCTTCTCGATGTCGGGCCGAGCCGGCTTGGCCGGCGGAGGCGGAGGCTCCTCGTCCACGTTGAAAAGCTTCAGAGCATCGGGAACCGCGGCCGACGGGCCGTAGCCGAGACCGGTCAGCAGGACGTAGCCGATGAGCGCGTGGATCAGCCCGACGACGCTCGCCGATTTCAGCCGATCCCTGTTCTCATCGCGAACGCGCAACATCATCGGCCATCCCCGTCGCGGCGGATCATCTCCGACCAGGACGCTGCGATTACAACGGCTCATATGACTGAAACCTGTCTCCCGGCGGCTTGATCTCCCGACAAGCCGGGCGCGCTTTACGCCGAGTTAAGTCGCGAAGCTTATGCCGGCTACGGTGCGGGACCGTCGTCCCCATCGTTTGCAAGGGGGTTCAGGGATGTCCGATTCGATTTTCATCCGGGTCCAGCGGGTCGTTTCGGGCGGCGTTGGAAGCGCGCTCGAAGCCGCCGAGCGTCTCGGCGGAAACAGCGTGATGCGGCAGGCGATCCGCGAAATGGATTCCGCGATCGAGAAGGCGCTCGCTGAGAGCGAGGCCGCTCGGGCGAAGCGGCTGCAGGCGGCGTACAGGCTCCAGGAATGCCGCAAGCAGCTGGCGACCCTCAAGGAGCAGGCGCGTTTCGCCCTCGGCAAGGACCGGCTCGACCTGGCGGAAGTCGCGATCGCCCGTCAGCTCGACGTCGAGGCCCAGATTTCCGCCGTGACCAAGGCGGAGACCGAGGCGGGCGCGGCCGAGCGCCAGCTCGAGGAGAGCGCCGCCGAGCTCAAGCTTCGCCGGGGCCAGATGTACGACGAGCTGCGCAGCTTCGAATCGTCGCAGCGGGCTGGAACGGCCGGAGAGGACGGCCTCGGATGGCTCGGCTCGGGCCTTCAGCGTCGCGCCGAGCGCGCCCAGGAGGCTTTCGAGAGGGCCATGGAAGCGGCCGGCGGCCTTGGCGGCGGTCGGGCGAGCCCCGAAGCGGCCGCGAAGGTCGCCGAGCTCGAAGCGCTTCAGAAGGAGGCCGCGATCGCCGAACGGCTCGCGGCGCTGAGGGGCGATCGCAAAGGGACGGCGTCCGCCACGGTAGCCGGCAAGCGGAGCCCGGCCAAGCCCGGCGCCTAAGAGCGCGGAAGGATCGGATCGAACTATCCGATCCCGCTCGCCCTGAGCTTGTCGAAGGGCTTTGCTTCCTGTTCTGAAAGAGAAGCGAGAAGGCTTCGACAGGCTCAGCCGGAACGGGAAAGGAGCAACGCCCCCTCGCCCGAGCTCGTCCGCACGGTCAGGCGACCTTGCAGTCCGGGCAGGTGCCCCTCACCTCGATCACCGGCCGCTCGGGCGTGAAGCCGGCGTCGGTCGCCGCGGCCCGGACTCCGTTCGAAAGCTTGTCGTCGTCGAGATGGGTGGTGTTGCCGCACGAGTCGCAGATCAGGAAGATGCAGTCGTGAAGGCAGTCGGGATGGTCGTTGGCGATATAGGCGTTGGCGCTCTCGACCCGGCGGGCGAGGTTCGCTCCGACGAACAGATCGAGGATCCGGTAGACGCTGTTCGCGGCCACCCTCCGGCCCTGCGACTGGCTCACCTTGTCGGCGATATCGTAGGCGGAAGCCGGCCGGTCGAACCCGGCCAGCGCCTCGAAGACCGCGGACCGCATCTGGGTCCACTGCTCGCCCGATTTCTCCATCGAGCTTTGAGCGGCCTGCATGAGAGAGGCGCCCTCATGCGCCTCGTGGTGGTGGTGGTGCGCCATGGGCGCAAGGTAAGGCTTTTGCAGGGGTGTAACAAGGCTCCCCCGTCATTGCGAGCGAAGCGAAGCAATCCAGTCAGCGGCAGCGAAAGGCGAGTGGAGCGCTTCGTCGCCTCGGCTTGTCGCAATGACGAGTTGAGCAGTCAGATCACCGCCCGGCGATTCAGATCGTGCCCCAAAGCGAGGATCGCGACTCCAACGACGGTGTAGACCGTCTCGATGTCGCTATGGGGCATGGTGAGGGCGCCCGCCATCACTCCGAGGCCGAGGCCGCCAACCGCCGAAGGCATCATGAAGCCATGCTCGCTGATGCCGCGACCCAGCGCCACGACGCCCAGGACGATCGCGAAGGTCAGCCCGACCTCGTGAATGGCCGGTGCGACCAGGATGCCGCCGGCGGAGGCGAGCAGGGCAAGGACGACCGAAGTCGCGAGGCAATGGACGAGGCACAGCCCGGACAGCGCGATCGCCATCCGGTCCATCGACCCCCCTTGTCCCGCCTTCGCAAACATGAACTCGTACTTCTCCCTGACGACGCCTTTATAATATCGTCGCCGTAAAGATACAACATAACATTCATAAAAAAGTTGCATTGGCTTTGCGCGGTTCGGCGACCATATCGCGCGAATGGCCAGCCCCGCCGCAGCCCCTTCCGCCAGGCCCCGAGCCGTCGCCCTGTGGCTTCTCGCCGTCGCAGCGCTCGTCTTCCTCATGGTCGTCGTCGGCGGGATCACCCGGCTGACCGAATCGGGGCTTTCGATCGTCCGTTGGGAGCCCTTGTCGGGGACCCTGCCGCCGATCGGGGACGAGGCCTGGGCGGCCGAGTTCGCGGCCTACAAGCAGAGCCCACAATATCAGCTCGTCAACAACGGGATGGGCATCGAGGACTTCAAGAACATCTATTTCTGGGAATATGTCCACCGGCTGCTCGGCCGGATCATCGGCCTCGCCTTCGCCTTGCCGCTGCTCTGGTTCGCCTGGAAACGGGCGATCCCGGCCGGCTACGGCTGGAAGCTCGCGGCGCTTCTCGCGCTCGGCGGGCTGCAGGGCGCGATCGGCTGGTGGATGGTCGCCTCCGGCCTCGTCGACCGTCCGGACGTCAGCCACGTCCGCCTGGCCGTCCACCTGCTCATGGCGCTGGCGATCTTCGCGGCGACGCTGTGGCTTGCGCTCGACCTGCTCGGCCTCGCCCGTAACCGGGAGGCCCGGGCGGCGCGGATCCCGACCGCGGGTATCTGGATGCTGTCGCTGCTCTTCCTTCAGTTCCTGTTCGGAGCCTATGTCGCAGGGCTCGACGCCGGCTACGCCTATTCGAGCTGGCCGAAGATGGGAGACCGATGGTTCCCCGCCGACGCGCCCCTGCTCGAGCCCTTCCTCAGGAACTTCGCCGACAATCCGATCATGGTCCAGTTCGTCCACCGCTGGCTGGCCTTCGCGGTCGCGGCGGCGGCCTTCGTGCTCGCCCGGAACGCCTGGCGGGCGGGGCATCGGCAGGCGGCCGGAGCGCTCGCCGGAGCGGTGACGGTGCAGATCCTCCTCGGAATCTTCACCTTGCTCTCCGGAGTGGAGCTTTGGATCGCGGCCTCGCACCAGGGCATGGCGGTGCTTCTCCTCGCCGCGACGCTCGTCGCCGCGCACCGGTTGGGAGACCGAAGGGGCGCAAGGCCCCTTCCCCTCGGCCTTCAAGGCGCGCCGGCATGATTGGAATCGTCACCGTCTACGCCACCTTCCCTTCGCAGGAAGAGGCGCTCCGCATCGCTCGGATCCTCGTGGAGGAGCGCCATTGCGCCTGCGCCAACATCCTGGGACCCTGCCATTCCATCTATCATTGGCAGGGCGCGATCGAGGAATCGGCCGAGGTCGCCGCTTTGTTCAAGACCCGCTCGGACCTCGCCGCCGGACTCATCGACCGGCTGACCGAGCTGCACCCCTATGAGCTTCCCGCCGCGGTCGTCTGGCCCATCGCCAACCCGCTCGGCCCCTATTCGGAATGGATCCATTCGGAACTGTCAAGGTAGTATAATACCTCTCGTCAAACCCCCGCTTTTCCTTGACTTCCGGGCCCTCCGCTGTCATTTGCCGGCCCAAGCGCCGCTGCCTTCGGGAAGCGGCGCGGTTCATTTCAGGCGAGGCCCGGGCCTCCAAGGGAGATTCAGGCCATGAAGGCGCTGATGAAGACCACCAAGTCGGCCAAGCCGGCCGAGGTGGAGAAGAAATGGCATCTGATCGACGCGGACGGGCTGGTCGTCGGCCGCCTCGCCTCGATCATCGCCAACATCCTGCGCGGCAAGCACAAGCCGAGCTACACCCCGCACGTCGATTGCGGCGACCATGTCGTCGTCGTCAACGCCGACAAGGTGCGCTTCACCGGCAAGAAGCTCCAGGACAAGATCTACTGGCGCCACACCGGCTATGC
>DASVSP010000011.1:0-9338 GCA_036388065.1 Allosphingosinicella sp.
GCTCGATCCAGGAACCGAGACGGGCCATCGGGAGCTATATGGAGTCGAGCATGGGCAACGCCAAGCGCGGCGCCCGCATTTGAACGCATGGGAAGGAGCGAAAGCATGGACGCAGGTGGAGGCAGTTGGGGAATCATCAACTTCGTCGGGCCGCTGCTGCTCGCGGCCGTCCTGCTCTGGGTCCTGCTCCGCAACCGCAAGACCAGCAAGCGCGACATCGACCGGAGCGAGCAAGGCGCCCGCGACCTCTATCGCGAGGAAGAGGAAAAGCGGCGCAGCGGGGACGACGCCCGATCGTGACTTTCCGTCATCCCGGCGGAGGCCGGGATCCATGAACACGGCGGTTGAGAGTTCGGCGAAGACCGTGTTCATGGATTCCGGATCAAGTCCGGAATGACGATAGAGACGCTCCCGCCCGTCATCGCCTCCTGGTTCGAGGCCAAGGGCTGGGCCCCGCGCCGGCACCAGCTCGAGATGCTCGCGGCGGCTCGCGCCGGGCGAAGCGCGCTGCTCGTCGCGCCCACCGGGGCCGGAAAGACGCTGGCCGGATTCCTCCCGTCGATCGTCGAGCTGGTCGAGGCGATGGACGGCACGCAAGCCGTTCGCCCTGAGCCTGTCGAAGGGCATTCCTTGGCTTCCGCGGTCTCAGAAGGAAGCAAGGGGCGTCGACAGGCTCAGCCCGAACGGAAGGGGGACGGCCTCCACACCCTCTACATCTCGCCGCTCAAGGCGCTGGCGGTGGACGTCCAGCGCAACCTCCTCACTCCGATCGAAGAAATGGAGCTCCCGATCCGGGTCGAGACCCGAACGGGGGATACGCCTTCGGACCGCAAGGCGAGGCAGCGGGCACGGCCGCCCCAGATGCTTCTGACCACGCCCGAATCGCTGAGCCTCCTGCTCAGCCACGAAGACAGCGCCCTGCTGTTCGAAAACCTCAGCACCGTGGTGATCGACGAGATCCACGCCTTCGCCACCGGAAAGCGCGGCGACCTCCTGTCGCTGGCGCTGGCAAGGCTTCAGGTCCTCGCGCCGAAGCTTCGCCGGGTCGGCCTGTCCGCCACCGTCTCCGACCCCGAGGCCTTCCAGGGCTGGCTCGCGCCGTACGCGGATTCGGAGCTGGTCGAGCGGGTCGAAGGGGACCTCGGCGCTCCGGCGCGGCTCTCGATCATGCTTCCCGAAGGCGACAAGATCCCCTGGGCCGGCCATTCCGGCCGCTGGGCCGCCCAGCGGGTGATGGGAGAGATCGAGCGGCACAAGACGACCCTGATCTTCTGCAACACGCGTTCGCTCGCCGAGCTGATCTTCCAGGATCTCTGGGCGGTCAACGAAAGCCACCTGCCGATCGGGATACACCACGGCTCGCTCGCTCTGGAGGCTCGGCGGAAGGTGGAGAATGCCGTGGCCGAGGGGCGGCTTCGCGCCCTGGTGTGCACCGCGAGCCTCGACCTGGGGGTGGATTGGGGCGATGTCGACCTGGTCATCCAGATGGGCGCTCCCAAGGGCAGCTCTCTCCTCACCCAGCGCATCGGCCGGGCCAACCATCGCCTCGACGAGCCGTCCGAAGCGATCATCGTCCCCGGCAACCGGTTCGAATATCTCGAAGCCCGCGCAGCGCTTGACGCCGTCGAGGAGGGCGCCCTCGACTCGGAGATCTTCCGGCCCGGCGCGCTCGACGTCCTTGCCCAGCATATCATGGCCGTCGCCTGCGCGGCGCCCTTCCGCGAGCAGGACCTGCTCGACGAAGTGCGCTCCGCCGCGCCATATGCGGGGCTGAAGGAGGAATCGTTCAAGGCCGTCCTCGCCTTCATCGAGAGCGGCGGCTATTCGCTCCGCGCCTATGACCGCTACCGCCGGATCGTCAGGGATCCGGACGGCACCTGGCGGGTGTCGCACCCCCGATTCATCCAGCAGCACCGGATGAACGCCGGGATCATTGTCGACACCCCGCTCTACTACGTCCGATTCAAGGGCGGCCGCCTGCTCGGAACCGTGGAGGACAATTTCGCCGAGACCCTGAGCCCCGGCGACACCTTCTTCTTCTCCGGCCTGGTGCTGGAGGTGGAGCGGATCGACGGGATCGACCTCATCGTCCGGGCGACGACCAAATCCGCCCGGATCCCGACCTACATGGGCGCAAGGCTCGCGATCAGCACCAACCTCGCCGACCGGGTCAGGACCTTCCTCTTCGACCGGGACCAGTGGCCCCGCTTCCCCGACCCCGTCCGCGACTGGCTGAGCGTCCAGGACTATCGCTCGGCCATCCCGGCGCCCGACCAGCTGCTCGTCGAGACCTTCCCCCACGAGGGCGTCCACTACATGGCCGCCTACAGCTTCGAGGGGTGGAACGCGAACCAGTCGCTCGGGATGCTGATCACCCGGCGGATGGAGAGCTCGGGGCTCAAGCCGCTCGGCTTCGTCGCCAACGACTACGCGCTCGCCTGCTACGGCCTGGAGCGAATCGCCGATCCCGGAGCGCTGTTCTCGGCGGACATACTCGAGAAGGAGTTCGTCGACTGGGTGGAAGGCTCGCACCTCCTCAAGCGCGCCTTCCGGGAGGTTGCCGTCATCGGAGGCCTGGTCGAGCGCGCCCATCCCGGCAAGCGCAAGACCGGCAAGCAGGTCACCTTCTCCACCGACCTCATCTACGACGTCCTGAGGCGCTACGAGCCCGACCACCTGCTCCTGAAGGCGGCCTGGGCCGACGCGCGCGAGAAGATGACCGACGTCGGCCGGCTGGCGCGCCTGCTCGACCGGGCGCAGGGCACGATGCTCCACGTCGACCTCGACCGGGTCTCGCCCATGGCGGTGCCGGTCCTCACCATCATCGGCCGCGAACGGATGCCGCAGGGCACGGTCGACGACCAGCTTCTGATCGAGGCGGAGAGCCTGGCCGCGACTGCGATGCGGCTGGATTGAGCTTCCTGAAAATCCTCCCCTGCTTTTGTAGGGGAGGGGACCAGGCGGAGCATGGTGGAGGGGCCTTGCTGAGTCCGAAGTACCCCTCCACCAGGCTTCGCCTGGTCCCCCTCCCCGCGAAATCGCGGGGAGGATTTAGCTAGCGGCCACCCCTTCGCGCCAAAACGAACCCCACCGCCGCCATCGGCCAGCTGATTCGGTCCTGACCGGCTTTCGGCCTGGGTGAAGCCTCCTCCGCCGGCTCCCCTCCGCCTGCCGCCGCCGCCGGCTTCGCCGCGAGCCCCGCCTCCTTCGCCTGCTGGCGCTCCAGCTCGGAGTTCATCTCGCCGCCCATCAGGACGATATAGGCGCTGAGGTAGAGCCAGGTCAGGAAGACGACGACCCCGCCGAGCGAGCCATAGGTGGCGTTGTAGTTTCCGAAATTGGAGACGTAGAGGCCGAAGCCGAAGCTCGCGAGCAGCCAGAGCAGGGTTGCGGCCGCGGAGCCCGGGGTGACCCAGGCCCAGGGTGCGTCGGGACGGTTGGGCGCATAGCGGTAGACCAAAGCGAGGCCGAGCGCGAGCACCGCCGCCGCGACAGCCCAGAGCAGGATCTGGAGAAGGGTGTGGACGATCGGCGAGGAGAAGGGGAGAAGGTGCTCGATGAAGGCGAGCGCCGAAATGGCCGTGGCTCCGAACAGCACGATCACCACCAGCCCCACCGTCATCAGAAGCGCCAGCAGGGTGCGCTTGACGAAGCCGCGGCTCTCCTTGACCTCGTAGGCGATGTTGAGCGCGGTGACGACGGACGCCGATCCCTTGCTCGCTCCGTAGAGGGCGATCGCGATGGCGAGCAGCAGGCCGAGGCCGTGGGAGCCGCTCTTGCTGCCGGTGATGGCCTGAAGCTGGTCGCCGATGATCGAGGCCGCCTCGCGGGGGAGGGTCCGCGCAAGGGTCTGGATGTGCTCCGCCACCGTCTGCGGGTCCGCGACCAGGCCGTAGGTGAGCACAGCCGAGGCGAGCAGTGGAACGAAGGCGAGGAAGAGGTAGAAGGCCACTCCGGCGGCGAGCAGGCCGACATTGTCGTCCCCCGCCTCCTTCCAGGTGCGCAGGAGGACGTCCTTCCAGTCCTTGAGCGCGGGCCAGCTTATGGGTTGGATTGCCATGGTGGGCCCTAACCGCGAGCCGTGGCGGCGGTTCCCGGGGGAGGGCGGGGAGAACCGGAAAAACCGCCTTTTCCCGTCATCCCGGCGAAAGCCGGGACCTCAGGTCGGAAAAGGCTCATCGGGTCTCACCGAGGCCCCGGCTTTCGCCGGGGTGACGGGCTGCTCCTAAACCATCGCCCTCGGATTCGAGAACACCCTCGCCACCTCCGGCTCGAAGCTCTCCAGCGGATCGACCTCGAACCCCGGATCGAAGGCCGGAGCGTCCCAATCGTCGACCAGCTTCTCCGCGAAGCCGAACCAGCTCTCCCCCTTGAACCGCCCCCGGCCCTCGGGGTCCTTGCCGAGATGCTCGAAATAATAACGGCCCTGGAATTCCTGGTGCCAGTAGATTGCGTGATAGATATCCTCGCGCACGTAAGGCTTGAGCATCTCCGCCGCGATCGGCCCGTGATTGGGGATCGAGAAGAGCTTGCCGAGATCGTGGCACAGCGCCGCGACCACCTCCTCGTCGCTGGCACCGGAGCGGCGCGCGAGGGTCCCGGCCATCAGCGAGTGGGTGAGCTGGTTTGCGGCGAAGCCGACCTCGATCGATTCCAGCCGGGCGAGGCAGTCCATGATCTGCCGCGCGGCGGCGCTCTTGATGTGCTTGCCGTGCTCGGCGGCGATATGGGCCCAATCCTCGGCGGTGCCGTCCCTCATGTCGGTGAACATCGGCTCTCTCCTCGTCGGTTTCGAAATAGACCCTCCCGGGGGTCTTCCACAAGCCGCGCGCCGGGGCTAGTTACGCGCCGCGCGGGCCGGGGGGCGAGCGTGGAGTATCGATGGCGTCCAGCGAAACCGGAAGCCCGGCCGGTCCAGAAAGCCTCTCGTTCCTCGCCGGCGGCGGCGAGATGGGCGAGCGAATGCGCCGCTACGACTGGTCGTGCTCGCCGCTCGGGGCTCCCGAGGGGTGGCCGCAGGCGCTGAAGACCGCCGCCGGAATCCTCCTCTCGTCCAAATTCCCGATGTTCCTCGCCTGGGGTCCGGAGCTCCGATTCCTCTACAACGACGCTTATTCGGACGTACTCGGCGGCAAGCATCCGGCCGCGCTCGGCCATGCGTTCGAGGATGTCTGGGCGGATATCTGGCACGACCTCGAGCCGCTGGTGCGCCGGGCCCTCGCCGGCGAATCGACCTATTTCGAAAACCTGCCGCTCACCATGACCCGCAAGGGGTTTGCGGAGCAGACCTGGTTCACCTTCTCCTACAGCCCCCTTCGCGGCGACGACGGGGCGGCGGCGGGCATGTTGTGCGTCTGCACCGAGACCACCGCGACCGTCCTCGCCGAGCGCGAGCGCCTCAACGAGACCGAGCGCCTGCGCCAGCTGTTCGACAACGCGCCCGGCTTCATGGCGGTGGTGCGCGGCCCCGACCATGTCTTCGAAATGGCCAACGCCTCCTACCAGGCCCTGGTCGGACGGACGGACCTGATCGGCAAGCCGGTCCGGCAGGCGGTTCCCGAGGTGGAGGGCCAAGGCCTCTTCGAAGCGCTCGACAAGGTCTATAGCAGCGGCAAGCCTTTTTCCGGCCGGTCGGTGCCCGTCAGGCTGCAGCGAAGCCCCGGCGGCCCTCGCGAGGAGCGGCTTCTCGACTTCGTCTTCCAGCCCATCTTCGATTCGAGCGGCGCGGTGAACGGGATCTTCGCCGACGGCTACGACGTCACCGAGCGGATCGTCGCCGAGACCGCTCTCAGGGAAAGCGAGGAGCGATTCCGCCTCATCGCCGATCTGGCGCCGGTGCCGATGTGGGTGACCAAGCTCGACCGAAGGCGGAGCTTCGTCAATCGCGCCTATGTCGAGTTCCTCGGGATCAGCTACGAGCAGGCGGTCGACTTCGACTGGCGAACCGTCATCCACCCCGAGGATTCGAGCCGGGTCGTCGCCGAGTCGATCGCCGGCGAGGCGTCGCTCGAGACGTTCGAGCTGGTGGCCCGCTATCGAAGCCGCGGGGAATGGCGCTGGATCCGCTCCGTCTCGCAGCCGCGCTGGGGCGCGCAGGGCGAGCATTGCGGCTTCATCGGGGTCGCCCACGACATCACCGAGCTGAAGCGGGCCGAATCGGCGCTTCGCGAGGTCAACGAGACTCTCGAGCGGCGGGTCTTCGAGCGCACCTCCGACCTCAGCGCCGCCCTCGACAGGCTCCAGTCGGAGGTCGGCGAGCGGCTCAAGGCGGAGGAGGCGCTCCGCCAGGCCCAGAAGATGGAGGCGGTGGGCCAGCTCACCGGCGGGATCGCCCACGATTTCAACAACCTCCTCACCCCGATCATGGGCGGGCTCGAGATGATCGCCTCCCGGGTCGAGGATGCGAGGCTCAAGCGGATCGCCGAGACCGCGCTCGAATCGACCCGGCGCGGCGCCAAGCTGACCGGCCAGCTCCTCGCCTTCTCGAGGATCCAGCGGATCAGCATGGCGCCGCTCGCGGTCAACTCGGTGATCGAGGCCATGCAGCGCCTACTCGGCCACACGATCGGCGGGGAGGTGAGGATCGAGACCCGCCTCGACCCGGGCGCCGGCCACGGCGTTTGCGACGCCAACCAGCTCGAGAACGCGATCCTCAATCTCGCCATCAACGCCCGCGACGCAATGCCCGACGGCGGAACGCTGACGATCTGTACGGACCGGGTCGAGCTCGAAGAAGCGCCGGACCATCCCGCCGGCGCGTTCGTCCGGATCACGGTCGCCGACACCGGCTCGGGAATGCCCCCCGACGTCCTTGCCCGGGCCACCGAGCCTTTCTATTCGACCAAGCCGCTGGGCAAGGGCACGGGCCTCGGCCTCGCCCAGGTCTACGGCATCGCCCAGCAGGCGGGCGGCACCCTTCGAATCGACAGCGAGCAGGGAAAGGGCACGTCCGTCCACATCCTGCTTCCGGCCGCCGGCGTTCCGGCGGAGGCCGAAGTCGAGGTTTCCGGCCGTTCCAGCGAAGCGCCTCAGGGCGCGGCCGCGGGAACGAGCCTCCTGGTCGTCGACGACGATTCCGACGTTCGAGGCTTCCTCGCCGAATCGCTCGAGGGCCTCGGCTGCACCGTCGTCTCGGCGGCCTCCGGCGCGGAGGGGCTCCGGGCCATGCGCGAATGGCGGCCGGACCTGGTCCTGATGGATTACGCGATGCCCGGAATGAACGGAGCCGAGGCCGCCCGGGCGGCGCGCGAGCTTCATCCCGGCCTGCCGATCGTCTTCGTCACCGGCTATGCGGAAAGCGAGCAGCTGGAGTCGGCGCTCGGCGGGGATGTGCCGGTGCTCAGGAAGCCCTTCACGCTGGCTCAGCTGGCGAGCGCGGTGGAGGAGAATCTGCAGACCTAGTCCTCCCCTGCATTTGCAGGGGAGGGGGACCAGGCGAAGCCTGGTGGAGGGGCTCTTCGATCCTGGAAGAACCCCTCCACCACCCTTCGGGCGGTCCCCCTCCCCGCGAAATCGCGGGGAGGATTTGAAGGTCTTGAACCTCTAAAATCCTTACCTAGATCGCCGCCGTCGGACGACCCGTTCATGGTGTCCGCACCTGTATCCGCGAGGGGCGATGCGCTCTTTGCCGCCGCTCCTCACGATGTTGCTCAAACGGAGGACATTGACATGAGAAGCATGGATTTCACCCCCTATCGCCGCAGCACCGTCGGCTTCGACCGCCTCTTCGACTTCCTCGAAAGCGCGCGGGCCGAGCAGTCGGACAATTACCCGCCCTACGACATCGAGAAGCTCAGCGACGACCGCTACCGGATCACGCTCGCCGTGGCCGGCTTCAGCTCCTCGGACATCGACATCACGGCCCGCCAGAACATGCTGGTCGTGGTCGGCCGCAAGTCCGAGAACCGGGGCAAGGAGGGCAATTTCCTTCACATGGGGATCGCCACCCGGGCCTTCGAGCGCCGCTTCGAGCTCGCCGACTTCGTCCGGGTCGAGGCCGCCGACATGAAGGACGGCCTGCTCTCGATCGAGCTGGTCCGGGAGATCCCCGACGCGATGAGGCCGCGCAAGATCGAGATCGGAAGCGGCCAGACCCGCACCATCGAGGCGGATAAGGCGCCGAAGAAGGAGCCGGAGGTCGCGTAACGCTCTGCCTCCCCATCGAAGATGGGGAGGGGGACGCCGAAGGCGGTGGAGGGGTAGCTGGCGAAGGCCTGTGCAATTACCCCTCCACCACCCTTCGGGTGGTCCCCCTCCCCATGCTGCGCATGGGGAGGCAAATTGAATTCACCTCTTGTTTACCTGCGAAGGCGCAGGCCTTCGGAATGAAACTCCTCAAGAAGCTCACCAACCCGTTCGTCCTCGTCGCCGAAGGCTTCGTCGTCGGAGCGGTGCTCTTCGCGACCTCGACACCCAGCCTGGTCGACCATCGCCCGGCCCAGCCGCCCGCGCTCGATTCGTCGGTTATCCCCAACTCCGGGCGCTGAGCCCTTGCTCCGGCGCCGGCCGGGGCTATAGGCATAAGCATGGTTCGCTTTTCGTTCTGTGGGCACGAGCTGATGGCGCTCGCCCAGGGTGCCCTGTTCTGGCCGTCGCGGCGCGCCTTGCTGGTCGCAGACCTGCATCTCGAGAAAGCGAGCTGGTTCGCCCGGCTGGGCCAGATGCTCCCTCCCTACGATTCGATCGCCACCCTGGCCGATCTCACCGCGCTCTCGATCTCGACCGGCGCCGAAGAGATTTGGTGCCTCGGCGACAGCTTCCACGACCGCCACGGCTGCGACCGCCTTCCGGCCCGCGCGAGGGAGATGCTCGTCGCCCTGACCGGAGCGGTCCGCTGGACCTGGATCACCGGCAATCACGATCCCGGGATCGCGGACCATTGCGGGGGAGCGGTCGTCGAGGAGGCCGAAGTGGAAGGCCTCCTCCTCCGCCACGAGGCCGATCCGAGCGAGTCGCGGCCCGAGCTGTCCGGCCACTTCCACCCGAAGCTGAGGATCCAGCACCGGGGCCGCAAGGTCTCGCGCCGCTGCTTCGTCGCGACGAAGAGGAAGCTGATCCTCCCCGCCTTCGGCTCACTGACCGGCGGGCTGGACGCCGGGCACCCGGAGATCGTCAGGGCGGTCGGTCCGAAGGCCGAGGCGTTGGTGCCGGTGGCGGACAGGCTATTGAGGTTCCCGCTCGCCGCCTGAAATCCTCCCCCGGATTTCCGGGGGAGGGGACCATGCGAAGCATGGTGGAGGGGCTTTTGCTGAGTCCGAAGAACCCCTCCACCCCGCTTCGCGCGGTCCCCCTCCCCGACAAATGTCGGGGAGGAATTAGGCCAGCCTCGCCCTCATCAA